>JAWOGY010000087.1:0-13001 GCA_046496425.1 Vicinamibacterales bacterium
AGCCTCGAGCGGAGCCCGAACCCGGCCGCGTTCGAGCGCGCGAACTACATGAAGGTGCTGGCGGCGTATCAGATGCAGATTGAGTAGGGGCTAGGGAAGACACTGGCCGTCAAGCTGTCAAGCCGCCCAGTTCGATAGATTGAGGATCGGGGAAAGGGTTTCGTCGCGGCGGGATGCGCCGGACGGAGCAGGATCCCCGGTCCTCAATTCATGTACGGCTTCGCGCGGCGGCGTCAGGGCCGAGCAGAGTGGCGATGCGCGCCCTCGCCCGCAGGCGCACGTCGGCGGGCAGCCTGGCTGTCCCCGCCTTCCTGCAGGCATCGACGGTGTGCTTCAAGCTGTCGGCCGTGGTCTGGCAGCACGGGCACCGGCGAAGGTGCGCCGTCAGGGCGCGGCGCTCGGCCGGCGTGAGGTCGTCGTCGATGTACCTCGACAGCCGTTCGAGCAGCGCGCGGCAGCGGTCCGACGGCGTCGTCTTCAAGGGGCCTCCAGGTGCCGGCGCAGGCTCAGCCTCGCGCGATGCAGGCGCGTCTTCACGTTCGCCTCCGAGATGCCGACCACCGACGCCACCTCGCGCGTCGACAGGCCTTCGACCTCCCGCAGGAAGACGATCAGCCGGCTCTCGGGCGGCAGCGTCTGCAGCGCCCGATGCAGCGACTGGCGGAGGCGCGAATTCTCCATCACCTGGTCGGGGCGCCGGCCCTGGTCCACGACGTCAATGCGCTGCAGTCTGCCGTCCGGAGCCATCGACACCTCGTCGAGCGAATGCACCCGCGCCGGCTCCCCGACCCGCCGCCTGCGGCTGATGAGGCAGGCGTTCTTCACGGTCCGGTAGAGCCACGTCCTGAAGGCGGCCGGCTCCTTGATCTGGGCCGCGTGCCGATACGTCTTGAGCAGGGCCTCCTGCATCGCGTCGTCAGCATCATCGGCGTGGCCGCACACGAGCAGGCTGAACCGGTAGGCGATCTCCTGCGCCTTCATCAGGAGCCGCTCCATGGCCGCGTGGTTCCCGCCCTGCGCGGCCAGCAACAGCGCCGCGAAGTCGGTGCCGCGGCTGTCCCGCCCTCTGACAGATGGATTCGTTTCCGTGCGTTTGGTCACAGCGGCAGCCATTGTAGCCTGATTCCGGCGCCGCCCCCGGGCGCCTTCCGGCTCGGTGTCACCTCCAGGCCGATTTGGAATCTCTTGAGAAGGGGCCTTCGCGGGCCCGGACGGACACCGCCGAGGGCGGCGATACGCTACCATGGTGAAGCGGAGGATGGCATGAGGGAATCGAGATACGGCATGGGCGTCGACGTGGCGCTGCCCTACGAGCAGGCCTTGGAGCGGACGACCGAGGAACTGAAGAAGGAGGGCTTCGGCATTTTGACGACCATCGACGTCAGGCAGACGCTGAAGCAGAAGCTCGACAAGGACTTCCGCAAATACACGATCCTCGGCGCCTGCAATCCCCCGCTGGCGCATCGCGCGTTCGAGGCGGAGCTCGAAATCGGCCTGGTCCTGCCCTGCAACGTCGTCGTGTACGAAACCGACGCTGGCCGGAGTGTGGTTTCGGCCATGGCCCCGATTGCCGCCATGGGCATCGTCGGCGGCAATCCGGCGCTCAAGGACGTGGCGCGCGAAGCCGACGAGCGGCTTCGCCGGGTTCTGAAGGCCCTCGAGGCGACCGGCGCCGTGGCGGGGTCCTAGACATGGACTACCTGATTCCCATCGCGGTGCTTGCGGTCTGGGTGCTGTTGAACGCCTGGGTGTTGCCCAGGCTCGGCGTGCCGACCTGAATGAGTGGAAGCTGCGACGTCGAGTCTCGACGTCCCGAAAAGAAGGCGCCTCCCGAACGCGAGCAGGCCTGACGGCCTATCGCGACGGCGCCCAGCCCGCGACCACGCCCGGATAGACGTCGATCATCTGCAGGTAGCGCTCACGGTCGGCGTGCGCCGCGCGGTTGTCCGGGCTCCCGCTGAACTGTTCCACGATGGCGGCGTGCTCCGCCTCGGTCAGTACCTGGTCGGCGAGCTTGTAGAAGTACTCGTCCTCGATGCGGATGTGCTCGCGAATGAGTTCGGTGTACCCCCGTGCGTCGGCGGCCAGGGCGGCCGCGGCCGACGGGTCGCCCTGTTTCATGCGTTCCAGCTCGACGCGCAGCTTCGTGCCGTACATGCGCCCCGCTTCGTGCTGGAACATCAGCGCGCTCACGACCGTCTGATCGGGCCCGATGCCGTGCCTGGCCAGAAAGGGGAAGAGCATTTCCTCCTCCCTGTCGTGATGGCGGTCGGTGAAGTTCTCGAAGAAGTCGACGACGTCCACCAGCATCGGCATCGGCACGCCGGCTCCCCGTTCGAGACGTCCGGCGATCGCGTCGAGCACGTCGAGCATGACGCTGAAGCCCCGGTGCTCCTCCATCAGGACACTGAGAAATCGCATCTCGAGTCTCTCCATCCCTGGCCGGCGGGACCGCAGCCGCGCGTGTCTGCTGCGCCCGGAACGGCTCTGCCGCCACGGGCGGTCGAACCCGGAGCAGGCTGCGGATTCCCGGCACGTTGAGGGGGACAGGCAGGCGTATCGCAAGCTGCGTGCCGGACTAGCCGGCCCTGGCGATCCGCGGCCACGGGGAGGGGCGCGCGTCACGCCTGCTCGAGTTCGACGACGATGGCGCGGGCGACGGCGGGTTCCACCGCCAGTTCGGTGTGATCGCAGAGAAACACCACGCCTGGAAAGCGCTGGAGCACGGTGACCGCCGCGCCGGGGGTGACACCGAGGGCCATCAGCCGATCGGCGCGGTCGGGGTTCTCACGCGACACACGGACGACCTTCCCCTTCGCCCCGGGGCCCATGCTCGACAGCCGGTGCGTCTTCTCAGAACGTGACATTCAAACCCCGGAGCACCGTGTTCAGGACGGCACCGGTGCCGAGCGCAATGACGGTCACCACGCCAAGGATTCCGAGCGCCGCCTTCAACCCCTGCTCCTTGATCATCATGAGGAAATTGGCCACGCACGGAACGAAGAGCGTCATGACAGTCAGCGCGACGACGGCCTGCACGCCGTCCAGTTGCCCCGCTTTCGACATCTGGAACAGCCCGGCCGCGCCGTAGTCGCGGCGCAGGAACCCCATGACGAAGACGGCGGCCGCGTCCCTCGGGAGCCCGAGCACCCCGGCCACGACCGGCTCGGCGGCGTTGGTCAGCCTGGCGAGTAGCCCGGTCCTGCTCAGCACGAACAGCAGCGCGGTGCCGATCAGGAAGAGGGGCACGGCCTCACCGAGATACCACCGCACCCGCAGCAGGGTCTTGCGGACGATGTTGCCGAGTTGAGGGAGGCGGAGCGGCGGCAGCTCCATGATGAATTCCGAGCGTTCGCCCGGGATGGCTCGCGCCGCGAGGAACCCTACGAAGAACATCTGGGCCAGCACGACGCCGAACAGCGTGACCAGCGCCGCGAACGACACGCCGCCGAGAATCCCGAGAATCGTGGCCAGCTGCGCCGAGCACGGGATGCCCAGCGCCAGCAGCAACACGGCAATCAGGCGCTCCTTCGGCGTCCCGAGGATCCTCGTGGTCATCGTCGCCATCGTGTCGCATCCGAGGCCCAGCACCATGGGCAGCACCGCCTTCCCGTTGAGGCCCATGACACGGAAGATGCGGTCGCTGAAGATCGCCAGCCGGGGGATGTAGCCCGAGTCCTCGAGGAATCCGAACACGAAGAAGAACGTCGCCACCACCGGGAGCACGATCGCGACCGCGTAGGTGAGTCCCATGGTGATGAGGCCGTACTCGCCCACGAGGAAGTCCCTGGCGATCGCCCACGGCACCACGCGATTGACCAGCGAGGTCGCACCGGGATTGATGACCTGCTCGAACAGGCCGGCCTCCACGAGTTCCACGAGCGTCTGGGCGCCGAACACGCCGACGGCGAGGTACATGCCGTAGAGGACGAGCGCGAGGATTGGCAGGCCGGTCAGTGGCTCGCGAACGAGCCGCCCCAGGCGTTCCTGAATGCGCGCCGCCGAGCGGCGGCGGTGACGCCGGTGCTCGACGGCCAGGTCGTGCGCCACGCGCGCATGGTCCCCGCGGTGGGCCGCGTCGAAGGACGGCACGGCCGCGTGGCCGATCGCCTCGCGCAGTTCCGCGACGCCGCGGCCCTCGGTGGCCACTGTCTCCACCACCGGGATGCCCAACCGGGCCGAAAGCCCGGCGGCGTCAATCACCACGCCGTGCACCCGCGCCTCGTCGCTCATGTTCAGCACGAGCACCATCGGCCGGCCGATCGCGGCAAGCTGCGAGGTCAGCATCAGCCCCCGCCGGAGGTTCCTGGCGTCCGCCACCTGGATGACGACGTCGGTTTCGCCGCCGTCGAGGATGCGGCGCGCCACGAGTTCGTCCTCGGTGAGCGTCCCTTCGAGCGCGGTGATACCCGGCGTGTCGACCAGCTCGCACACCTCGCCGCCCGCCATGATGCGGCCCTTCGTCAGGGAGACGGTCGTCCCGGGGTAGTTCGAGACGACGGCGTACTGGCCGGTCAGGCGTCCGAACAGGACGCTCTTGCCGACGTTGGCATTGCCGACAAGCGCGATGCGTCGTGGGCGGGAGCGGAGGGTCAGGACTGGGTCGGCTGCCGGTTCACGAACCGCAGCCTGGGCACAGGACATCCGGGGCCTCGCAGGAAGGCGCACGATGACCGAACCTCGTCATGGCCGCTGCCATAATGAGATTCAATCTCAACAATGTTCATCTTAGCAGAAAGCCGCCGCCGCTCGACAGCCGGCCGGGGCGGCCCGCTCCCGGCGGCAGCGAAAAGGGCCGGTCACCCCGTTCGGGGTGACCGGCCCTGAGGTGCCGCGCGCCGCTGCGGTCAGAACGTGTAAAGCAGGCGCGCGGTGAAGGTGCTGCCCTTGTACGGCCGGTTGCCGTAGCCGGTCGTGAGGCCGCCCAGGTAGTCGATCCGGGGGTTGCCGGTTGCCGGCGTGTAGCCCACCGAACCGTTCGTGTCGATGGTGGCGAAATCGCTGATGTCGAGCTTCTCGTAGAAGTAGCCGAGGGCGAAGCCGACTTTGGCCGAGAACGAGTACTTGAGGTCGACCATGAACTGCTGCCAGGTGTTGGTGACGTTCGGCAGCTGTTCGAACTGGCCCAGCGCTGCCAGCGACCCGGGGACGGACGGGTCGAGGCGCGGCCCGCCGAGCAGGAAGCCGTTGTCCGAGTCGCTGTAGCTCCAGGCGAGGCGGATGCCGGTGTTCCGGATGGTGTTGAGCAGGTCGAGGTAGACGTCGAAGTTATTGACGATCTCGTCGTTGTCCAGCGTCCAGTCTCGCCGCGGATCGGTCCAGGACGGGTCGGGAGCCGGGTTGGCGTTGCGCGCCTTCTGGTAGGTGCTGAAATCGTCGCGGCCGTAGTTCACGCCCATCGCGATGTGGTCGGACGGCGTGAAGTTGGCGCCCAGGTTGAACGCCGTGTTCGTGTTGCTGAGCAGGCCGAACTCGAGGCCCGGACCGCCGTACTGGTCGTCGGTGTAGGTCACCGACGCCGTGAAGTCCATCGTCGGGACTGGCGTGAGGGTCACCAGCGCGTTGAAGCGGTTCCGGTCGCGGTCCGCCTCGTCGTAGAACCGGAGGCCGGGCTGGGCGGCCGCGTCCTCGACCGCCTGCTCGGAGAACCCGTAGCCGGTCCGGGCGACGAACTCGTAGCCCAGGCGCAGCGAGATCCACTGGCTGCCGGTGGTGTCCCAGGTCGCCCGCAGGCCCTGGTCGCGCATGTCGTTGTGCGTGCGGCCGGTCCGGTCGTAGTTGTCGAACAGATAGCCGATCCGGATCGTCGAGAACGGCATCACGCTGAAGGACATCGACGCGTCGAACGTGTCGCGAATCACGCTGTGGCCTTCGGCCATCTGGCCGGTGCTCTCTTCGGGCACTCCGTCGAACCGGACGTTCTCGTCGTACGGGAACGGGCGCGAGATGTTGGCGTGGGTGTTGTGGCGGTACTTCGCGTTGAAGCCGATCCTGCGGGTCGGCCGCGACGTGAAGTTCAGGAGCGCGTTGACGCCCCGGACCTTGGCTTCGGCGGTCGGCCGCGGCAGTTCCGCGATGAACGGGAACGACGCCCAGACGAGCGGCTGGTTGATGGACGCGTTGCTCGTCCACGGAATCAGGTCGTCGTCATTGGTCTGATTGCTGATCTGGACCGTCCCGTTCACGGTGGTCGTGCGCGTGAACTTGTACAGGCCCATGAAGCTCACGACCGTCATGGAGTTGTCGGGGAAGGAGGAGATCCGCCCGCGGGCCGCGCCATTGCCGTTGCTGTAGCCGCTCGGGTCGTACGGTCCGCTCGGCGGCACCCGGCCGTTGTTGTAGTCGGTGAGCTGCAGCGGATTGTCCCACTCGACCTGGTTGAACTGGTTCGAGAACATCGAGTATTCCACTCCGGCGCGGAACATGCCCTTCGGCTTCACCCACTCGACGGCCGCCCCGATGTCGCTCGTACGGTTGTCGAGCTGCATCGGCAGCTCGTTCGCGTTGCTGAACGCGTAAGACATGCCGAAGGGCTGGTAGCCCGACTTCTTGGTCGTCGTGAAGTCGACGCTCAAAGCCACGTCCGTGGTCATGTCGTAGCCGAACTTGAAGCCGGCGACGTCACGGCGCTGCTGCATCTCGAAGGTCTGCGCCTGAGCGCGGTAGACCGACTGCGAGGACAAGGCCGCGGCGTTTGTCGGAATCGCGACGTAACCCGGCGGCAGCGGCGTCGTGGGGCCGCCCGGCGTCTGCGCACGGCTGTCCTGCACCAGCCGCTGGGTGGCATCGTCGAGCGTCCAGTTGTTCGCCGACGACTCCCGCCACGGGGTCAGGCAGTTGTAGCAGTAGTTCAGCGGGATCGAGTCCCACACGAACGAGAACTTCATCCTGCTGTTCTGGTAGTTGACCACGTAGTTCTGGTCGTGGTACCCGACGTTTTTCGCCGTCACGTCGAACAGGTAGGTGTCGGTCAGCTTCCCGAAGACGATGTTGGTATACAACCCGTCCTGCAGGTCGCGGTAGCGCTCGTAGCGGGCCTCGTCGCCCGTTACATCGGTCACGCGGAACCCGACATCCACCGTGCCCGTCGCCGCACCGGCGTTCGAGCCCGAAGTCGTCTCGGCGGGCGTTGTCTGCGCCTTCGCGTGGAGCGCGGAGGCGAGCAGAAGCGCCGCAGTCACCGTCAATACTCTGTTGCGCATTGCAGTCCTCCTCTATTAGCGCAGGAAGGCCTTGCCGTTCGGGGAATTGGAGCCGTGCACCATCTGGTGGCACACGACGCAGGAACGGCCGTAGATCTTGTTGGCGCTCTGCGAATTCTTCAGCATGTAGCCGTCGTAGACCGTCGGGGGGTGCCGCGAGGTCACGTGGCAGCGCTGGCAGAGGTAGGGCTGCTTGGCGACGAGCATGCGGTCGTTGTTCGACCCGTGCGGATCGTGACAGGTGGCGCAACTGTCGGCCACCGGGGCGTGCTCCCACATGTACGGGCCGCGCTTCTCGGCGTGGCAGCTCGTGCAGCTTTCGTCAATCGTGGTGCCCGTCTTCAGGAGCTTCTGGTTCGAGCTGCCGTGGACGTTGTGGCACGACGCGCACGACATCTTGCCTTCGCGCACCGGCATATGGTTGAAGCGGTTCTGCTTGTTCACGATCGCGCGGTGGCAGGAGGCGCACAACTCGGATTCGTTTTTCGCCTTCAGCTGGCCGGCCTCGCTCTTCGGCGAGTGGACGCTGTGGCAGCTGACGCAGCCGACGTTTCGGTTGTCGTGCTGACTGCCCGCCCACAGGGCGTGCGTCTTGCGGTCGTGGCAGCTCGTGCACAGCTCGCTCGCCTCCTGGGCGTTGAGTTTCGAGATCTGCGCAATCTTCGTCTTGTCCCCGCCGGCCTCGGCGTGCGCCTTACCTGCCCCGTGGCAGCTCTCGCAACCCATGGTCGCATTCGGCGTCTTCGGGTTGAACGCGCGGGCGTGCGCGCCGGTCCTGGCGACGGCGCTCTTGTCCTCGTGACAGCCCAGGCACGTGTCCTGGCCGGCGTAGTCGGCCGCGGACGGGGCCGCCGCCGGCTTCTGCGTGGCCGCCGACGCCGTCCCCGCGAAGGCAAACCAGGCGGCCACTAGGCCACCCAGCGCCACCCCGCGGATGAGGGTCCTCGAGAGAAAATGCATGGCGTGCTCCTTGAGTAGGCTCCTGAGAGGTTCCGGCCATCGGGCCGAATCCGATGAGAGCGCTGCAAAGTGAATGCCGGTTCAGCGGCGGCGAATTTATGAACATTACTTGAATATTGATTCAGGTGCCGGGACGGAGGCAGTAGGTATTTTCATCGCTCCGACAGATTTCCGCCAATTCGCGCCGGAATACGCCGGATTACCGGCGCACTTGCGGCGCCATCAATCCAATTCGTTGGATTGTAGCGGCCTAACTGCGGGGATTACTCGATGGTGTGGCAGAGACTGCAATCCTGGGAGATCGCCTTGCCCTGCCTGGTCTTGTGGCTCTCGTCGTGGCACCGGAAACAACCAGGGAACGGGCTTGGACCCGGGTCGCTGTGGCCGACGTTGTTGGCGTAGGTCCCCCAACTGACTCTCATCGCGGGAAAGACGTTCCGCTCGTACGCGTGCTTCGCGGTCGCGACGGCCCGGTCGAGCGCGGACGTCGAGACGCCGGCCCGGTCCCGGTAGAACGCGGTGAGGCCCTCCTCGATGCCTGTCAGCGCCGCCGCCTTGTCGGGATAGGCCACCGTGAGCACCTTCACCGCCTCCCGGCGAATGAACGGCAGCGCCTGGTCGAACCCTCCGGCCGCGATCGCCTCGTCGACGGCGCGCTCGGCAGAGTACGCGAACGTGTGCGACGGGCGGTTGTGGCAGTCCACGCAGTCGAGCACGCGCCGCTCGCCTGTGAGCGACGCCGCGTCGGTCACCCCTTCAGCGAAGAACTCCGTGACGTTCCCCTTCCCGTCGTCGAGCCTGACATACGGAATCACCTGGCGCTTGTCGTCGGTCGCGATGTACTCGATGCGGTTCTGCTGTGACACGTGCCAGTGGATGCCCGTGGCGGACCTGTCGAGCCGGTTGATGCCGCCGACGTGCATCCGCAGCGTCGTCACCGTCTCCGTACTCGCCTCGTCATCGGCGTAGGTGCGGATTGTCCGGACCTTATCGCCGTGGAACTTCTCGGGCCAGTGGCACTGCTCGCAGGTGTCGCGGGCCGGGCGCAGATCGTGGACCGGCGAGGGAATCGGCCGCGAGTGCGTGTTGAACGTCACCGCGTACACCTGCCGCAGGCCGGACATCTTCGACTTGACGAACCAGGGCGCGCCGGGCCCGATGTGGCACTGCACGCACGCCACCCGCGAGTGGGGGCCTTCCTGGTACCCCGCCCACTCGGGCTCCATGACTTCGTGGCAGAGCTGGCCGCAGAACTGCGGCGAGTCCATGTACTCGATGCCGGAAAACGCGGCGACCGACACGATGAGGATGTTCGCGAGTGTGGACGCGAGGAAGATCGCCGTCGCGCGCCGCTGGGCCCCGTCGTTCAGATCGATGTTCGGCCAGGCGGGCCGCCACGCCTTCAGCCCGGCCGCGTCACGCCGATGGGCCAGCCAGATCCCGACGGGCATGACGATGAGGCCCGCCACGAACAGGCCCGGACACACCAGGAAGAACAGCATGCCCAGATAGGGATTGGCGTGCATGCCGGCCAGTTCGAGGAGGAAGAACGCGAGGAACAGGACGGCGCCGGTGGTCGCCAGCGCCGCGCCGAAAATGGTGATGGCGTTTCGAAACAGTGAAAAGCGGGTCCGGGCTGGCGTCATGGCTACGGGTGCACCTCCCGGTCCCTACGTGAGGACCGCGTACAGGATCAAGGCGACCATCAGCAGGCCGAGCGCCACGGCGATGGTGCCCGCCGTGCGCCCGAGACGGTAGACCCACCGCGGAGCGGCGGCGCTGACCAGCTCATCGATGCGTCCCGTCCGCGTCAGGCGCTCGAGCTCGTCGGAGCGCTCCTCCTCCATCTCTTTCACGGTGACGCGGCCGGTGAAGATCACCGAGTCCATCGGGAACTTCTCGGGCCGGAGGTGTCCGGTGAAGAAGTGAAAGGTGAAGATGAACACCACCGCGAGCAGGGCCTCTTCCCCGTGAATGACCATCGCGATGTTGAAGACCCAGCCCGGGAGCACGTGCGCCACGGTCTGGGGGAACCAGAGGATCAGGCCGGAGCCGCCGATGATGCCCATGCCCCAGAAGACGGCCCAGTAGTCGAACTTCTCCCAGTAGGTGAAGTGATCGAAGCGCGGCTGCGGGCCCATCCCGACGAACCACCGCACGTGGGCGACCATCTCGAAGAAGTCTCTCGGCTGGGGCACCATCGAGCTGGGCCCCCACAGCATCGACAGGTCCTTCTGCACGAAGAGCCGGTGGCAGATCCGGCTCAGGTGGGTGACGAACACGCCGATCATCACGACCGCGGCGAAACGGTGAATCGTGCCGGCCGCCTCGAACCCGCCAAGGAACCGCACCAGCCGGGCCGCCCACACCTCGTGACTGAACAGCAGGGGCAGGCCCGTGAACGCCAGGCTGAGGAAGCTGAACATCAGGAAGCCGTGCAACAGGCGGTCGGCCCGGTCGAACCGCCGGTAGTGGGTGTGGGTGAGCGCGTCCTGGTGCGCCGGCGCCTGCGCCGTCATTCGCCGTCCTCCGCGGAATCCGCGTCCCTGCGGCGGCGAAGCCGACCGGCCGCCTTCTGCTGCATCCCTCGTCCGAACCACAGCGCGGTGTGGAGGCCGAAGAACGAGAACACTCCCAGCAGCAGCATCTTCATGAACTGCGAGGTATAGAAGAGCAACGGGTTCCGCTCGCGGTTGTTCGGGTCCGCGTGGGGGTCGAATTGCGCGAAACTCGGCGTCGCGCGCTGATGGCACGGGCGGCACGTCGACACCAGGTTCGCCTCCGACACCGTGGAGCGCGCGTCCGATTTCGGGAAGACGGCGTGGGCCCCGTGGCAATCGGCGCACGAGGCCACGCGCGCGAACCCGAGCGCGGTCACCTGGCCGTGAAACGTGTCGCGATACGTGTCGAGCGACTGCTCGTGGCAGGTGCCGCACTCCTGGATAACTTCGAGCCTCCACCCCTCGACGTCCGATCGCCGGATGTCGTGCGCGGTGTGACAGCTCGAGCAGACCGGCGCGAGCGGACTGCCCTGCGCGACCTGGCTGCCGTGGACGCTCGCCCAGTACTCGCGCCCGATGCCCTCGTGGCAGTTGCTGCACGTCGCCGGAATCGTCTTGCGGAACACCAGGCTCGCCGGGTCGGTCTTGGGGCGGATGTCGTGGCTGCCGTGGCAGTCGGTGCAACTCGGCGCGACGATCAGACCGCTCTTGATGAGCGCCTTCCCGTGGATGCTGTCCCTGTACAGGTCGACGATGTTGCCGCGCGCGGTGTCGCCCGGCACGCCCGTCGCGCCGCTGCCGTGGCAGGCGCCGCACGTGTCGAGCAGCCGCGCGTGGTGGGTGCGGGAGGAGGGGTCCGCCGACGGCTTGATATCGTGGCTGCCGTGGCAGTCCGCGCAGCCGGCCGCTGCGAGGCTGCCCTCCGGGCGCCGCCCCTGCGCGTGCACGCTCGTGCCGTACGCGGCGACGGCCGCGTCGTGGCAGGTCGCGCACTGCGCGGGCTGCAGCGTCTCGGCGTGCGGATACTCGGCAAGCGACGCAAGGTCGGCGTGGCAGTCCACGCAGGCCACGCCGCCCATCCCGTGAATCGACCCGGCGAAGACCTCCGGCGCGACCGCCACCGACCGGCCGTCGGCCCGCGCGGCGCCGGCGTCGCCGTGACACGCGAGGCAGTCGTCGTTACTGGGAGGCGCAGGCGCGCCCGGGTTCTGCGGCGCCGCCGCCGCGATCGACACCGTGGCAATCACGGCGAGCACAACACGGCAGGCACTGAGGAGCAGGCGCATCATGGAAGTGTCGGAGAAGCGTGGGTTCCCGGGGCGGACATCGTGTCCGGCGCCCGTGCTAGAGCACGATATCACGCGGAGGCTGACCGGCGCGATCGTCGCGCGCCTCGTACTTCTGGCAGTCCACGCAGCGATCGAGGTCGCCGGCGCCCGTGCGCTGCCGCTCCGCCAGACACACCCACTGGGCCATCCACTCATCCATCCACATCGGGGAGGGCGTCGTCGGACGGAACTCGCTCCACCGGCACGTCCACGGCATCCGTTCGGTGTTCATGGCACTCCTCGCGCGGTTCGAGCACGCGCCGCGTCGGCGGCCCCGTCTGGGGCCGCCCTTCTTGTCTGTCGCAACTGATCTGCCGCTCGGAAGATTCGCCCTGTGGATTCAGGGTCTGGAAGGATGAAAAAGAGCAGGTCGTCACGGCCGGCCGTTTCATGGGCTGACCGACCGCGGTGGGTTACAGAGGTGTCGTGTGCGCGAGCCTCCCGAGCGGCCAGATCGTTGCGTTTGCGAACCCAGTTCCTACACCACAGGCCACACTTCGAATCGTTGCGGCCCATGCGCTTTCAGTAAGTGCAATTTCAGTACCAATCAAGAATCCCAGTAAAACCGCGCATGACATTCCCGCGAGTGGCGCCTCGTCGGCACAATCCGCGTCACAGCCACCGCGGGCTGCCGAGATTCCGCCACCCGCTACTCTGCCGACGGCTTCATCAGGATCCGGAACTCGAAGCCCTGCTGGCGCTGATCGGCGATGAAGCAGCTCTCGGCGCAATGCACCGCTGCGCAGTGGTTCATGTTCGGCTGCCGCTCGGTGACATCCTCCCATTCATCCGACAAGCCGACGATGGCGTTCGCCGCCGCCGCCAGCTGGTCCGGCGCGGACCCGGGGAACCGCTTCTGAAGAACGGCGAGGACTTTCTCACGATCGATCATGCAGCTTATCCGCCACCTGCACTCCGCTCATGCACGAGAGGTGCCAGGCCGGGGCCGCACGCGAAAAGTCGTGGAAATGCCCTCACTTCGCTGAGGAATCCCCGCGCGCGGCCTCGCC
>JAWOGY010000122.1:0-4227 GCA_046496425.1 Vicinamibacterales bacterium
GAAGCGAATCCGCGCCCAACGCCTGCCCCCTGCCCCCCATGTCCCTGACCGAGCGCCTCGTGGCCGATTACGAGGGGACGAACCTGACGATCGGGCCGCACCCGATGGCGCTGCGCCGGCGCGAACTGTCGCTGCGCGGCGTGCTGCGCGCCTCCGATCTGCCGCGCGAGCGGCAAGGGAGGCGCATCCGCGTGGCGGGCACGGTCATCACGCGCCAGCGCCCCGGCACCGCGAAGGGGTTCGTGTTCCTCACCCTCGAGGATGAAACCGGCATCAGCAACATCATCGTCCGCCCCGACGTCTTCGCGCGAGAGCGCATCACGATTCTCGAAGAGCCGTTCCTGCTGGTCGAAGGCATCCTGCAGAACCACGAGAACGTCACCGCTGTGCGGGCCGAGCGCGTCGAGGGGATTGCGGGGGTGCCGGTGGACGTGCAGTCGCACGATTTCTATTAGCGGCCGCCAGTTCGGCACCGGCCGCAGGTCAGAAGTCAGAAGCAAGAAGGGCTCGCTTACGATTGTCAGAAGCCAGAAGAAGACAAGCTGCATCGGTGGGGTTCTTCTTGCTTCTTGCGTCTTGCTTCTGTCTTCTGTCTTCTGTCTTCTGTCAGAATCAAGCGAGATGACCTCCGACGAACTGCTGGACGACGTGCGCGACCATCGGTGGCATCACCGGCCCACGGTCGAGACGATCACCGTGGCGGAGCGCCCTGACGGGCGCGTCGTGCGCGTCCCGACGTTCGTCAACGAGTTCTGGACGAGTCGCCAGCGCGCGGCCCACAGCCTGCACGAGATCTCGTACCGCGCCTGCTTCAAGCCGCAGCTGCCGCGTTTCTTCATCGATCGCCTCACGGAGCCCGGCGCCGTCGTCTACGATCCGTTCGCCGGGCGCGGGACGACGCCCCTCGAGGCGGCACTGGCCGGCCGCGTGCCCTGGGCGTGCGACATCAATCCGCTCAGCCGTATGCTGCTCGAGCCCAGGCTCGCGCCGCCGTCCATCGACGACGTGCGGCAGCGGCTGGCGTCGCTGGATCTCGACCGGCCCACGAGGGCCCTGCACGACCTGGAGGTGTTCTACCACCCAGCGACGCTCAACGAGATTGCGGCGCTCCGGCACTACCTGCTCGACCGGGAACGCCACGACGCCCTCGATGGCGTGGACCGGTGGATCCGGATGGTGACGGTGAACAGGCTGACCGGCCATTCGCCCGGCTTCCTCTCGGTCTACACGCTGCCGCCGAACCAGGCGACCACGGTCCCGAACCAGCGGAAGATCAACGAGGCGCGCGGCCAGACGCCGCCCCCGCGGGACCTGCGCGCCATCGTGCTGAAGAAGTCGCAAGCGCTTCTCAAGCACGTCGATCACGGCGACCAGTGCCACCTGGCGCCGGCGGCTGAGCAGGCGCGCCTGCTGACAAAAGCGGCGCACGACACGCCGGAACTCGCCGAAGCGTCCGTCGACCTCGTCGTCACCTCGCCGCCGTTCCTGACGGTGGTCAACTACAAGATGGACAACTGGCTCCGATGCTGGTTCTGCGGCATCGATCCGGCGGACGTCCACATCACGAACCTGCACCGCCTTGACCAGTGGCAGGCGGCGATGACGCGCGTCTTTCGCGAACTGTGCCGGGTGCTGAAGCCGGGCGCGTGCGTCGCCTTCGAGGTGGGCGAGGTGAGGAAGGCGACCGTCAGGCTCGAAGAGGCAGTCATTCCGGCCGCCATGCAGGCTGGGCTCGAACCGGTGTTCGTCCTCATCAACGACCAGGCGTTCACGAAGACCGCCAACCTCTGGGGTGTGACGAACAACACGATAGGCACGAACTCCAACCGGGTGGTCCTGCTGCGGAAACCCTGATCAGGAACGACGCCTTCACGTGCGCGGCGGTTCGTCGCCGAGGCTGACGTTGGCACCGGCCGGAGCGTCTGCCAGACCGACGGCGCCGATCTGCTGGAGGTACTGCCGCTCCAGCGAGCTGTCGGGTACCACGCCGTCGACGGCGGCGCGACGGCGCAGGAACGCCAGCTCGCTCGCCGCGCGGTGGAAGGCATGGCGGGCGCGCCACTCCCCCAGCCCGCCCCGCTGAAACGCGGTGGTCGACGCGTGCAGGCGCCCGCGGACGGAACAGAGACGGGCATACTCGTCGGAGGTCAGCAGGCCCGTGGCCGCCTCGGGCGCGAGGTGCGCCTGGATCACGCGCCCCTCGAACTTCAGCGACACGGCCACGATCCCGAGCAGCACGGCCAGCGCGGGAATCATGACCAGGGCGTAGACGACGAAGAAGAGCAGCCCGGCGGACGCGCCCGCGTTCCAGAGCGCATGAAGCGCCACGGCGCCCACGAACCCCGCCGACGGGGCGATGGCCGCCACGGCACGGCTGGCCGACTGCCGCGCCACACCCAGCCCCAGTCCCGTCAGGCTGGTGAACAGCGGGTGCGAGAACGAGGCGATCATGCCGCGCAGCGTGAAGATCAGGGCGAGCCCGGCCGTGCCTCCGTGCTGGAGGGCGCGGCTGTAGTAATCGACGTTTTCCGCGAAGGCGAACCCGAGGCCGACCATCGCGGCGTAGATCACCCCGTCGACGACCCCGTCGAATTCGTCTCTGCGAGCGAGGTAGAACCGGACGAGGACCGCCGCCTTGAGCGCCTCCTCCACGACCGGAGCGCCGGCCATGGCGGTCCAGCCGGGGCCGACGATCGCATCCAGGACCCCGTTGACGGCGCCCGACACCAGGACGGCGACTGATGCGCCCCAGAGGAAGGCCACGGCGAGCATGCCGCGAGGCTCGGGCTCGAACCGGTCGAGCCACAGCGCGACGCCGATGTACAGGGGCAGCGGCAGCACGGCGACCGCCACCGCCACCGCGAAGACACGGCCGCCCACGCCTGCGGCCGTCAGCGCGAGCACCGCGGCGGCGACGAGCCCGAGGCCGGCGAGGGAACGGCCCGGGCGCATCAGGATTCGCGGTAGTTGCCGAACTGCAGCGCGACGCCGAAATCCTCGGCCTTCAGCAGCTGCATCACCGCCTGCAGCTCGTCGCGCGACGGAGACGTGATGCGGAGCTGGTCCGCCTGGATGGCCGCCTGCACTTTCTTGAGCTTGCGGTCCTTGATGAACTTCACGATGGCGCGGCTCGCGTCGGTCGGAATGCCCTGCTGCAGCGTGATGACGCGACGCACGGTGTCCTGCCCGCCGCGCTCGATCTCGCCCAGCGTGAGATTCTTCACCGGCACCTGGCGCTTGATCATCCGGCCCTGCACGATTTCCCACAGCGCCGCCATCTTGAATTCGTCGTCGGCGACGAGCGTGATCGTGCTGTCGGCCCGGTTGAACTGGATGTCGGCCTTCGAGCCCTTGAAGTCGTAGCGCTGCACGACCTCCTTGCGGGCCTGATTGAGCGCATTGTCGACTTCCTGCAGGTCGACCGTCGAGGTCACATCGAACGAACACGTGGCGGCCATCGGTTTCTCCCTTACTTTCCTGCCGTGAGCATGATCTCCACGCGGCCCTGCGGGCTCACAAGCCCGGTGCCGGCGATCGTGCCGGCCGGCATCCGGCCGCCGGTTCTCGCCGAGAACACCCGCAGGACCTCTGAGGCGGCGGACACGTCGGTGACGTACACGACCGAGTCGGCAACCTCGGGCCAGCCGAATCCCGCGGCAGTCATCGTGCGTTCCAATCTGTTGAGCGTTTCAGCGGTCTGCCCGGACGCGTCCGCGACGTTGGCGGGCAGCACGCCGAGCATGCCCGACAGGAACAGCTGAGGGCCGACCCGGATGGCCGAGCTCAGGTTGGGGTTCGGCCGGCCCGGCGTCCCGTCGGGTCCCGGCGTCAGCACAGCGGCGCGCCCGGCCCCTTTCACCGCCACCATCGTAATCTCGATCAGGGCGTCGGGCGCGGGCAGCGGCGTAATCACGGTCGCCCGGGCCGGAGGATTGGCCGCGAAACGGGCGCGGTAGGCCGCGTTCATGCGCTCGAACACGGCGCCATCGGTCAGGAAAATCCGCGCCGAGGCCACATCCTTCAGGGACAACCCGGCAGCCCCCAGCACCGCTTCGGCGTTTTCGAAGACGGCGCTGGTCTGCGCCTCGATCTCGCCCTTCACCGGCGTGTTGTCGACGCCTCTTCGCGGGAGCAGGCCCGAAAGAAACAGCGTGTCGCCGGCCTGGACCCCGTAGCTGTACGGACTCGAAGGTCCCGGCCAGCCGCGCGGCAGGACGACGGTGCGGC
>JAWOGY010000244.1:0-3271 GCA_046496425.1 Vicinamibacterales bacterium
TTGATGTAGCCCGGGATGGCGTCCTTCTTCATGCCGAAGTCCGGCACCCACCAGGCGTGGATCACGTCGTTGGCGGTGATCAGGACGCGGACCTTGCGGCCCTGCGGCACGACCAGGGGCTTGTCCACCTCGAGCAGGTAGTTCTCGACGCTCTGGGGCTTGATGCCGGAGTCGAGCTGGCGCGCCTCGTCGCTCGAGCGCGCGAGGGTGGAGAAGAACGACACGCCGTGGTCCACGTACTCGTACTGCCACTTCCACTGGTAGCCGGTGACCTTGACCGTGAGCTCCGAGCCCCGGGTGTCCTCGATCTTGACGAGCGTCTTCGCCGCCGGGACGGCCATGCCGACCAGGATCAGCACCGGGATCACCGTCCAGGCGATCTCGGCCTTGGTGCTGTGGTCGAAGGTGGCGGCTACCGCCCCCTTCGATTTCCGGAAGGTGGCGATCGAATAGATCATCACGCTGAACACCGCCACGGCGATCGCCACGCAGATCCAGAGGATCAGCATGTGCAGGCCGTAGATCTCGCGGCTGAGTTCCGTGACGCCGACCCGCAGGTTGAGGTCGGACCAGGCGGCCATCGCGGGGCCGGACCCGAGCATCAGGGCCGCACCGGCCGCGAGCGCACGCTTCACCATCTTCATGGGCTGGAAAACTCCCGTTGCTTTGACCGGCGCCGGCCTCCCCGGGCCACCGCCATACCCTTGCCCCGCGTCGTCACGACGCGAGCGCCGGGGATTCACTCGTCTTGCCTACCAGGCGCCGGAGCCGCGCCGCCAGGCGCTGCCGCTCTTCCTCGGTGAGGAACCGGCCCACTTCACAGGCGCGGCCGTGGGACTCGATCACGAGCCGACTCGGGTGCTGCGCCGGTTGAGGGCCGCGCAGTGTAACCCTCGCCCAGTGCCGAGGAAATACCGTGCGGCGTGAACCGCTTGGCGCCCGGCGCTCGATCACCACCTCATCTTCGGAAACGACGATCACCTCGCGCTCCGCTCCGCGACGCATGCTCGCCCGCACGGCCCAGGCGAGCAGCCCGATCTCGATCCCCGCGA
Source organism: Vicinamibacterales bacterium (assembly GCA_046496425.1). Taxonomy (GTDB): domain Bacteria; phylum Acidobacteriota; class Vicinamibacteria; order Vicinamibacterales; family JAKQTR01; genus JAKQTR01. Next base: position 1,053 of record JAWOGY010000244.1, read on the forward strand.
ACGGCAGGATCGGCCAGAACCCCTGCAGGGCGAAGAAGCCGGCGATGCCGAAGGTCACGACGGCGAGACTGCCCACGAACAGCCGCGCCCCCTGCGGGGTGAGCGAGCAGTTGGGGGCCAGCTCGATGCGGTGCCCGTCGGTAGGGTCGGCGGCGGTATCGGCGGAGATGGTGACCATCGGGGGCTCGGGGGGTGTGAGCGCCGGAATGTACCGGCTGGCGTGCACGCTGACAACGCACAAGCCCCTGTACAAAAATGAATTTTTCTTGATTGTGAGGAGGGCGGCCGCGGCCCGGCGGTGAGCGGACCGGTCAACTGGCTGGCAGCCGCTGCCGCAGGTGCTCGCAGTCCCCGAGCAGTGCGGAAACCATCTCCGGGTCCGGCGCGGCGAGCGGGGGCAGGACCACCAGCGGCGGTCCCCCGAGCAGATCGCACAGGGTCGCGAGGTTGCCGTCGAGTCGCTCGAATCCCGGGTCGATGCGGTTGCCGACCCAGCCCACGAACGGGCAGCGGCCCGAGCGCTCGATGGCCTCGAGGCTCAGGCGGGCGTGGTTCAGGCAGCCGAGCCGCAGGCCCACGACCAGGACTACGCCGAGGCCGAGGCGCTCCGGCAGATCGCTGAGGAAGGCGCCGGGGTGCAGGGGCACCCGCCAGCCGCCGGCGCCCTCGACGATAGCGACTTCCGCGTCGGCGGTGGCCTGCTCGTACCAGCGGACGAGTTCATCGAGCCGGACCTCCCCGCCGGCTTCGGCGGCCGCGAGATGCGGTGCGATGGGTGGCTCGAAGCAGTAAGGGTTGATGAGCGCGTAGGGGACCCGGACGGCGCCCTCCGCGGCCAGCGTGAGCGCGTCGGCGTTGCGCAGGCCCTCCGGCGTCCGATCGGCGCCGGAGGCGACCGGCTTCAGGCCGATGACCCGGCGGCCCTGCCGGGCCAGCAGGCGGACGAGGCCCGCCGCGACGACGGTCTTGCCGACGCCGGTATCGGTCCCGGTGATGAAGATTCCGGGGGTCAATTAATCACCTCTGGATGAAGGTGAAGCTTCATAACCATGTCTAATCTGCTTGCTAGTCAAGCTAAACTTATCAGTTAAGCGCTATGGTCTGGCCCTGCTGCGCCGGCCGATCCGCGCGACCGGCACCGTCACCTCGCCCGGCGCGTCGCGGGTGCGCGATGGTGACACCGGCGCCCACGCCTGTCCGAACACCACCTCGTAGGTCGCCGGCAGGCGGTCCTCGCGACGGTGCCCTTCGTATTCGGCGGCCATGCGCCGGAACGCGCCTTTGCCGGTGAGACCTCGGGGCCGTCCGGCGGTGGCGTTGTGCGCGCCGATCGCCTTCAGGTCGCGCATCAGGTCCCGCACCGTCGCGTAGGTGAGCGTGTAGCGCTCGACGTCCAGCACCGGCTCGGCCAGCCCCGAACGCACCAGCGCGTCGCCGAGGTCGTGCATGTCGATGAACCGGTTGACGTGGGTGTGGCCATCGTCGGCTGCGGCCCAGGCGCGGCGCAGTTCGACCAGCGTGTCGGGGCCGAAGGTGGTGAAGGTGAGCAGGCCGCCCGGCTTCAGCACGCGCCGGCACTCGCGGAACACGGCGTCCGGGTCGTTGCACCACTGCAGCATGAGGTTGCTGAAAACGAGGTCCACGCTCGCCGTGCCGAGCGGCAGCGCCGCAGCGTCGGCGCACACGCGGCGGAAGCGCCGCAGCAGCGTCTGGCGCCGGCCCGCTTCCTGCAGCATGCCCGGGGCGAGGTCGAGCGCCACGACCCGGGCGGCGCGGTAGCGGCGCTTGAGGGCGAGCGACGCGTGGCCAGTGCCGGCGCCGAGGTCGAGCACCACGTCGGGCTCGAGTCGCACCACCTCGAGGCGGTCGAGGAGCTCCGTGCGGACGCGGGACTGCAGCACGGCGGCCGCGTCGTAGTTCCGGGCCGCGCGTCCGAACGAGCGCCGCACCCGTCCGCCGTCGATCAGGTAGGGATCCGTCACGCCGCGTCCTCCCCCGGATGCCGGCCGAGGAAGCCGCCCACCTCGCCCAGCACCTCGGCCGGGTGGGAGAGAAAGGGCGCGTGTCCGCTGCGCTCGACCAGCCTGAAGCGCGCGGCGGGCAGGAATGTGGCCAGCGCCCGGCCGGCCCCGGGCGGCGTGAGGCGGTCGTGTTCGCCGGCGACCACGAGCGCCGGCAACGTGACGCGCGGCAGGGCGTCCCGCAGGTCGGCTTCCCGC
>JAWOGY010000005.1:0-2708 GCA_046496425.1 Vicinamibacterales bacterium
TGTCGAAGCGGATCGACGACCCGTCGCTGCGGTTGATCTCCTTGCGGGTCCGGACGATGACCGCCTTGACCACGTCGCCCTTCTTGACGGCGGCGTGCGGGATCGCGTCCTTGACGGCGGCGACGATGATGTCCCCGACGCCACCGACCCACTGCTGACCGGTCCCCAGCACGCGGATGCACTGGATGCGGCGCGCGCCGGAGTTGTCGGCGACGTCGAGGAAGGTCTCTTGTTGGATCATGGCGTCAGGCTCGAGCCTTCTCGACGAGGCGCGTCACCACGAAGCGTTTCAGCTTGCTCATCGGGCGGGCGGCGGTGATCTCGACGACGTCACCAGACCCGTACTGGTTGGTCTCGTCGTGGGCGAGGTACTTCTTGGAGACCGTGACGACCTTGCCGTACAGCGGGTGCTTGAAGCGCCGCTCCACGTGCACGGTCACGGTCTTGTCGGCCTTGTCGGACGTGACACGGCCCTGCAGGACCTTCTTCACTTGCTCTGCTCCTTCTCGCGGGCCACGGTCAGCAGCCTGGCGATCTCGCGCTTGGCGGCACGGATGCGCCGCGGGTTGGTCGCCTGACCCACCGCCGCCTGGAAGCGGAGATCGAGCAGCTCTTCGCGCCGCTCCTCCACCGCCTCCTTGTTCTCCTCGGCGTTCAGGTTGCGCGCCTCATTGGGCTTCATCGTAGACCTCGCGCTTGACCATCTTGACTTCGATGGGCAGCTTGTGGGACGCGAGCCGGAAGGCCTCGCGCGCCTGATCCTCGGTGACGTTGGCCACCTCGAAGAGCACACGGCCGGGCTTGACGACGGAGACCCAGTACTCGACGGCCCCCTTGCCCTTCCCCATGCGGACTTCCTGCGGCTTCTTGGTGACGGGCTTGTCGGGGAAGATCCGGATGTAGATCTTGCCCCCGCGGCGGAAGAAGCGGCTCATGGTGACGCGGCAGGCCTCGATCTGGTTCGACTTGATCCAGGCGGGCTCCATCGCGACGAGGCCGTAGTCCCCGAAGGCGAGGTAGTCCCCGCCCTTCGTGGCGCCGGTCATCCGGCCCCGCATCTGCTTGCGGTACTTGACGCGTTTCGGCAGCAGCATGGCTCAGCGGTCCTTCCTGACGCGGGCGCGGGCGCCGCCAGGTCCGGCGGGCTTGGCGCCGGGCGCACCGGGCGCACCGGGCGCGCCGTCGCGACGGCGGGCCGCGGGGCGGCGACGCGTCTTGCGCTTGTCCTCTTCCTGACGCGGGCGCGGCAGGACGGCGCGGCCGCGGGTCCGGTCCCCGACGATCTCGCCGTGGAACACCCAGACCTTGACGCCGATGATGCCGTAGGTCGTCTTGGCCGAGGCGGTGCCGTACTCGATGTCGGCGCGGAGCGTCTGCAGCGGCACGCGGCCGTCTGCGTACCACTCGGGGCGGGCCTGCTCGGTGCCGCCGAGGCGACCGGAGCAACGGATCTTCACGCCGCGGGCGCCGGATTCCATCGTGCGCTGCACGGCCTGCTTCATGGCGCGGCGGAAGGCGAAGCGCCGCTCGAGCTGCTCGGCGATGCGCTGGGCGACCAGCGGCGCGACGATGTTGGGGTTGCCGACCTCCTGCACGTTGACCGCGACGGTGCCGTCCACGACGCCGTCGAGCTTGGTGCGCAGGGCCTTGATCGACTCGCCGCCGCGACCGATGACCACGCCGGGCTTGGCCGTGTGGATGGTGACGTTGACGTTGTGGGCGGCCCGCTCGATGTCGATGCGCGAGATTCCGGCGCGGCCGACGTCCGCGGTGATCGCGGCACGGATGGCCTCGTCCTCCTGCAGCAGCTTCGGGTACGACTTGGTGTTGGCGTACCAGCGCGCCGAAGAGGTCTTGTTGACGCCGAGGCGGAAGCCCAGCGGGTTGATCTTGTTACCCACGGCGCTCCTCCAGGGTGATCTCGATGTGGCTCGTGCGCTTGCGCAGCATGTCGGCGCGGCCGCGGGCGCGCGGCAGGTAGCGCTTGAGGGTCGGGCCGTCGCCCACCTGGACGGCGGACACGACCAGCGAATCTTCGAACATGTCGTGGTTGTTCACCGCGTTCGCCTTGGCGCTCAGCAGCAGCTTCAGCAGCGGCGTCGCCACCCGGCGGTCGGTGAACTTGAGGATCGACTCGGCCTCGGACACGCCCTTGCCGCGGATGAGGTCGGCGACCAGGCGGGTCTTGCGCGGGGTCGAGCGGAGCATGCGGAGCTTGGCGGATGCGGCCATGCTCAGCCCTTCCCGCTGTGCCCGCGGAAGTTGCGGGTGGGCGAGAACTCGCCCAGCTTGTGGCCGACCATGTTCTCCTGCACGAACACGGGGACGTGCTGCCGACCGTTGTAGACGCCGAGCGTGTGCCCGACCATCTCCGGAACGATCGTGCTGCGGCGGCTCCAGGTCTTGATGACACGGCGGTCACCACTGGCGTTGGCGGCGTCGACCTTCTTGAGCAGATGGCCGTCGACGAACGGGCCCTTCTTCAGGCTGCGGGCCATCGAGTCACTTCTCCTTCCGACGGCGCACGATGAAGCGGCGCGACACCTTGGCCTTGTTGCGCGTGTTCAGGGCGTTGGCCTGTTGACCCCAGGGGCTGACGGGCGGACGGCCGCCGGTGGAGCGACCCTCGCCACCGCCGTGGGGGTGGTCGACCGGGTTCATCGAACGGCCGCGGTTGTGCGGCTTGCGGCCCATCCAGCGCTTGCGGC
>JAWOGY010000253.1:0-17605 GCA_046496425.1 Vicinamibacterales bacterium
TGAAGTAGTCGACGAGCTCCGACGAGGAGTTGTCCATCTCGACGTTGAAGTACTCGATGCGGCCGGTCAGGTAGTTGTAGAACCACACCGCCGGGATCGCCACGACCAGGCCGAGCGCGGTCTCGACGAGGGCTTCCGAGATGCCGGCCGACACGGACCCGAGGCCGCCCGACCCGGTGGCCGCGATGCCCTGGAAGGCCGTGATGATGCCGACGACCGTGCCGAGCAGCCCGACGAACGGGGCGGTGGCGCCGATGGTGGCGAGCGAGGCCACGCCGCGCTTCAGGTCGGAGGCGGTCAGGGCCGAGGCGCGCTGGATGGCGCGGCGGACGGTGTCCATCATGTCCTCGCGGCTGAGGGCCACGCCGCCGGCGTCAGCCGTGTACTGGTACTCGTTCAGCCCGGACAGGACGACCTTGGCGAGGTGGCTGTACCGGAACTCCTTCTTCTGCGAGAGGGCCACGGCTTCCTTCAGGCGGCCGTCCTTGAGGAACTTGGCCACCTGGGGCGCGTACAGCTTGGACTGCTTCCGGGCCTGCAGGAACGTATAGAACCGCTCGACGAACACGCCGAACGAAATCATCGACATCGCGAACAGGATATACGCGATGGCCTTGGCGAAAAAGCCCATCTGGTGCCACATCTCAATAAGGCTCATGTCTCTCCATCCTCCAGGAATCGAACGATGTTACGGACTCTTCCAGGGCGGCCGGATGCGCCGACCCCCGGTTCCCGCTCAACCGCTGCGACCGACGCGGTCTACTGCAGCGTAAAGTTCACGGTAACCGTCATGATGACGGGAACCGGCACGCCGTTGAGCAACGTCGGCGTGAACACCCACTGGCGCACCGCGTCGAGGGCCGCCTGATCGAGCAGCGGAATCGATCGCAGCACGCGCGCATCACTGACCTTGCCATCAGGCCCGATCGTCGCCTCGACGATCACGACGCCCTGCACGCGCGCCGACTGCGCGATGCTCGGGTACACGGGATTCACGTTCTTGATCTTGGTCGGCGGGCGGATGTTGCCGCCGACACGCACCGGCGCAACGGGCGGCGGTGGGGGCGGCGGAGCCTCGGGCAGTCCGCCCACGACGCCGCCGACGACGCCGCCTGGCACGCCGCCCTCGGGGGCCTCGATGCCGGTCTCTGGCCTGATCTCGGCCGGCGCCTCGACAGGCGCGGCAGCCGGATTGACGTCCAGAATCGGTTTCGGGGCCGCGGCCGCGGGTGGCGGTGGCGGCGGCGGTGGCGGCGGTGGCGGCGGCGGTGCCGCGACGAACGCCATCATCGCGGGCGGCGTCGGCAGGACGTCTGCGGCCATCAAGGGGATGATGACGACCGCCGCGATGATCAGCGCGTGGACGAAAATCGAGAGCGGCACGGTGTACCACTTCCGACTCCCGAGGGTGATTGAGGAATGAACGACATCCCCGAACATATCACGTGGCACCGGTCTGTCCTCCTAACCTCTTCGACTCGGACGGTTCGCGAAGCCCATCGACTCAGGGGCCCGACCACGAGTTCGTCCGCTCAGGGCTTCGTGCTGAGCGAGCGCGGCTGAACACTTCGCCTCGCAGTCGTGCGGAGCCGGTGCTGCGAGTCGAAGCACGAAGGCGGCCGATTATATCGGGAGCGAAAAAGCCGTGTCAACGCAACCCGGCTCGCCCCGCGGCCCGAAGCCCTCCTGCACGATTAGACACCGGGTCGGCGAAATCGGCCATCCGGTTCGCCCCGCGGCCCGAAGCCCTCCTGCACGATTAGACACCGGATCGCCGAAATCGGCCATCCGGTTCGACCGGGCCCGCCAGGCGCCCGGCTCAGGCCGACGCCGAGCCGATCCGCATCCCGTAGAACGAGCGCCACACGAAGACGATCGCGACGACGAAGAAGACGGCGGCCAACGAATGGCTCACCCCGGAGCCCGCGTCGGCGGTGAGCTTCACGGCAAGCTCGACGGCCAGCAGCCCGAACAGCGTCGTGAACTTGATGATGGGATTCATCGCCACCGACGAGGTGTCCTTGAACGGGTCGCCCACGGTGTCGCCAACGACGGTGGCGGCGTGCAGCGCGGTCCCCTTCTCCTTGAGTTCGACCTCCACGATCTTCTTGGCGTTGTCCCAGGCGCCGCCCGCGTTGGCCATGAAGATGGCCTGGTACAGCCCGAAGAGCGCGATCGAGATCAGGTAGCCGATGAAGAAATACGGCTCGACGAACGCGAACGCCAGCGTCATGAAGAACACCGTGAGGAAGATGTTGAACATCCCCTTCTGGGCGTAGAGCGTGCAGATCTCGACGACCTTCTTGCTGTCGGCCACCGAGGCCTTCACCACGCCCTCCAGCTTGATGTTGGCCCGGATGAACTCGACGGCCCGGTAGGCGCCGGTCGTGACGGCCTGGATGGAGGCGCCGGTGAACCAGTAGATGACCGATCCGCCGGACACCAGGCCGAGCAGGAACGGCGGGTGCATCAGGGACAGCTTGTCGAGGTTCTCCGTCAGGCCGGCGGTCAGCAGCACGATGATCGAGAAGATCATGGTCGTCGAGCCGACAACGGCGGTGCCGATGAGCACGGGCTTCGCGGTGGCCTTGAAGGTGTTGCCGGCGCCGTCGTTCTCCTCGAGCAGCTCCTTCGCCACCAGGAAGTCGGGCTCGAACCCGTAGTCCTTCTTGATCTGCGCCTCGATGCCGGGCACGTCTTCGATGAGGGAGAGCTCGTACACCGATTGCGCGTTGTCGGTCACCGGCCCGTACGAGTCGACGGCGATCGTCACGGGGCCCATGCCCAGGAAGCCGAAGGCGACCAGGCCGAAGGCGAAGACCGCCGGGGCCACCATCAGGCTGCCCAGACCGAGCGTGCTCACGGCGTATCCGGCCGCCATCAGGGCGACGATGGCGAAGCCGAGCCAGAAGGCGCTGAAGTTCCCGGCGACGAGGCCGGACAGGATATTGAGCGACGCGCCGCCTTCCCGCGACGAGGTCACCACTTCCCGCACGTGGCTGGACGCGGTCGAGGTGAAGATCTTCACCAGTTCGGGGATGATCGCGCCGGCCAGGGTGCCGCAGGTGACGACGGTGGAGAGCTTCCACCAGAGCGTGCCGTCGCCGAGCGCCGGGATGAGCAGGTACGAGGCGGCGTAGGTCAGCACCACCGACACGATCGAGGTGATCCACACGAGCGACGTCAGCGGCGCCTCGAAGTTCATCTTCGACGCCGTGGCGTACCGCGCCCGCGAGATCGCCGCGTTCAGGTTGAACGACACGCCGCTCGCCACGACCATCACGATGCGCATCATGAAGATCCAGACCAGCAGCTGGACCTGCACCTGGGGCTCGCGGACCGCGAGCAGGATGAAGGAAATCAGCGCCACGCCCGTCACGCCGTAGGTCTCGAACCCGTCGGCACTCGGCCCGACGGAATCCCCGGCGTTGTCGCCGGTGCAGTCGGCGATGACCCCCGGGTTCCTCGCGTCGTCTTCCTTGATGTTGAAGGCGATCTTCATCAGGTCCGACCCGATGTCGGCGATCTTGGTGAAGATGCCTCCGGCGATGCGCAGCGCGGCGGCGCCGAGCGACTCGCCGATCGCGAACCCGATGAAGCAGGAGCCGGCATAGTCGCCCGGGATGAAGAGCAGGATGCAGAGCATGATGAACAGCTCGACGCTGATCAGCATCATCCCGATGCTCATCCCCGCGCGCAGCGGGATCTCCGAGATCGGAAACGGCATCCCGCGCAGGCTCGCGAACGCCGTCCGGGAGTTGGCGAACGTGTTGATCCGGATGCCGTACCACGCCACCCCGTAGCTGCCGGCGATGCCGATGAGGCTGAACAGGAGGATGACGATGACACGGAGCGGCTCGAGGCGCTGGAGGAACCCGAAGTAGAAGACGATGATGACGGCGATGAACGACTCGAGGATCAGCAGGAACTTCCCCTGCTGCAGCAGGTACGTCTTGCAGGTCTCGTAGATCAGGTCGGCGATTTCGGCCATCGACTGGTGGACCGGGAGCCGGCGGACCTGGTGGTAGATGTGGCGGCCGAAGAACAGGCCGCCGACCGCGACGAGCAGCCCGAAGAGCAGCAGGGTGTGGCCCGTGAGGCCGAGGAACTGCCCCTGCGAGAGGTCGGGCACGACGAGGCTGGCTTCGCCGCCATGGTGGACCTCGACCGGCGCCGGCGCCCCGGCGGCGGGGCCGGGCTGGGCGCCCGATGCCAGGATCGTGGCGGCGCCGCCGGCCAGCATCGCCGCGATGAGGACGAGCCCGCCGAGCCCGATCAGCCGGCGGGGGTTGCGCTTCCGGTTCACACCCATGGCAGCTTCCTCTCCCGTCACGTCGTGGTCACGCCTGCAGACGGCCCGGCCCGCCGGCGCTTCGCTCCCGCGCGAGCGACGGCGGCAGGGCCATGCCGCCGGTCAGGATGATCCGGACGCCGTCCTCGACCGACAGGTCCGGATAGAACACGGCGCCGCTCGGCACGATCACCAGGTCGCCGAGGTAGAGGTGGTTGGTCGGCACGTAGACCGCCACCATCGGCTCCGGACCGTTCCCGAGGTCCGCCGAGAACTCCTTCGTGAGGAAGCCCAGCACCTTTCCGCGGCGGGGATCCTCGACGAGCGCCACCTTCTTGAACCCGTACTTGTTGTCCGGCGAGAAGGCGGCCACGATCTGCTTCACCGGCGAGTAGATGGTCCGGAAGACGGGCACCATCATCAGGTAGCCCTCGGCGCGCTCGAGCAGCCGCCTGCCGAACACGTTGGTCGCGACGGTGCCGACCACCAGGATCAGCGCGGCGGTGGTCAGGATGCCGAGGCCGGGGATCTCGAACGGGATCCAGCGGTGGTAGACGGGCCCGACCAGGCCGTCCACCGCGCGGAAGACCCACACGAGGCTGACGAGGCTGATGACCAGGGGCACGGTCACGACGAACCCCGCGACGAACCGGCGCCGCAGCCACTGCACCACGATCAGCTCCGCCCTGACAGCAGCCAGACCGCCGTCATGGCCGCGAGTGCGATACGGTACCACGCAAACGGCACGAGCGTGTGGCTGACGAGGTACCGCAGGAAGTACTTGATGGTGACGTACCCCACCACGCCCGACACGCCCATGCCGATGACGAACAGCCAGGCCTGGTCGCGGCTGATGCCCGTCCTGAGGAGCGGCAGGCCCTCGTACGCCGCGGCCGCGAGGATGGCGGGCACGCCCAGCAGGAACGAGAACCTCGCGGCGGCCTCGCGCCGGATGCCCAGGAACATCCCCGTCGTGATGGTCGCGCCCGACCGCGACACGCCGGGGATCAGGGCGGACGCCTGCGCCACGCCGATGGCCAGCGCCGCGGCGGGCGTGACGGCCTCTTCTCCCCGCGTCGCGCGGCCGGCCCGCTCCACCGCCAGGAAGAGGACCGCGACCACCACCAGCGTCACCACCGTCACCCACGGCGTGCGCAGCGTGTCCTCAATCGCCCCGGCGAACAGCACGCCGGCGATGACGACCGGCACGGTGCCGACGGCGATGAGGCGCAGGCGTCGCGCGGGCCCGTCGGCGGGCCAGATCGGTCCCCTGAACAGGCCCGGCACAGCGGCCGCCAGTTCGACCAGGTCGGCCCGGAAGTAGGCCACCACGGCCCCGAGCGTGCCCACGTGGCACGCCACGTCGAACGGAAGGCCGAGGTCGGCCGCGTCCCAGCCGAGCAGCGCGCGGGCCAGAATCAGATGGGCGGAACTGGACACCGGCAGGAATTCGGTCAGCCCCTGCACGATCCCGAGCACGACGGCCTGGAAGTACGCCACCGGCTCCGTCTACGCCTGGGACGCGCGGTTCTTCCGGTTGTTCGGTTTCCGCGCCCCGCCGCCTGGCGCCTCGGCTGCGGTCGACGCCGGCACCCTCGCCTGCTCGCGCTGCCGGCTGAGGATGATGGCGATGGCGGCGGCGATGAACACGGTCGAATAGGTGCCGCTGATGATCCCGACGATCATCGTGAAGGCGAACGCCTCCAGCACCTCGCCTCCGAAGAAGTAGAGCGCGGTGACGCTCAGCAGCGTCGTGCCGGCGGTGATGATGGTCCGGCCCAGCGTCTGGTTCACGCTGGTGTTGACGACGTGCTCGAGAGAGTCGCGGCGCATGCTGCGGAAGTTCTCGCGCACGCGGTCGAAGATGACGATCGTGTCGTTGACGGAGTACCCGGTGATCGTCAGGAGGGCCGCCACCACGTTCAGCGACAGGTCGTAGCCGAACAGCGCCAGGAACACGAGTGTGACGAGGATGTCGTGGAACGTCGCCACGATCGCGCCGAGCGCGAAGGAGAAGCGGAAGCGGAAGGCGATGTAGATGGTGATGCCCAGGATCGAGAACGCCGTCGCCAGCAGGCCCTTGCGCTGCAGTTGCGCGCCGATGACCGGTCCGACCACCTCGGTGGAGGCCTCGAACGTGCCGAGGTTCGCCTGCTGCAGGGCGGCAATGGCCGTCCTGACGTTCTCGTCGAGCGGCGCGTCCTCCTCGCGGTGGACACTCTGGGGCAGCCTCACGAGGATCTCGTGGGCGGAGGCGGGGCCGTACTGCTGGACGACCTTTTCGCCGGGCATCCCGACCAGCGCCGTCCTGACCGCGTCCTCGCCGACGGCGCGATCGAACTTCAGGATGATGATGCTCCCGCCCTTGAAGTCGATGCCGAGCGGCATGCCGCCCTGCGACACCATGTAGGCCAGGCCGGCGCCGATGACGACGACCGACAGGGCGATGGCGTGCCAGCGCCACCGGATGAAGTTGAAGTTCGGCTTCGTGAAGATCTGCATGGCTTAAATGCTCAGTGTCGCCGTGCGGCGCCGCGAGAGGACCAGCTCAAACAATGTCCGCGAGACGAACACGGACGTGAAGACGTTCGACAGGAGGCCGATCGACAGCGTCGTGGCGAATCCGCGGATGGGGCTGGTCCCGAACTGGAACAGGAACGCCGCCGAGATGAGCGACGCGACGTGCGTGTCGAGGATCGTGAGGAGCACGCGGTCGAACCCGGCGGCGATCGCCTGCTTGACGCCCTTCTGGGCGGCCAGTTCCTCCTTGATGCGCTCGAAGATCAGGACGTTGGAGTCGACGCCCATGCCGATGGTCAGGATGAAGCCCGCGATGCCGGGCAGCGTCATCGCCGCGCCGAAGTAGGACATCATGGCCAGCAGCACGACGAGGTTGATGACCATCGCCACGAGCGCGTTCAGGCCCGAGAGCCTGTAGAAGAACAGCAGGAAGAGCACGACCAGCGCCAGCCCGCCGAGGGCCGCCGTCACGCCCGACCGGATCGATTCGGCCCCGAGGCTGGGGCCGATCGTCCGCTCCTCGAGGTACGTGAGCGACGCCGGCAGGGCGCCCGACCGCAGGATGAGCGACAGGTCCTGAACCTCCCGCTGGGTGAAGGTGCCCGAAATGCGCCCCTCGTCGAAGATCCGGCCCTCGATGACCGGCGCCGACTGCACGCGGCCGTCGAGGATGATCGCCAGGCGGCGGCCAATGTTCTCGCCGGTGGCCTTGCCGAACTTGCGGGCCCCGTCCGTGTTCAGCGAGAAGCTGACCGCCGGCCGGTTCATCTCGTCGAGCGACGGCTTGGCGTTGCGCAGGTCGCGCCCGGTGACCACGGCGACTTTCCGCACCATGTAGAACACCGTCTCCACGCGGTCGCCCGGGGCGCCCGTGTCGCTGACGCCGGGCACGACCTCCATGTTCCCCGGCAGGACGCCCCCGCGCGCCTGGAGCAGCTGTTCCTTCGTGCTGGCTGGCCCGTCCTCGACGAGCTTCAGCTCCAGCAGGGCCGTCGACCGGATGATGTCCTTCGCGCGCTGGGGGTCGGCCACGCCGGGCAGCTGCACCAGGATCTCGTCGCCCGCCGCGCCGGTCCGGGCCACGATCGGCTCGGCCACGCCCAGTTCGTTGACGCGCCGCTCGATGGTCTGCACGGCCTGCTCGACGGCGTCCTCCCGCAGCTGCACCACCATGTTCGGCTTCATCACGAAGCTGTACGATCCGCCCGTGCCGGATTCGCGGTTGAAGCGCGTCTCGATCTCGTTGGCCGCCTCGCGGAACGCCGCGTCCTGATCCTGCGGCACGCCGTCGACCTTGAACCGCGTCGGGTCGACGGGGGCGAAGGCGACGTTGACCAGGCCCTTGGCCTCCACCCCCTCCATCAGCTGCTCCATCACCGTCTCGGTGTCGAGCCGCAGCGCGTCGTCGGCCTGAACGCGGAGCACGAGGTGTACGCCGCCCTTCAGGTCGAGGCCCAGCTTGACCTTCTCCGAGGGCGGGTAGAAGCCCCAGATGGAAATCGCGACGACGGCGAGGATGACGATGAGGCGCCAGCGAAGGTTCTTGTCCATAACGTTACGACTGCCCGGCGACGTCGGGCGCCACGGGGTCCTGCCCCTGGTAGCCGCCCACGGCCGCCTTGGAGATCTCGATACGGACCTTGTCCGCGATCTGGAGCTGCACGCTCTTGTCGGAGATCCGGGTGATCTGGCCGTAAATCCCGCTGGTGGTGACCACGCGGTCCCCCACCTTCAGGGCCTCGATGAACTGCTGGACTTTCTTCTGCTTCCGCTGCATGGGCAGGAGGATCAGGAAGTAGAAGATCGCGAGGACCAGGGCGAAGGGGATCAGCTGCACCCAGGGATTCGCGCCGCTCTCGGCCGGTGCCGACATGGCCAGCACCAGGCCCTGTTCCGCAAAAGCTGTCAGGGTCATGAGTTACTCTACGGGCGGGAGAAGGTCGCCTGCAGCGACTGTCTCAGGGTTTCGATCGTCCCAAACACTATAGCCTGTCTTACCCGCGCCATCGTGTCAAGGTAGAAGCGCAGGTTGTGGATGGTGTTCAGGACGGCCGCGCCGATCTCCCCCGCCACGAACAGGTGGCGAAGATAGGCCCGTGAATGGGTGCGGCAGGTGTAGCAGGCGCAGGCGGGGTCGACGGGCCCGCCATCGTCGGCGTACTTCGCGTTCTTGATGGTGAGGCGGCCAACGCTTGTGAACAACTGGCCGTTCCGGGCGTTGCGCGTCGGCATCACGCAGTCGAAGAGGTCGATGCCGCGCGAGACCGCCTCGACGATGTCCAGCGGGGTGCCGACGCCCATGAGGTAGCGCGGCCGGTCGGCGGGAAGCTGCGGCGCCGTGTGGCCGACGACGGAGTACATGAGGCCGGCCGGCTCGCCCACGCTGAGGCCGCCGATCGCATAGGCCTCGAAGCCGATGGCCAGCGTCCGCTCCACGCTGAGCGTGCGCAACTCGGGTACGGTGCCGCCCTGGATGATGCCGAACTGCGCCTGGCCGGGGGGGGCGAGCTGGAGGAAGCGGTCGCGGCAGCGCCGGGCCCAGCGCGCCGACCGCTCGGTCGACTCCCGGACGGCGGCAGGCGAGGCCGGCTGGGCCAGGCACTCGTCGAGGACCATGGCGATATCCGGGCCCAACCGCGCCTGGATGTCGGTCGCGCCTTCGGGCGTCAACAGGCGTTCGCTGCCGTCCAGGTGAGACCGGAACCGGATCCCGTCGTCGGTGATCACCCGCTTCGCGCCGAGGCTGAAGGCCTGGAACCCTCCGCTGTCGGTCAGGATCGGGCCGTCCCACCCCGTGAAGCGGTGCAGCCCGCCGAGCCTGGCGATCAGGCCGTCGCCGGGCCTCAGCCACAGGTGATAGGTGTTGCCGAGGATGATCTCGGCGCCCGCCTCGCGCAGGTCCCTGGGCGTCACGCCCTTGACCGCGCCCCGCGTGCCGACCGGCATGAAGGCCGGCGTCTGCACCGTCCCGTGGGCGGTCTGCATCTCCCCGCGGCGGGCGGCGCCGTCGGTCTGGAGGACGCGGAAGGAGAAGGTCGGGGACATGGAAGGGATATATTAGTGCGGTGAAGCGAAAACGTGTCGGCGTACTCTTCGGCGGACGGTCGAGCGAGCACGAGGTGTCGGTGCGCTCGGCGGCATCGGTGCTGGCGAACCTCGACAGGAAGCGGTACGACATCACCGCCATCTACATCGGGCACGAAGGCCGGTGGACCCTGCCGAGCCGGCCGCCCGAAATCTCCACCGACGCGGAGGCGCGGGAGTACGTCCGCGACCAGGCCCGGTCGTACCGGCGCGACAGCGAGGTCGTGATGCCTGCGCGGCCGGCAGACGACGAGACGCTGCTGGTCTTCACGCGGGGCACGGGCGGGGCCGGCGAGGGCGTCGCCGCCGGGGCCATCCGCGAGCTGCATCTGGACATCGCGTTCCCCGTGCTGCACGGGCCCTACGGCGAGGACGGGACCATCCAGGGTCTCTTCGATCTGGCCAACATCCCCTACGTCGGCGCCGGCGTGATGGCCTCGGCGGTGGGCATGGACAAGTCCGTGATGAAGGTGCTCTTCGCCACCCGCGGCCTGCCGACGGCGCCGTTCGAGACCGTCGCGCGGCCGGCATGGGCGGATGACCGGGGCGGGGTGCTCCGGCAGCTGTCGGGCCGCTTCGCGTTCCCGGTGTTCGTGAAGCCGGCGAACCTCGGCTCGAGCGTCGGCATCAGTAAGGCGGGGAACCCGGCGGAGCTCGAAGCGGCGATCGATCTCGCGGCCCAGTTCGACCGGAAGGTGCTGGTCGAAGCGGCGGTGCCGAACGCGAGGGAGATCGAGGTCGCGGTGCTCGGCAACGACACGCCCGAGGCGTCGGTGCCCGGGGAAATCATCCCGGCGGAAGGCTGCGCGTTCTACGACTACGAGGCCAAATACACGAAGGACTCCGGCCTGCTCGTGCCGGCGCCGCTCACGCCGGCCGAGACCGCCGAGGTGCGGCGTCTCGCCATCGAGGCGTACCGCGCCATCGACGCCGCCGGCCTCGGACGCGTGGACTTCCTCCTCGATCGCGAGGCCGGCACGTGGCACGTGAGCGAGATCAACACGATGCCCGGCTTCACGACCATCAGCATGTACCCGCGGCTGTGGGAGGCCACGGGGCTCGGCTACGGCGCGCTGCTGGACCGGCTGATCGACCTCGGCTTCGAGCGCCACGCCGCCAAACAGGAACTCCGCACGAGCGCGTCATGACGAGGGCGCGTCGCGCCGCCGCCCTGGTGCTGGCGGCGGCGGCCGTTCTGGCAATCCTCGCGGCGCGGCCGGCCGCCGGGCCGCCGCCGGTCAAGGGCCTCACGCACGCGCCGCTGCTCGCGCGCGCGTTCGACCTCATCTACGACGCCGACTTCGCCGGCGCCGAGGCCCAGCTGGGGCAGGCCTGCGGGCCGGCTCCGGCCCAGGCGTGCGCGGTCATCGGCGCGGCGGCCGAGTGGTGGCGGATCTATCTCGATGTCGACAACCGGTCGCGCGACGAGGCGTTCAAGGCGCGCCTCAACGCGGTCCTCGCCGCCGGCGAGCAGTGGACCGCGCGCGAGCCGGCACGCGCCGAGGCCTGGTTCTACCTGGGCGCGGCGTACGGCGTCCGCGTCCAGTACCACGTCCAGCGGTTCGAGTTCCTGGCCGCCGCCCGCGATGGCAAGCGGATCAAGAACTCCCTGGAGAAGGCGCTGGCGCTGGACCCGGGGCTCGACGACGCCAACGCGGGTCTCGGCCTGTACCAGTACTACGCCGACGTCGCGCCATCGGTCCTGAAGGTGCTCCGGTGGTTCTTCGGACTGCCGGGCGGCGACAGGGTGCAGGGACTCGCGCAGCTCCGGCTGGCGCGCGAGCGAGGCGTGCTGCTGAAGTCCGAGGCGGCCTACCAGCTGCATTTCGTGGACCTCTGGTACGAGAAGAACACCGCCGAGGCGCTCGAGATCCTCGCCGGGCTCCGCGCGCGCCACCCGCGCAACCCGATGTTCCTGCTCAACACCGCGCAGGTGCACGAGATCTACCGGAGCGACCGCGCCGCCGCCCTCGCCGTCTACCAATCGCTCATCGACGGGGCGCGCGAGGGATCGCTTCGGGAGCCGCTGCTCGCCGAGACGTGGGGGCGCCTCGGCGCGGCGGCGCAGCTTGCCGCCCTCGCCGAGCCCGATCGCGCCATCGATGAACTGCGCGCCATCGTCGCCCGCCGCCCCACGGTCCCGTACGGGGCGATGGCGCAGGCGCAGCTCGACCTGGGCCGCGCGCTCGACGGGCTCGGCGCCCGCGACGACGCCGTCGCGGCGTACCGCGCGGCGATTGCCGCCGTCCCCGCGGGCGATCCGCGCGAGGTGCGGCGCGCGGCGCGCCAGGGCCTGTCCCGCACGCCCGCTCGGAAGACGGCCGAGGCCGCGCGCCTCTCGCTCGACGGCTGGCGCGCGCTCGAGCGCCACGATGCGGCCGCTGCGCTCGCCGCGCTCGACCGCGCCGTCACACTGCGGCCGGACGACGGCGTGCACCGCTACCGGCGCGGCCGCGCCCTCAGCGCAGCCGGGGACCGCGCGCGCGCGCGCGTTGACTTCGAACGGGCCCTGCAGGCGCGCCCGCTGCCTCCCCCTCCCTTCGTCGCCGGCAGTTACTGCGAGCTCGGCGCGATCTTCGAAGCCTCGTACGATCGCCCGCGCGCGATCGCGATGTACGCCGCCGCCGCGCGCGCGCACGGCGCGCCCGCTGAGACGCGAACCCGTGCGGAGCGCGCCCTCGCGCGTCTGCGCTGACCCCGCCAGCGCCGCGCAGCATCCCCGCGCGAGGCGATCGCCTTCGCGGCATTCACGGAACGCCGTCGAAAAAATCGCGCGCGCGCAACTTTGTGCTTGACATCGTTTTGTTCTCATCCATAATCTACAGCTTGTATGAGCCTGGTTCGCTCAGCCCAGAGCTTGTGATCGTTCGGCGGCGGTAACCAGCTGAGCAGCTACATTCCGAGGAGGAACTATGGCGAAGAAGACTGCGAAGAAGGCGACGAAGAAGGCCGCGAAGAAGCGCTAAGCTTCGATGCGCCGATGACGGGGGTGATGTCACCCCCGTTTTTTTTTGTACGCAGGAGAGGCGCCCGGCGTCTACCGCACGACCAGCTCCACGCCGTCCCACACCCGGACGCGCCGGATGACATCCCATTGCTGCAGGCGGTCCACGACGTCCATGCCGGCGACGACGCGGCCAAAGACGGTGTACCGGCCGTCGAGGTGGGGCTGGGGCGAGTGGGCGATGAAGAACTGGCTGCCGCCGGTGTCGGCGCCGTCGAGCGCCATGCCGACCGTGCCGCGCAGGTACGGCAGCATGTTGATTTCGTCGCGCAGCGTGTAACCCGGCCCGCCTTCGCCGTCGCCGCGCCCATCGCCCGCCTGGACGACGAAGTTCGGCACGACGCGGTGGATGGCCATCCCGCTGAAGTACCCGCGCCTCGCCAGCGCGAGGAAATTCTCCGCGGTGAGCGGCGCCTCGAGCACGGCGAGTTCGATCTCGACGGTACCCCTGTCCGTGTCGAGGTACACGTGCGGGGACACCTGCGGCGCGACCAGTTCGGGCGAGGCGTACGCCTCGACGGCGCGTCCCGGGGCCGGCCGGATCCGCCCGGACGGATCGGCGCCGGGTTCGAGCTCCCCGATCAGCGCGGCCGCGCGCAGGCGGACGGCCCATTCCCTGTCGCCGAGCGCCTCGTTCAGCGTGACCGCCGCCGCGGCGGCGCCGTACTTCGCGAGCGAGGCGAGCGCCGCCGCGCGCGCCTGGTACAGGTCATCGGTCACGCCAGCCCGGTAGGCGGCGGCGAGCGCCCGGTCGCCTCCTGCCGGTTTCAGCGCCCCCAGCGCCGACGCCGCGGCCGCTCTCGCCAGGACGTCCCCGCCGGCCAGCAGGCGCTGCAGCGTGGCGGCGAAGTCTGCCGGCGGCTCGGGCAGGCCCGCCATCGCCTCGATGGCCGCGGCGGCGACGGCGGGGTCCCGCCCGTCCATCAGCGCCGACAGGCGCGGCACCGCGCGCGTTGGCCCGAGCGCCGGCAGCAGCGCCACTATCGCCGTCCTCACGCTGGGGTGCGCGTCGGCATCGAGCCCCGACAGCACGATGACGAACGTGTCGAGATCGATGTCCTTCAGCGCGCGCAAGCCGGCCGCCCGCATGGCGGGCCACGGGTCCGTCACGGCGTCGAGCACGAGGTCCAGCGATTCGTGGTCCTTCAGCGCGCCGAGCGCCGCCACGGCCTCCAGCCGCACGTTCGCGTCGGTGCCGCGCGCCCGGGCCACCGCTCGCAACGCCGGGGCCGCCTCACCGCCGCCGATCTGCGCGAGCGCACGGATCGCCGCCACCGCGACTCTCGGGTCGGTTTGCCAGGCCTCTGCGAGCGGCGCGAGCGCGGCGGCGCTTCCCGCCGCCTTGCGGGCCCCGAGCCCCCGCGCGGCGAACGCCCGCGTGACGCTCCCCCCGCGCGTGAGCAGGGCGGCAAGCGCCGGCACGGCGCGCGGGTGCTCGGCCCGCGACAGCGCGTAGGCCACCGGCCACCAGGCAAGGCGCGGCTGCCCTCCGGGGTCGACGACGACCCCCAACAGGGCGTCCGCCGCCTTCAGGCGCGTCAGCGCGTACACGCCGAGGCGGAACGCTTCGACGGCGGGTTCAACGGGGCTCGCGCCTTCATCGGCATCGAGCGACGCCGCAACGGCCGCCGGCAGGTGCGCTGACGCCATCGCGGCGATGGCCTGCGCGGAGTCCGTGTCGCCGATGAGGCCAAGCGCCTCGGCCGCCCGTCCCCGCACGAGCGCCGACCCGTCGCGCAGCGCCGCGCGCAGCGGTTCGACGGCGGATCGGTGGCCGATGAGGCCCATGGCGAAAGCCGCCATCTGCCGCACCTCGGCGTCGCGGTCGCCTGCGAGCACCGCGGCCAGCGGCGCGACGCCTTCGGCCAGTCCCGCCCGCCCGACGGCCTGCGCCGCGCGGCGGCGCACCCGGCCCTCCGGGTCCTGGAGCAGCCGGACAAGGTCGGGCGGAGGCGGCGGAGCGGGAGGCGCCTGCCTGGCGCGCCGGCCCTTCGCCGGCGGCGGCTCGACCGGCGGCGCCTCAGGCGCGCGGAGGATGCGCTGGTCCTCGAGCCTGAGGATCCAGGCCATCTTCTGCTCGAACGTCGGCGCCGCCTGCGGCGAGAGTCGAGCCTGCGGCGTCGCCCGACCTGCGGCGACGAGCACCAGGATTGCGGCCAGCCATGCCGCGCGGATCGTCACGGCTTCAGCTCCAGGCGCCTGATCGTGGCGCGCTCGACCCGTTCCTCGACCACCCGCACCCCGATCCCGGGACCGTCCGGCACGGGGATCGTCCCGTCGGGGGCGACCTCGATCGGCGGGTCAATGAGGTCGGGCTCGTAGTAGCGGCGGCTCGCGGCGACGTCGCCGGGCAGCGAGAAGTTCGGGAGCGACGACAGGTGGAGGTTGTGGGCGCGCCCGATCCCGGACTCGAGCATCCCGCCGTGCCAGACGGGAACGCCCCGGCTGGCGCAGAGGTCGTGCAGCCTGATGGACTCGCCGTAGCCGCCGAGGCGCCCCGGCTTGATGTTGATGATCCGGCACGCGCCGGCGTCGATCGCCTCGCCGCCGCGCCGGACCGACTGGATCGACTCGTCGAGGCACACGGGAGTCGTGAGGCGCCGCTGCAACGCGGCGTGATCGCGGATGTCGTCCTCGTCGAGCGGCTGCTCGATCATCATCAGTCCGAACGCATCGAACCCGGCGAGGTGCTCCGCGTCGTCCAGCGTGTAGGCCGCATTGGCATCCACCATCAGCGGCACCCTGTCGAAGCGCTCCCGCACGGCCGCAGCGGCGGCCAGATCCCAGCCGGGTTTCACCTTGATTTTGATGCGCTGGTAGCCCTCCGCCAGCTCCGCGCCCACGCGATCCACGAGCTGCTCCAGGGAATCCTGGATGCCGATGGACACGCCCGACGCGACGCGCGTCCTCGTGCCGCCGAGGGCGGCGGCAAGCGGCGTGCCTTCCTGCCGCGCGTGGAGGTCCCACGCGGCCATCTCGACGGCCGCCTTGGCCATCCGGTGGCCGCGCACGCGGCGGAGGGCGGGAACGACGTCGCGGGGATGCGCGAAGCGGACGCCCAGCACGAGCGGCGCCAGGAACGTTGCCGTGATGTGCCAGGCGGTTTCCACGGTTTCCGGGCCGTAGTACGGGTCCTGGTCGGCGACGCACTCGCCCCAGGCCGTCAGGCCGCCGCCGTCGAGCCTCACCAGCATGAACGTGCGGTCGTCTACGCGGCCGAAACTGGTTTCGAAGAACCTGACGAGCGGCAGCCGCAGGACCCGGAGTTCGATGCGCTCGATGACCACGAGGTCATCTTACCCCGCCTTGCCTTGCCCGCGCGGCGGTCGGTATACTCGCGGCAGGTTGGACTACCGCTACCTGGCGATCGAGGGCCCGGTCGGCGCGGGCAAGACGGCGCTCGCCGAGCGCCTGGCGCTGCGCCTCGACGCCACCGCCATCCTGGAGGACGCGGACAACCCCTTCCTCGCCGACTTTTACCAGGACAAGCCCGGCTCGGCGTTCCAGGCGCAGCTGTTCTTCCTGCTCAACCGCCACCGCCAGCTGTCGGGGCTCCGGCAGGCCGAACTCTTCAGCCAGGTGTCGATCTGCGACTACCTGTTCGACCGCGACCGCATCTACGCCTACCTGAGCCTGGACGACAACGAGCTGTTCATTTACCAGCGGCTCTACGACCTGCTGGCCCGGGACATCCCGGCGCCAGACCTTGTCGTCTACCTGCAGGCCCCGTCGGAGCTCCTGCTGAAGCGGCTCCGTGATCGCGCCCGCGACCCGGAGCTGCAGGACCACCGCCTCGACGCGGAGTACGTGAAGGAGCTGAACGAGGCGTACCAGCACTTCTTCTTCCACTACACGGCCACGCCGCTGCTCATCGTCGAGACGTCGCAGATTGACTTCGGCCGGAGCGACGATGCCGTCGACGACCTGCTCCGGCAGCTCCGGGCCATGGGCCGGGGGACGCAGTACTACGTGCCGAGGAAGTAGAAGACAGAAGAAGTCAGAAGGGCCCACTGACGATTGTCAGAAGCCAGAAGGGCTTCCTGACGATTGTCAGAATCAAGCAGGAGACACGTTGCACCGGTGATCCCCTTCTTGCTTCTTGCTTCTTGCTTCTTGCTTCTTGCTTCTTGCTTCTTGCTTCTTGCTTCTTGCTTCTGTCTTCTGTCTTCTGTCTTCTGATAGAGTTCACCTGAATGCCCTGGTTCAAGAAGGCCAAGACGCCGATCGCGCAGGCTCCGGCGACTGCCGTGCGCGTGCCCGAAGGGTTGTGGATCAAGTGCCCGTCGTGCGCCCAGGTCATCTACAACAAGGACTTGCAGGCCAACCTCCAGGTGTGCCCGAAGTGCGCGCACCATTTCCGGATGACGGCCGGCGAGCGGCTCGCGTCGCTTCTCGACGGCCCGTGGGAGGAGCACGACGCCGGCCTGTCGTCGAACGACCCGCTGGAGTTCACCGACACCAAGCCTTACCGCGACCGGCTGCGGGCCAGCCAGGCCTCCACCGGCCTCCTCGACGCGATCATCGTCGGCAGCGGCACGCTGGATGGCCTCCCGGTCGTGGTCGCCGCGATGGAGTACGGCTTCATCGGCGGCAGCATGGGGGTGCCCGGCCGGCGCGGAGCAGGGCGACGTCGAGAGGCGGGCCTACGCCGAGTTCGAGCGGGGCAGGAGGGCCTTCGACGCGGAGGACTACGGCGCGGCGGCGGA
>JAWOGY010000096.1:0-21477 GCA_046496425.1 Vicinamibacterales bacterium
CGCCGCGCCGGGGCGCGGGCCGGGCTTCGAAACGTGTCGCACGACGTGCCCCTCCGTCGGCGAGACCGGGACCGTCGCGGTCAGGCGCCAGCCAGTCTAGCATAGAAGTTTGAGGTCAAACTACTTGAGGTCAAACAAACCGGAGTGGTACACTGCCGAACCTGCCGGCCCGCGGCGATTCGCCGGACCGAAGCCACACACGCATGGACACCCAGCCGACCCCCGCCCGGCGACCCTGGACGCTCAGGCGGCCCGCCTGGACGGAGGCCGAGCGGATCCAGCGTCACCAGGACCATCTCCTCCTCCTGCTGACGCTGCTCATCGGGGCCGTCGTCGGCCTGGTGATCGTGGCGTTCATCCTCGTGACCGAGCGGCTCGGATCCCACCTGTACCCGGCGGACGGAGCCGCCTGGCGCAGGCTGGCCATGCCCGTGGCGGGCGCGCTCATCAGCGGCCTGCTGCTGGCGCGGTATTTCCCCGGCGCCAGGGGCAGCGGCATCCCGCAGACCAAGGTCGCGCTGTTCCTCCAGGAGGGGCGAATCCGGCTGAGCACGGTTGTCGGGAAGTTTGTGTGCTCGTCGATCTCGCTCGCGAGCGGCATCGCCCTCGGCCGCGAGGGGCCGGCGGTGCAGGTCGGGGGCGGCATCGCGTCGGTCTTCGGCCGGCGCCTGGGGCTGGGCCCTCGCCTGGTCCAGTCGCTGGTGCCCGTCGGGACCGCGGCGGCCCTCGCCGCGGCGTTCAATACGCCAATCTCCGCCGTCCTGTTCACGCTCGAGGAAATCCTCGGCGACCTGCATGCCCGCGTACTCGGGTCCGTGGTCATCAGCGCGGCGACCTCCTGGGCGGTCCTGCACCTGGTGCTCGGCAACGAGCCGCTGTTCCACGTGCCGGCGTATCAGCTGGTGCACCCGCTCGAACTGGGGATCTACGTCCTGCTGGGCATCGTGGGCGGCCTCGTCTCGGTCGTCTTCGTCAAGCTGCTCCTGGGCCTGCGCCTGCGGTTCCTGGCGTTGCCGGTCCGCACGCGCTGGATCCAGCCGGCCGCCGGCGGGCTGCTGGTGGGCCTCATCGGCTGGTTCGTGCCGGACGTGCTCGGCGTGGGATACGCGCACGTGGGGGAGGCGCTGAACGGCCGGATGGTGCTGGGCGTGATGGCGCTGCTGCTGGTGCTGAAGGTGGTGGCGACGGCGGCATGCTACGGGTCCGGCAATGCCGGCGGCATCTTCGGTCCGAGCCTGTTCATCGGGGCCATGCTCGGCGGCGTCGTCGGCAGCATCGCCCATGGCTGGCTGCCGGACGTCACGGGCAGCCCGGGCGCGTACGCGCTGGTCGGCATGGGCACGGCGTTCGCCGGAATCATCCGCGCGCCGATGACGTCGGTCATCATGATCTTCGAGATCACCAGGGACTACTCGATCATCGTGCCGCTGATGATCGCGAACCTCCTGAGCTACTTCATCTCCGAGCGCCTGCAGCCCGAGTCGGTGTACGCGGCGCTGCTCCGCCAGGAGCACATCGAGCTTCCGCCGACGCGGATGCACGCGCCGGCGGAGGACGAAGGCGCGGCTGACGCGCGGCCTCTGGAGCGTGCCTCGCCCAGGGTGCTGCTCACGACGCTCCTCGTCGGGGTGGTCGGGCTTGCTGCGCTGGCCGGGTTCCTGACCCAGCGCTACTATTCGGCCCGCGTCGAGAGCGCCGCGAAGCTGTACGAGGCGGGGAACGAGCTCTTCCGGTCGCAGCGGAACGCGGAGGCCATCGAGCAGTACAGAGCGGCGCTGTCGCTGTCGCTCGACAACGGGCACCGCCTGGCGCTTGGCAATGCGCTCGCGGCGGCGGGGCGCGCAGACGAAGCGGATCTCTACCTGCGGGAGGTCGTCAGGATCGACCCGGACCAGGGCCCGGCTCAGCTCGCTTTCGCGCGGCTGGCCTCGGCCAGGGGACGCTCGGAGGAGGCGATTGCGGCATATCGCGCGTCCATTGACGGCACCTGGCCTGCCGAAGGGAGCCAGGCGCGGATCGAAGCCCGCTTCGAACTGGCCGACCTCCTCGCCCGCACGGGCGCTCCGAGACTGGCGATTGCCGAACTGCTCCGGCTGACCGACCAGACCGCCGACCCGGCCGCGCTGAACCGCATCGGCGAAGGCTTGCTGGCGCTCGGGTCTCTGCCGCAGGCGGTCGACGTGTTTCGCCAGGTCCTGCGCGCGGCCCCCGAGGATGTCCGCGCCTGGGTCGGCGTCGGCGAATCCGAGCTGGCCCGGGACGACTACCGTGCCGCGCGGACGGCGTTCGAACGGGCGCAGCGGTTCGACCCGGACAACGGCCAGGCGGCGACGCGCCTGGCGCTCTCGAACGAGGTGCTCGCGCTGGACCCCACGCTGGTCGGGTTGCGGGCGCGTGATCGGTACGCGCGGAGCCTCAGGCTGCTCGAGGGAGCGGTCTTCGCGGTTCAGGCGTGCCCGGGCTTCGGCGGCACCGAAGAGGCGGCGAGCCTGACCGAGGGCGCCCGCAAGGCGCTGGCGCTCAGGAAACCGCCGCCCTCGCCCTCGGACGCCGCCGAGGAAAACGCCCGCCTGGCGCGCGAACTGTGGACGGGCGCGCCAAAGGCGTGCACGTCCCCCGCGCCCTACGAGGCGTTGTCACGGGTTTTTGCGCGTTTCGGGCAGTAACACCCGAGGGCGTGCGCGTCGCCGCCGTCAGCTGACGATGCCCCGGCGGACCGCGTAGAGAACGATCTCGGCGACGTTGTGCAGGTCGAGCTTCTCGAGGAGGTGCGCCCGGTGAGTCTCCACCGTCGCCGGGCTGATGCACAGCAGGTCGGCGATGGCCTTGTTGCTGTGCCCCTCGGCAATCAACTGGAAGATCTCGCGCTCCCGCCCCGACAGCGTCTCGTAGCGATCGCCCACGCCACGCTCGGTGAGGGATCGCCGGTAGTCGTCGAGCATGACCGTCGCGACAGCGGGACTGAAGAACGATTTGCCCTGCGCGGTGGCCGTCACGGCTTTCACCAGATCGACATCCGCGGAGTCCTTCAGGAGGTACCCGCAGGCGCCGGCCTGCACGGCTCGGGTGATGTGCACCTCGTCGGCGTGCATCGAGAGCATCAGGATTCTGACCGAGGGCAGGCGCTTCGCAATCTGCCGCGCGGCCTCGATGCCATTGAGCTCCGGCATGCCGATGTCGAGGATGGCGATGTCGGGCCGGAGAGCCAGCGCCTGGCGGACCGCATCGCGGCCTTCATGCGATTCGGCCACCACCTGCCATTCGGGGTGTTCTTCGAGGATGCGGCGCAGGCCCTGGCGTACCAGCGTGTGGTCGTCGGCGAGCAGAATTCGGATCACGCCCGTTCTCCTGCGTCCGGGACTCCAATCGGGAGCTCCGCGCGAACCTCGACGTTCGCGTCGCCAGGGGGCTCCAGGGCGGGCAGTTCCACGATGATGCGCGTGCCTCGGCCCGGCGCACTTTCGAGCCGGAATGTCCCGCGCGCGTCCGTCACCCGCTCCTTGATGCCCAGGAGACCGACGCCGTCACGCTGGCCCTGACGCGGCCCGTGCGGTTCGAATCCCTGACCGTTGTCCTCCACCGTCAGCGCCACGCTCGAGGGCAGACGCTGCAGATACACCCGGCACGACGAGGCCTGGGCGTGCCTGGCGATGTTCGTCGTGGCCTCCTGAACCACCCGGAACAGACACGTTTCGACCTCCGCCGCCGCGCGCTCCTCCATGCCGGAGTGCACGAACTCGACCGGGATGCCTGTCCGCTCGGAGAAGCCCTTCAGATACCAGTCGAGCGTCGCCGCCAAGCCCGTGTCTTCCAGCATGGGCGGGTGCAGCAGCCTCGAAATCTGCCGGGCGGACTGCAAGGCGGCGTCGGTGACCGCGCGGGCCTCGTCGATCGCGCCGGCCGCTCCCTCCGGGAGCGATCGGCGAGCGACGGCGAGCTGCATCTTCACCGCCGTCAGGGCCTGCCCGACCTCGTCGTGCAATTCGCGGGCGATCAGCCGCCGCTCGTCCTCCTGAGCCCGCACGAGCCGCGCCGAGAGGCGGTGCAGCTGCACGGCGTTCTCAGCGTTGGCGCCCAGTTCCGCCCTGAGGCGGCGCTCGAGCCTGCTGACATGCCTCGACACGAAGGCGCCGACGATCAGGCTCAGCAGCAGGGCGGCGCTGCCGGTCACGAGGAACCGGTTTCTCGACCGGCCGAACACCTCGGCCTCCCGGTGTTGCTGCTGCTGCAGATGCGACCGGTTGAGCGCCTGCACGTGCGCGACGATGCTGAAGACACTCTGCCGCCGCGGAATGATGCGATCATTCAGCAACCGTCGCAGGTCGGTCGCCCGCCTGGCTGGCGGAGGCGTGATGATGGGCAGCACAGATGCCCAGTAGTCGTTCACCTCGCGGGCAAGGTCCCTCAGCGACTCCGAGCCGCCGAGCGGCTCGCCGCTGCGCTCCAACTCCATCAGGCTGGCGGTGCACACCGCCTGGTACCGTCGCAGTTCGGCCAGGTAGCGGTCCGCGCGCTCCGGCTCCGCGCTGTCGAGCAGCGCGTCGCGCCAGTCAATCGCGCCGAGCAGCACGCTCGCGCGCAGGTCGGCGAGCGCCTGCTCCGATGCAAGAAACCGCTCGGTCAAGTCGCCTCGCTCGCGTTCGTTCGCCTCGTGCCGAAAGGCCAGGTCCACTCCTGCGGCCAGCCACAGCACGATGGTCAGGGCGAACCCTGCGAACAGCACGATACCCACGGGAGCTGACCGCGACGCTCCTGAACGAGCGGGGGTTGGCGGAGCGGGCGTCTGCCCTTCAGCGGTGGACATACCCGGGATTGTACGTCCTCCTGCCCGGCTCGTCTCATACCGCCCTTTCGGCTTTGAAATCCCCCCGCCGCCGGATGGCCGTTCAGCAGACCTCCGCCTAGCATCGGAGGCCGGGCGATCCCAGACGGGCCGACCCTCTCGCAGGAGACCGCGGATGACGCAGAGCGACCCGTTCCACTTCTACACCGAGCGCCGGCTCGTCAGGCTGACCGGCCGGCGAGCGCGGACACTGGCCGAACTGATCGGACACGTGGAAGGCGTGTCAGGGTCCAGCATCTTCTACCACACGCATCACCTCTACCTGTCGCATCACTTTCTCAAACCGGTGTTCTTCAACGATTTTGCGAACTGGGCCAGGGACGCTCTACAGGAGCGGGAGCTGGGCGAGAAGCTCGCGGCGATCGACCTCCTGGAGTTCCAAGCGATCCGGCCGTTGCGCAACGCGCTCCTGGACACGATGAAGCAGAGCGCGCACACCCAGCGCGGCCGCATGCGCGCGTGTCCGCCCGGCGACGAGTTTCACTTCTGCGAGTCGCAGAGTTTCATCGTGCCGACCGGACTCGTGGCCCGAAGCGTTCCCGAGCTGTTCGAGCTCATGCCGCACGTCTCGAACGTGTCGCTGTACTTCCATTTCTTCGAGGCGCGGCTGAGACTCGATCGGAAGACAAACGACTTCTCCTACTGGCTGGAGCGGCAAGGCGCCCCGGACCTGGCGGAGGCCATCGATGGTCTCGACCCGTACATCATGACGCTCGACGAGCTTCGGTCTCGCATCGTAGCCGTCGGTGCCGCCAACGAGGGAGGTGGCCATGGCCGTCCCGCTGCGTGAGTACGAGGCCGTGGTCGGGCGCGAGGTCCTCGACGAGCTGCAGGTGCTCGCCAACCACGTCCGAGGGCGGCTGCTGCAGCACATCAACTCCACGGCGGTCGGGGGCGGCGTCGCCGAGATCCTCACGCGAATGGTGCCCCTGCTGCAGGAACTCGGCGTGGACACCAGGTGGGACGTGATCACGGGCGACCAGGAGTTCTTCGCGGTCACGAAGGCGTTTCACAACGCGCTGCACGGCACGCGGGAAAGCATCACCGCTGCGATGTTCGATCACTACCTGGCCACCATCGAGGACAACCTGCGCCGGCTGGCGCTGACCGGAGACATCATCTGGGTGCACGATCCGCAGCCGGCCGGCCTCGTCCAGCGGAGAGCCGAGATCGGCGGCAAGTGGGTGTGGCGCTGCCACATCGACGTGTCGGCACCGGTCTCGGGCGTCTGGGAGTTCCTGTCCCCGTTCGTCGAGCAGTTCGACGCGACGGTATTCTCCATGCCGGCGTTTGCCCGGCAGCTCGACGTGCCGCAGTACATGGTCGCGCCGTCGATCGATCCGCTGAGCGACAAGAACAGAGAACTGGCACCAGCAGAGGTGGAGCGGGTCGTGGCGGGGTACGGCATCGACGCGCACCGGCCGATCATGACGCAGATCTCCCGCTTCGACCGCCTGAAGGACCCGCTGGGGGTCATCGCGGCCTACCGCATCGTCCGCCGGCGCCACGACTGCCAGCTCGTGCTGGCTGGCGGCGGCGCCACCGACGATCCCGAAGGGCAGGTTGTGCTCGCGGAGGTGCAGGCGGCGGCCGCGGGCGACCCCGACATCCACGTGCTGCTGCTGCCGGCCTTCAGCGATCTCCAGATCAACGCCCTCGTGCGGGCATCGACTGTCGTGCTGCAGAAGTCGATCAAAGAGGGGTTCGGCCTGACGGTCACCGAGGCGATGTGGAAGAAGAAGCCCGTCATCGGGGGCGCCGTCGGCGGCATCAAGCAGCAGGTGATCGACGGCGTCACCGGCTTTCTCGTGCACTCGCCTGAAGGGGCGGCTCACCGGGCGATCCAGCTGCTGGTCGACGCCGAGCTCCGCGGCCGGCTCGGCGAGAACGGGTACCTTCACGCCAAGCAGAACTTCCTGATTACGAGGCAGGTCAAGGACTACCTCCTGCTGATGGCGGCGCTGGACCATCTCGATGAACACCTCGTGTACCTGTAGCCGTGGCCGGGCGTTCTCGCTGCGGTTCACCCGCCGGCCGGTCGGCGGCAGTCCCCGCCAACAGGAAAGACGTCGCCGCCGTGAGGTACCGCCAGCCGGGCCTGGCTGATTCCTCGGTGATAGGCGCGCACGGCGAGATCCAGGTCGCCGTTCGCCTCGTCCAGGTCCGCACTACAGGCCTTTTGGGCCGGAAATCCCCCGTCCCCCGGATGGCGGCCCCCCGATCCGCCGCCTAGCATCGTCGGTGGGGGCACAATGGCCGACTTCTACCAGACCGGTGTCGTGACGACCCTCCACCGGCTTGGGCACGCCAGAGTGGACCAGTTGGAACGGGATCTCGAGCGGTTCACCGTGGCTGAGCCGGTGGCCCTGGTGCTGCCGTGCCTGATCGACGAACTGGACCGGCCGGCCCTTGGACGCATCGTCGATCACCTGCGCCAGGTGCGATACGTCGACACGGTGGTGGTCAGTCTCGGGAGGGCGACGCCGGATGGCGTGGCTCGGGCCCGGGACTTATTTGGCCGGTCCCGCCAGCGCGTCCGGATCATCTGGCTCGACGGCCCTCGCATCGCCAAGGTGTTTGACCGCCTGCGCGACGCCGGGCTCCTGCCCACCGTCGCGGGGAAGGGCTTCGCCTGCTGGATCGCCTACGGCCTGATCCTCGCCGAGGCGCGGTGCAACGTGCTGGCCGTGCACGACTGCGACATCACGACCTACGACCGCGAGCTGCTGGCCAGGCTGTGCTACCCGGTCGTGCACCCGTCGCTGGGGTTCGAGTTCGCGAAGGGTTACTACGCACGCGTGACCGACCGCATGAACGGCCGCGTCACGCGCCTGTTCATGACGCCGCTCCTGCGGTCGCTGCAGGTCGTGGTGGGCCGCCACCCGCTGCTGGTCTACCTCGACAGCTTCCGGTACGCGCTGGCCGGCGAGTTCGCGATGAAAGCCGACCTCGCCCGGGTGAACCGGATCCCGTCGGACTGGGGGCTCGAGGTGGGGATGCTGGCGGAAACGTACCGGAACTGCGCGCTGAAACGCATCTGCCAGGCCGAGCTCTGCGGCAACTACGACCACAAGCACCAGGTCGTGTCGGCGGAGGACACGACGAAGGGCCTGTCGAGAATGTGCACGGACATCGCGCAGAACGTGATCCGCACGCTGGCGGGCGAGGGCGTTATCTTCACGGAAGGCGTGTTCCAGACCCTGCTCGTGCAGTACATTCGCATGGCCCAGGACACGATTACCCGCTATCACGCGGACGCCGCGTTCAACGGCCTGGGCTTCGACCGCCACGAAGAGGAGTCGATGGTGGCGGTCTTCTCCGAGGCGTTGCGCACGGCGTACCAGCGTTTTCTCGAAGATCCGCTCGGCGCGCCGCTGATTCCCAACTGGAACCGGATCACGGCCGCGATTCCCGACTTCTTCGACCAGTTGCGCGCGGCCGTCGACGAAGATTGCCTGGAACACGCCGCGTCGTGAGCGACGAGGTTGCACCTATGCCGCTGCTCATTGTGACGGACCTCGACGGAACGCTGCTCGACCACCACACCTACGAGGTCGGGCCGGCCCGGGACGTGCTGGAACGGGTCGCGCGGGCCCGCATCCCGCTCGTGCTGTGCTCGAGCAAAACCCGCGCGGAGATCGAGGCGCTGCAGCAGCGGCTCGATCTCCACCACCCGTTCATCGCCGAGAACGGCGGAGCCATCGTCGCGCCGCTCGGCTACTTCGACCATGTCCCACCGAGCGCCGTGGTCGACGGCGGCCGGTTCGTGCTCGCGCTGGGCCGGCCGTACGCCGAAGTGGTCAACGGGCTGCGCGAGGTTGCCGCCGCCGAACGCGTCCGGGTCGTCGGGTTCTCGGACATGACCGTTGGCGACGTGGCGGAAGAATGCGGGCTCCCGGTCCTCGACGCGCAGCTGGCCAAGCTCCGCGAATTCGACGAGCCGTTCCGCCTGCTCGAGACCGAACCGGCCACGCGGAGCAGGTTCCTCAAGGCCCTGCGCCGCCGCGGCCTGAAGGCCGTCTCCGGGGGGCGCTTCGACCACGTAACCGGCGACACGGACAAGGGCCGGGCCGTGGCGGAACTGCGAACGCTCATGCCGGAGGGCCTCGGCCCCATCGTGATGGCCGGCCTCGGTGACGGCCTCAACGACGTCCCGATGCTGCGGGAGGTGGACCTTCCCATCATCGTCCGCAGCGACCTCAACGGGGCCACCGGGCGGATGCTCCGCAAGGTGCCCACGGCCCACGTGACCAGTTCCTGCGGACCCGCGGGCTGGGCCGAGGCGGTCACGTCCCTGCTCGACAACCGGCGCGAGCCCCAGTCATCGGGGTGGGCGCGGTACTGGCCGGGGCGGGCATGAGCGCCCCCGAGATTCTCCGGCCCGAAGTGCTCGCCCGGCTCCGCGAGCTCGGTCATGCCGACATCGTGGTCGGGATCCCGAGCTACCAGAACGCCGCGACCATCCGGCACGTCGTCCATGCGGCGCAATCGGGGCTGGCGAAGTACTTTCCAGGCGCCCAGTCCGTGGTCTTGAACTCCGACGGCGGGTCCACCGACGGCACGCCCGACATCGTGGCGAACACGAGCGGGCCCGACGCGGCCGTGCTGCTCGTCTCGCACCCGGTGCGTCCCGTCCATCGCCTCAGTGTTCCGTATCACGGGCTTCCCGGGAAGGGCAGCGCGTTCCGGACCATTTTCCGGGCGGCCGAACTGCTCGGGGCGAAGGCGTGCGCCGTCGCCGACGCCGACCTGCGCAGTATCACGCCCGAGTGGATCCATCTCCTGATCGCTCCGGTGCTGGACCAGGGGTTCGACTACGTGGCCCCGTACTACCACCGGCACAAGTTCGACGGCACGATCACGAACAACGTGGTGTACCCGGTCACGCGGGCGTTGTACGGGCAGCAGATCCGGCAGCCGATCGGCGGCGACTTCGGGGTGTCCCGGGCGCTTGTCCAGCACTACCTCGGCCTGCCGGTGTGGGGAACCGACGTGGCGCGGTACGGCATCGACATCTGGATGACCACCGAGGCGGTGTGCGGCGGGTTCTCGCTCTGCCAGGCGTTTCTCGGGGCGAAGCTCCACGACCCGAAAGATCCCGCGGCCGACCTGAGCGCCATGCTGGTCCAGGTGCTGGGCACCGTGTTCCGCCTGATGGAGACCCACGCGGATCGCTGGCACGCGGTCCAGGGCTCCGAGCCGGTGCCCATCGTCGGCTTTCGCTATGACGTCGGGCTGGACCCGATCAAAGTGAACCCGGCGCGGATGATCGATCACTTCAGGCGGGGCGTCCAGGACCTGGACAGCATCTGGCGGACGATGTTCGACCGGGCCGACATGGAGCAGTTGAAGCAGGCCGCATCGAAGACCGGCTCCGGCTTCGCGATCGACGACAGGCTGTGGGCGCACCTGGTCTACGACCTGGCCGCCGCCTACCACCGCCGCGTCAGCGAGCGCGACGCGCTGGTGCGCTCCACGCTGCCGCTCTACATGGGGCGCGTCGCGTCGTTCGTCACGGAAATGGCCGATGCCGACGCCGGGCAGGTCGAAGCCCGGCTCGAGCAACTCTGCGTGATCTTCGAGCAGGAGAAAGACTACCTGCGCGCGCGCTGGAGCGACAGGGGCTGACGTTCCCGCACGCCGGGCCGACGCCCGCGGCGCCACGAGCACGAACAGGGGAGGATGACATGTGGGAAGTCGTTCAGCACGTATTCGCTCAGGCTTGGCAGCAGTTCACAACCCAGTCCCTCGCATTGCTCCCGAACGTGCTGGTGGGTCTGCTGTTCCTGGCCATCGGCACGGCCCTGGCCGTGCTCGCCGGGCGGGTCGCGAAGTTCCTGCTGCGCCGGTCGGCCGTCGAGCGCCGCGCCAACAGGATCGGCCTGTCGTCGTGGCTCGAGCGCGCGGGGATCCTGAGCGCCACCGCCGTCCTCGTCAGGCTGGTGCAGGTCGCTTTCGCCATCATTACCGCCGCGCTGGTGATGTACTCGCTGGACGCCGCGCTCGCATCCGACCTGACCAAGCGGTTCTTCCTCTATCTTCCGAACCTCGTGATTGGCGTCACGATCTTCTTCGCCGGCATCGTGGCGGCCCGCGTCGTGTCGCGCAGCGTGCTGATCGGCGCCGTCAACCGCGGCTTCCCGGCCGCCAGGCTCCTGGCGTCCGCCGCGCGCGGCGGAATCGTCCTGCTGTCGAGCGCGGTGGCCCTCGAACACCTCGGCATCGGCCGCGCGATTGTCCCCTCCGCGATGCTCATCCTCCTGGGCGGCGTGACCTTCGCGCTGGCGCTGGCGGTGGGACTCGGGAGCCGCGACCTCGTGGGGCGCTGGATCCAGGACCAGATGAGCCCGCCCACGCCGGCCGAGGTCGACGAAATCCAGCACTGGTAGCAGTCATCCCGCCAACCCCGCGAGGCAGGGGGCGCCGGGTCACTTCGTCAGGCCGGTCTGCTTCCTGATCCAGGTGGCGATCGCGTCGAGCGCGGCCGGCGCCATCGTCTCCTCGATCTGCGCGTACTCCGCCGGCAGGCCCGTCCGAGCCGATTGGAAGAGGTGGTTCAGGCCCGGCAGCTCGAGGACCGTGTGGTGCTCATTGCCGCCCTGCTTCAATGCGGCGCCGATCGCAGGCAGGTTCTGTGCGGGCAGGACCTGCAGGTCGAGTGAGCCCGCGATCGCGAGGACCGGGCAGCGGACTTTCGTCAGCGCGGGCGCCGGGTCGTAGGTCGCGAAGAACCTGAGCCACGGCGACGAAGACTGCTTCACGAGCGCCGCCGAGGCTTCCTTCGGACCGGGCACGGGGATCGCCTGCAGGCGCTCGACGATGCGCGCCGTCGTCTTCTCCTCGCGCAGGATTGCGAACACCTGCTGCTGCCGTGTCGTGTTGGCGGCGATCGCGTCGGCGGGCGCGCCGCTGGCCTTCATGATCGCCCCGGCCTGCGCGAGCATGACCTGATCACCGGTGACGCCCGTCCCGGCGAGCATGACCACGAAGGCGACTTCGGGGTGCGCGGCAGCCAGCATCGGCGCGATGATCCCGCCCTCGCTGTGGCCGGCGAGCCCGGTGCGCTTCGGGTCGATCTCCGGCCTCGCGCTGAGCGCCTGCCAGGCGGCCCACGCGTCGCCGGCGAAATCCTCGCTCGTTGCCGTCGCGAACGTGCCAGTCGACTTGCCGACGCCGCGGTCGTCGTAGCGCAGCACCGCGATGCCGTGCCGCGTGAGGTGGTCGGCGAGGACGAGGAACGGCTTGTGCCCGAAGATCTCCTCGTCGCGGTTCTGCGCGCCGCTGCCGGTGATCAGTACCACGGCCGGAAACGGGCCTTTGCCTTCCGGCACGGTCAGCGTGCCGTCCAGCACGACCTTGCCCGCCGCATTGACGATGGCCACGTGATCCGATCTGTAGGGAAAGGGAGGCTTCGGCTCCTGGGGACGGGCCGGCCTCGCGAGCGTCTCGACCTTCTTCAGGACGAGGGGAAGCGCGCCGCCCTGGGTCCAGGTGCCGGCGATCTCGGTGCCGGCGCTGTTCAGCCTGCCCTCGAACGTGCCGTTCGCCTGTCGGAGCGCGAACGTGAGGACGCCGTCTTTGAACGTGACGTCGCTGAGCCGCAGGCCGTAGGCCCCCTGGTCGGGGCTGTCCATTGTCGCCTCGAGCTTCCCGTCGGGCTGTGCGGCGACGGTCACGCCGATGCGAAGTGTCACCGCCCCGGCGGCGATGGCCCCCTCCCACGTGCCCGCCACCGGCGGCGCGGGCTGCTGGGCGAAAGCCACCGTGGCAACGAGAAGCATCTGAATTGCGATTCCACGTTTCCGCATCGTCACATCCTCGCCTTCGAGTCCCGAGCCCCGAGCCCCGAGCCCCTACTCGAGACTCTCTTTCTCCTGCCTGACCCGCCGCTTCTCTCTTCGATCTGGCGCGCCCGATGCGGGCATGCGCCGGGCTTTCCAGAAGTGCCGCTCGAGTTCGCGCGCGGCCAACTCCTCGGGCGTTGGCGGCGGCGTTACGTCCTCATAGAGCAACCGGGCCTCGGCCCTGGGCAGATGCTGCTCCGCCAGCGCCTTGACGATGAGCTGCTGGCGCCGGCCCGCGGCCCTGGTGATGCGCAACTGGTCGCCGGCGTGGAGCGCGCGGTGCGGCTTGCCGGACTGGCCGTTGAGGTCGATCTTGCCGCCCCGGCAGGCCTTCTGCGCCTCGCTCCGCGTCTTGAACAGGCACGCCACGTCGAGCCAGACGTCGAGGCGCACCTCCGCGGGCGGCGCCGGCGGGGGAGCGCTGCCCGCGGGCTTCATCCTTGGAACCACGGCGGGTTCGCAGCGAGGTGATCGCGGAGTTGCCGGAAGGCCCGCCCGCGGTGGCTGACCGAGGCCTTCTCGCGCTCCTCGAGCTCGGCGAGGGTCCGTCCGAAGGGCGGGAAGAAAAAGATCGGATCGTAGCCGAAGCCGCCATTGCCGGCAGGCGCGTCGCTGACGCGTCCCTCGATCGTGCCGCGCGCTTCGTAGAGGACGGCCGGCCCGCTGGCCACCGCCAGCGCGCACACGAATCTCGCGGGGCTTCCCATCGCACCCCTCGCGCGCAGGCCTGCGTAGACGAGCGCGAACTTCTGCGGGTAGCTCTCCGCCGCCGCGCCGCCGTACCGTGCCGACTGGACGCCGGGTTCGCCGCCGAGGCCGTCGATCTCGAGACCCGAGTCTTCCGCCACCACGGTGACGCCGAGCACGCCCGAGTAGTAAATCGCCTTCTGCCGGGCGTTCTCGGCGAAGGTCGCACCGGTTTCCTCGGGCTCGGCCACCGCCGGAAACGCGTCGAGGCCGTCCACGCCCACGCCGGTGCCGTTCAGGATGCCGCGGATCTCGCGCAGCTTGTTCGGGTTCGTCGTGGCGACGACCAGGCGCGGGCCTCCGCGCATCTAGCCGAGCACCTGCTTCTGCACGGCCACCAGCTCGGCGATGCCTACGTCGGCCAGCGCGAGCAGATCGTAGAGACGGTCGCGTCCGAACGGCGTCGTTTCGGCCGTGCCCTGGAGCTCGATGTAGCGCCCGTCCGACGTCTTGATCACGTTCATGTCGACTTCGGCGCGCGAATCCTCGTCGTAGGCGAGGTCGAGCAGCGGCACCTCGTCGACAATGCCGACGCTGATAGCGGCCACGTGGTCCTCGACCGGGACGTGCGACAGCACCCCGCGCTGCACGAGCGTCCGGAGGGCGAGCACGAGGGCCACGTAGCTCCCCGTGATCGAGGCGGTGCGGGTGCCGCCGTCCGCCTGGATGACGTCGCAGTCGATCCACACGGTCCGCTCGCCCAGTTTTTCGAGCTTCGTCACCGCCCGGAGCGACCGCCCGATGAGGCGCTGAATCTCCTGCGTCCTCCCGCCCACTTTGCCCGACGAGGCCTCGCGCGTCGTGCGCGTCGAGGTGGCGCGCGGCAGCATCCCGTACTCCGCCGTCACCCAGCCCTTGCCGCTGTTGCGCAGGAACGGGGGCACGCGCTCTTCGATGCTCGCCGTGCAGATCACCTTGGTCCGGCCGGCTTCGATGAGCACGGAGCCCTCGGGGTGCATCAGATACTGCGGCGTCACCGTCACCGGGCGCAGGTCGCCAGCGCCCCGGCTGTCGCTCCGGGTCATGTCGTGCCTTTCTCCGCCCACTGCGGGGCGTGCGGAAGCGGGCGCCGCAGGTCGACGTGCCCGGCCAGGGTGTCGACCTCGTGCCCTTCGATCAGGATCTGCACGGACGTGATGGCCGGCAGGTTCGCCGTGATCGCCGAGACGATGGCGTACACGGTCAGGAGCTCGCTGGCGGTGCCGCCCGGGTGACTGGTGCGGAGTGTCCCGCTGAAATCCACGTACGCGTCGCCCTGCCCGCCGACATACAGCCCGCGCAGTTCGGTGCCCGCCGGAATTGCCGAGGCGAGGCCGTCGGGCGCCGGCTCGAGCATGGCCTCCATGATGCGCCGGGCCTGCTCGGAGGCGCTCTCGGCAAACAGCACGTCGCGCTCCGCCGCGGCGAGGCGGCGCCCGTCGGCGGACACGTAGTACAGGGTGGCCTTGATGCGCCGGGCCGCCTCGGTCGGCTTCGCCGTCTCGGTCGGCGCGGCGGCGGGCCCGCGCGCAGGCCTGCCGAAGTGCCACACGGTGGCCCACGTGCCGGCGCCGACGGCTCCCGCCGTGATCAGGGCCAGCGCGACGATGCGGGTGGAGAAGGCCATGGCGCTACGGACGGCGGCCGGCCGCCTGCCCTTCGATCCGGCCGCGATAGCGGACCACGGCGTCGACCAGCGCCTGGACGACCCGGTTCTTGAAATCGTCCGACGTCAGCTGCGCTTCCTGCTCCGGGTTGCTGAGGAATCCCATCTCGACGAGCACGGCCGGCATGTTTGCCGCGATGAGGACGCGGAACGGCGCCTGCTGGATCGGGTTCGGGCTCATCTCGACGCGCCGCCGCAGTTCCTCCTCGACGAGCAGGGCGAACGCCGCCGACTCGTTCAGGTGCCGGGCCTGGGCCATGTCCCACAGGATCAGGTCGATGTCGCGCGAACCGCCGCCGAGGACAGGGACGGGACGGGTCTCGGGACTCTCCACCATCCTGCGCGCCTCGGCGCCGAGGCCGTCGAGGCTGAGGTAGAACACCTCGGCTCCCCGGGCGCTCAGGCTCGGCGACGAATTCGCGTGCAGGCTGATGAACAGGTCGGCCTTGTTGTTGTTCGCAATCGAGGCGCGCTCGTCGTGCGGGACGATGCGATCGTCGTCGCGCGTGAGGAGCACCCGGATGCCGAGGCGCGCGTCGAGGACGGTCCGCAATCGCCGGGCCACGTCGAGCACCAGGTCCTTCTCGAGCACGCCGCTTGCGCCCCGTGTACCCTGCTCGTCGCCGCCGTGCCCCGGGTCGATCACGACCGTGCGAATTCCCGGGGGCTGCGCCGCCGGGAGCGCCGGCGCGGTTTCTGGCTTCGCCATCGCGGCCGGCGGAGGCGTGATTGGTGCCGGCGGCGGCTGCGCCCGGCCCAGCCCGGACGGGGCCGAGGCGGGCGCGCCGGCGGCCATGATGTCGATGAGGATGCGCGACGCTGCCGCGTCGACCGGCATGGTGGCCGCGCGGAACGTGCCGAAGTTCCTGTGGAGCGCGATGGCAAGGGTCGTCGAATCGGCGGAGGTCACCGATTCCACCAGGCCTCCGCCGGCGGTCATCGCCCCGACGTCCAGCGCGTCGGCGTCGAAGCGCACGAGCAGCCGCCTGGGCTCCTGCACGATGGTGTACGCCGCGCGCGGCGTGATCTCGATGGCGATGCGGGTCGGCGGACCGCCGGGCTCCTGCTGGACGGTGACCCTGGGCACCCGCAGATCGCCGAGCACGATCAGCCGCGAGGCGCGCCGCACCTCCGTGCGGACGCCGGCAATCGGCGCCAGCGCCCGGCTCACCGTGTCGGGGGGGACCAGCCACCTCGGTCCGTCGCGCGCCGGCGCGGCGGTCAGCGACAGAATCCTGCCGCCGATGGAGGCCAGCCCCTGATCGAGCGACAGCACGACGATGTTCGTGCCGCGGGAGACGGTGAGGGCCTTCGCGGCGCGATCCTCGCGGACGGTCAACTGGAGCAGGGTGGCCAGTTCGTCGAGCCGAAGCATCTCCTGGTCGCCGACCGTGACCGCGGAGACCGTGCCGCGGCCTTCCGCGCTCAGCACCGTGTACGGCGCGGCCGCGCGCGGCGCCTGGGCGGCGGGCCGTGCGACGATTGCTACGGCGAGGCCGATCGACACGACTGACAGCAGGGAACGGGCTCTCACTGAACGTCCATCATAACGCCGATTCGCGCCTCGCTCGTGCGCCTAGGCGCCGGCCTCGCGATCGCCGGACGGGGCCATGGGGACCAGGGCCGACGAGGCCAGGCGGGACAGGATTCGAGCGGCTACTCTGCGTCAGGTTCCGGCCCATCCGAGACGTGATCTTCCAGCACCGCGTCGAGCAGCGTCCCGATCGCGGCGATGGCCACCGGGCCGATGACGAGGCCGATGAACCCGAATGCGGCCATACCGCCGAGCAGGCTGACGAACACCAGCAGCCCGTGCATCGTCGTCCGCCCGCTCAGCAGGAGGGGGCGCAGGACATTGTCGGCCATCCCGATCACGCCGACGCCGAAGGCGACGAGAATGACGCCCTTGACCACATGGCCGGTGATGAACAGGTAGATCGCCGCCGGTGCCCAGACGATGCCTGATCCCACCACCGGGAGGAGCGAGAAGAACGACGTCGCCACGCCCCAGAAGACCGGGGACTGGATCCCGAGGAGGCCGAGGGCGAGTCCCGTCAGCGCTCCCTGGGCGATCGCCACGGCGAAGGTCGAGCCAACGGTCGCGACCACCAGTTCGTGCGTCTGCGCGATCATGCGGTCCCGCGTCGCCGGCTCGAAGGGAAGCAACTTCCGGATCAGGCTCACGATCCGGTCCCCGTCGCGCAGGAAATAGAACAAGCCGAACATCATCACGAACAACTGGAACACGAAACTCGCCACGTTCTGCAGGATGGAGCCGGCGCGCCCGGCGAGAAACGTCGCGACGGCGCCGACGCCATCAGCGAGCGTCGAGGTCAGATCGGCGGGCAGGGGAAACGGCACCTTCTGCCGCAGCGCCTCGTACCACACCTGCAATTCGGGCGGCGTCGGCAGCGCGAGGCTGCCCGACTGCACGCGCTGGACGAGCGGCGTAATCTCCGCCACGAGCAGCGTCAGCACGGTGATGGCCGGGCCCACGATGATGAAGAACGCCAGCACGGTCGTGACCGTGGACGCCCGCGGCTCGCCCTGGCGGCGGGCGAGACTCGCGTGGATGGGGTTCAGCACCATCGCGAACACCGCCGCCCAGCCGAGCGGGGCCAGGAACGGCCCGACGATGCGGAAGGCCAGGTAGCCGGTTAGCAGGAGCACGCCGTAGAAGAGGACCAGCACGAAACGGTCACGTTCCGAACCCGCGTGATTCATCCTGGGACGAGTGTACCCGATCAGCAGGAGAAAGTGGCCAGGCGCTGGGCGCCAGTCAGAAGCCTGAAGGGGCATAATAGGCGCAGTCCGTGGACATCGCTGATGAAGCCATGAGGGTGCTCCGGGGAGATTGGCCACTGATGATCGATGCGCCGACTTTCCTCGCCAGGCTGCGTGACGCCGAGTTGAGCGCGCTCGTGCAGAACGGCGACGGATTGACGATGCGCTTTCAGGCTCATCCGTCGAGGCCTGAGGGCCCGCTCATTCCGCTCATCGTGAGCGACGGAAAGCGCGGCAAGGCATCCGTCTTCTCTCCGACGGCTCACTACCTCGACTATCCGGTGCTGGAGATTGGACGGAATGCTTCCCTTCCCCGCAGGGCCGCATTTGCTGCGCTTGGTACGCCATGGAAGGTCCTCTTTCATGCAACCCGGCTCGATCGCGTCGTCTATGCCAATCACTGGCTCCTGAAAGGCGCGCCACCCCTCGAGCTCGACCACCGAGAGCTCGGCGTGCTGATCGAGGCAATCAAGGGCGATCACCCGGGTCACGCCGTCGTGTTTTCAGGCATCGTGCCCGCGATGACACCGCACCTGAGCCGGGTGCTGACCGCGCTTGGCGGTCGTGCCGTGCAGAGCCGGATCGTTCATCTCGTGGACATGAATGCCCCGGTCTCGGGACCTTCCAGGAGAGGGATGCGGGAGAAGCGAAACGTCGACCGCCGGCTGTATGAGAGCCGCCTGCCAGATCGCATCATCGACCGCGCGAAGCTGCTCGAGCAGGCGGGTCGCATTCGGGAGCTGTACGCGCAGCTCTACCTCCGGAAGTACTCGACGATGAACCCCCACTACACCGAGGATTTCTTCCGCATCGTTCTCCAGTCCGAGGAATTCCACGTCGCCGGATGGTTCGACAACGGAGAAATCGAGGCCTTCAACATCCGGCTCGTGCATCACGGGATCAGTCACTGGTCCATCTGCGGCTACGAGGTGAATGCGCCGCGGAAGAAGGGATTGTTCCGCCTCGTCGCCGCGGACGATGTCTTCGGGACGGGCGAGTTCCGCCTCATCAACTGGGGCGGCGGCAACG
This sequence comes from Vicinamibacterales bacterium, assembly GCA_046496425.1. Taxonomy (GTDB): domain Bacteria; phylum Acidobacteriota; class Vicinamibacteria; order Vicinamibacterales; family JAKQTR01; genus JAKQTR01. The sequence continues at coordinate 18,893 of JAWOGY010000096.1, forward strand.
CATCGTTCAAGAAGTTCCGCGGCGCGCAGCCAGTGCCCGAGTACGATGTCGTCTTCGACGATCATCTCTCCGCCCGGCGGCGTCTTCCGTGGCGGGTTCTCCGCGAGCTGTGCGGCCTCAGGAAGCAGGCGGTAGCAGCGGATCCTGTCTTGTCGACGTCCGGACACCCTGATCCGGAGTCCCGTCCGTCGCCCGCGATGCGACGGCTTGCGCTCATCACCAGCATGCCCGAACTCGTCGCGCCATTTCTCTCGCGAGACCTCGAATCACTCGGCCTGGACATTCCGATCGCCGTGCTGATCAGGCGGTCCAGCCTGCTCGGCGATCGGCTGCGCACCCTGCCGCGCGACCTGACACGGCAGGCGCGGATCAACCGCACCTGGCGCTGGGTTCAGCTCATGAATCGAGTGGCCTACTATCGACTCGCGTCGGGGACTGAGCGCGACGTTACCCACGCAAACACGCTGGCGGCGGCACTCGATCAGCTGGCACTCCGGAGGCAGGTTGTCGAGGCCGGATCGGCCAACGATCCGCATGTGGCATCGGCGCTGCGGGATGCTGGATGTGAGCTGGGCATCGTGGTCGGTGCGGACGTGCTCACTCGAAAGACTCTCGAGGCGGTCAACATGCCTCTCGTCAACCTCCACACCAGCGATCCGTCGGCCATTCGCGGCATGCCCCCGGTGTTCTGGGAGATCCGCGAAGGGCTGAGCGAGGTGACGATCACCCTGCATCGAGTGATCGTCGAGCTCGATGCCGGACCCGTCCTGGCGCAGAAAAAGGTCCCGATTCAGTGGCGCCAATCACTTGGGGACACATTGACGGCGACCCGCCATATCCTTGGCGGGGAGATCGCCGCACTGCTCTCAGATTCGCTGCCTCGTATGCTTGACGGCCGACTCGAGGAAAAGCGCCTCCAACCCGGGCCCATCCGGACGATCCCCGGGATCGCTGATACGATGCGGGCGCGGAGAATCTGCCGTGAGCGGGCTCGGCATCGTCCTGCCTGACAGGCTCGTGTAGCACCATCCCTGACGTTCGAGGCGCGGCAAGCGGCCGGCCGGGTCACTGCCGCGAGGCCAGTTCGCGCAGCTGGCCCTGCAGCAGGCGGATGTCCTCGTGCAGGGCGTCGATGGCCGCGCTGCCTGCCAGCGACGCGTCCGGCCGTTCGGCGTCCGTGTCGACGAAGTAGCTGGCCAGCGTCGCGGTGACGTAGCCGAAGACGGCAAACGCGTAGAGCGACAGCAGCACGCACAGCACGCGTCCCTCTGGCGTCTGCGGCCAGTACTCCGAGCCCATCGTCGTGATGATCATCGACGTCCACCAGAGCGACGTCGCGTAGTCGGTGAGCGCTCCGCCAGGGACCGACCGTTCGAAGGCGTACATGCCGGCGGCGCCCGCGAGGGTCACCGCCGCCGTGAGCGCGACCACGTAGCCGAAGCCGCGGCGCGCGAAGGTGGCGCTGAGCGACCGCATCCCGCGATTGAGCGAGGCGACGAGGCGCACGAGGCGAGTGCCGCGGCTCGCGCGCAGCGCCGCGCTGGCGCGCAGCAGGCGGACGCCGCGCAACAGGCGCAGGGCGGGCAGCGCGAGCGAGAGGGCGACGAGCCAGTGGCGCTTCAGGTAGTCCGTCTTCTTCGGTGCGATCAGGAACCGCACGAGGAAGTCGACGATGAACGCCACCCAGATGACGTCGCTCGTCATCTGGAGCAGCGGATTCAGCCCGTGTATGAACTCGACAATCAGCAGGAGCAGCCAGATGGCCCCGAGGGCGACCATCGGTCCCTCGAGCAGTTCAGCGACGCGCTCCAGCAACTCCAGGCGTTCGTGCTCGACACGTTCCTTCTCGTTGGCCATCCGGACATCATACGGTGGCTGGGCGGCCCGCCGCACGCGGGCCCGGGACGGGCTTGGCTGGATCGCTGACGAACTCGTCGTAACCGGCGTCGGCGGTCTGAGGGCCCTGATCCAAGCAAGAACGAATCCCGAAGAAAGAAAGTTCCTTCCCCGGGAAGCGCGCTGGCCTAGAACGCCGTGTGCTCCGTCCTCCTGATGATCTCGTCCTGGAGCGCCTCGGAGAGGTCGCAGAAGTAGTCGCTGTAGCCGGCCACGCGGACGATGAGGTCGCGGTGCGATGCCGGGTCGGCCTTGGCCTCGCGGAGCAGATCGGCGGTGACCACGTTGAACTGCATGTGATGGCCGTCGAGCTTGAAGTACGAGCGGACCAGGCTGTGGAGGTTGTCGATGCCGCCGTCGCCCTCGAGGAGGGAGGGCGTGAACTTCATGTTGAGCAGGGTGCCGCCCGTCTTCACGTGGTCCATCTTCGAGGCGGATTTCAGCACGGCGGTCGGGCCGTGGCGATCGGCGCCCTGTACCGGGCTGATGCCCTCGGAGACCGGCTGCCCCTCGCCGCGGCCATCGGCCGACGCCAGGCAGACCTCGCCGAAGTAGACGTGGCAGGTGGTGGGCAGCATTTCGAGCCGGTAGGCGCCGCCCTTCGTGTTCGGCCGCCCGTCGATCGCGTCGAAGAGCATGCGGAACGTCCGCGTCATGAGCGCGTCGGCGTAGTCGTCGTCGTTGCCGTA
>JAWOGY010000119.1:0-3167 GCA_046496425.1 Vicinamibacterales bacterium
ACGCGACCTCGAAGCGCACCTGGTCGTTGCCTGCGGCGGTGCTGCCGTGCGCGACCGTGTCGCTGCCCAGCGCGGCGGCCTGCTCGGCAACCAGCCTGGCCTGCAGGCCGCGCTCGGCGCCGACGCAAAGCGGGTACAGTTGCCCGCGCCGCACGTTGCCGAACACCAGGTACTTGAGCACGGAGTCGAAGAACTCACGGCGCGCGTCCACGGTGATGTGGCGCTCGGCGCCGAGTGCGAGCGCGCGGGCTTCGAGCGCGGCGGTGTCGACGTCGCCGCCGGTGTCGACGGTCACGGTGATGACCGGGCGGCCGAGCGTTTCCTTCAGCCAGGCCACGCAGAACGACGTGTCGAGACCGCCGGAGAAGGCGAGCAGTACGGGACTGCCGCCCGTCGGGGAGGAGGCATTCATGGGACGCGTTACCTCGGGAACAGCTTGTTGAGACGGGCCAGCAGGGCCTGCTGGCCGCGGGCGGAGGCGGTGGCGACGAAGATTGTATCGTCTCCGGAGATCGTGCCGACCACTTCGTTCCAGCCGGCCCGGTCCACGGCGACGGCGACGCTCTGCGCCGCGCCGACCGAGGTGCGGATGATGGTCAGGTTCGGGCCGGCAGTCGACCAGCCCGCTACGAAGCCGCTCAGCGGGCCGAAATCCGCGGCCGGGCCGCCCAGGTTCTGCGGCGCAAGATAACGTTCGCCGACTTTGGCGACCCCGAGGTCGCGCAGGTCACGGCTGACGCTGGATTGCGTCGCGGCGAACCCGCGCTCGGCGAGCAGGTCCACCAGCTCCGCCTGGCGGCCGACACGGTGCTGTCGCAGGAGGGCAAGAATGGCCTCCCGGCGTTCGTTCTGCTGGGCGTTCACGATGGGCATCAGGGGCAGGGCCGGATTGGCTGAGTAAAGATGCGCATTATTGAGCATTCATGCGCATTGAATGTCAAGTCTCGTCCTGTTCTCAGGCGGCCTGTACACTGCCCGCGTTATTCGCAGGGAGTCGGAAGCCGATGAGCCTCAAGCTGCAGACGGTGGAGCGGGAGACGGCGCCGGAACCGGCCGCCAGCGTCGTGTGGCTGCACGGCCTGGGCGCCGATGGTTACGACTTCGACCCGATCGTGCCGGCTCTGCGCCTGCCCGGCGGGCCTGAGGTTCGCTACGTGTTCCCGCACGCGCCGGTCCGCCCCGTCACCATCAACGGCGGCGCAGAGATGCGCGCCTGGTATGACATCGTTTCGATCCAGCGCGGTGGGCACGAGGACGAAGCCGGGATCCGGGAGAGCGGCGAGGCGGTGGCAGCGCTGATTCGGCGCGAGGGCGAACGCGGCATCCCGCCGCACCGCGTGGTGCTCGCAGGATTCTCGCAAGGCGGCGCGATCGCGCTGCATGCCGGGCTGCGTTACCCGGAAAAGCTGGCGGGCATCATCGCCCTGTCGACCTACCTGCCGTTGCGTGCCGCGACCGGCGAGTTCCACGCGGCGAACCGCGAGGTCCCGATCTTCATGGCGCACGGCAGCCTCGACCCGGTCGTGCCGGCGGTGCTGGGCGAGGAGAGCGCGAAGTTTCTGTCCGAGAGCGGTTACGACGTCGAGTTCAAGAGTTACATGATGCCGCATTCCGTCTGCCCCCAGGAGGTCGAGGACATTCGGCGCTGGATGGGCCGCACACTGCGCGGGCCCCTGCCGCCGCTGTAGGGGACACTGCTCGAGCAGGGTCCCCTTGGGCGAGCCGCCACGGCGGTCGAGCGCGAAATTTCAATGCATCGCCGCGTCGTTGTCGAGCGCCAGCGAGGGCACGTCGCCCGCCGGCGTGACGCCGAGCACGCGGCAGAAAAACGCCAGCTCGGCCTCCAGCGCGGCACGAATGTTCTCGGCGCTGCGGAAGCCATGCCGCTCCTCGGGGAACTCCAGGTACGCGGTCGGAATCCCCGCGGCGCGCAGGGCGGCGTACATGTCCCGGCTCTGCTGCGGTGGCACGACCCGGTCCTCGCCGCCCTGGAAGAAAATCACCGGGCACCTGATGCGATGCACATGGCGCAGGGGCGAGCGTTCCTCGACCTGGCGCCGCGCGGCGGGATCGTCCCGCGGGCCGAACATCCAGCGGTCGTAACGCGACTCGAACTTGTGCGTGGTCTCGAACATGGTGTCCAGGTCGCCGATGCCGTAGTAGCTCGCGCCGGCGCGGAAGGCGTCGGTGAACGCGAGTGCCGACAGCACCGTGAAACCGCCGGCGCTGCCGCCGCTGATGAATGCCGCCCCGGCATCCGCAAGCCCACGCCGGGCGAGATACTGGACCCCGGCGACGCAGTCCTCGACGTCGGCAATGCCCCAGGTGCCGTACAGGCGCTCGCGGTAGTCGCGGCCGAAGCCGGTGCTGCCCCGGTAGTTGACGTCGAGCACCGCGAACCCGCGCGTGGTCCAGAATTGGATCTTCGCCTCGAACGCCGTGGACGCGGCCGCGGTCGGGCCGCCGTGGCACTTGACGATCACGGGCGGCGCCGTGTCCGGCGGACCCTCGTACATCGGGTTGATCGGCGGATAGTAGTTCGCGAACGCCTTCGAGCCGTCCGCGGTCGGGAATTCGAGCGGCTCCGGCCGCGAGATCCATGCTTCCTCCAGCGGCAGCGGCCCGCAGTCGACGAGCAGGTGCGGGCGGAAATTCGGTGCGTCCATGATGTAGACGCCCGTGGCCCGGTCCGGACCGCCCGCCAGTGCGACCGCCTCCCGGCCGTCGGTGGAGAGATGCTCGATCGCGTCGAGTTCCCAGAGCCGCCGCGCCGCGTCGCCACGGCCGAACTGCCATAGCTCCCAGCTGCCGTCACGAGTCATTGCGCCGAGGATGCCGCCCAGGATCTCCCCCCACGTGGACTGGCCGAAGACCCATTGTGGCAAGGCGCCCTCGGAGTCCATCTCCGTGAGACGCTCGAGATCGCCGTCAGCCCGCCAGGCGTAGTGGTTCCACCAGCCGTCCGGGTCGGCGACGAAGCCGAGCCGCCCGTCGCTCAGCCACTCGGTCTGGAACACGGAGATGCGCTCGCCGCCCGCCACCTGCACGGGGTTGGTCGGTCGCCCATCCGCGTCGAGTATACGGCTCACGGCGTAAGGCGTACGGGAAGACAGAAGATAAGAACTTCTCCGCCTGTTTCCTATCAGCTATGAGCTTCCCCAGGCATG
>JAWOGY010000173.1:0-11563 GCA_046496425.1 Vicinamibacterales bacterium
CCAGCCCCTAGCCCCTAGCCCCTACTTCCGCGGCATGTCCTCGGTGAACCGCCAGTCCTCGATCGGCACGTTCCGCTTCACGTCGGTCCAGGTGAATGGCGTCCGCGTTTCTCCCTGGCGCGTCTTCGTGATCTCCAGAATGCGCGTCGGCAGAAGCATGCCGTCGAAAGTCTTGAAATCCCAGTACACCCTCGTTGTCTGCGGCGTCACTTCCTGGAGAAAACGCCCGGTCTCCTGGTCGATGTAGAGTTCGCGGCGCTCGGCCCCGACCGTCGCGGCGACGACCCAGACTTTGCGTGGGGCCTGCGTCGGGGGCGTGTCCGCCGCGGCCCCGGCAGGCGGCCACGCCAGGCCGGCGTCGGCCAACCGCTCGAGCGCCAGGCCCGGCTTCCCGTAGAACGCGATCGCGTAGCACTGGTCCATCCAGCGCCGGATGCGGTCCGCCTCGAGCGCGCCGGGCACGAGGTTGCGCCGGCTCCAGGCCACGCCGCCGTTGAGGAAGTACTCGTAGAACGCGCGCCCGCGGTCCGCGGTGGCGTCGTGCTCGACGCGGAGCCGATCCGGCGCCTTCGCCAGGAGCGTGTAGGCGCCGTTGTAGGCGATGCCATCCTGCATCAGGACGGTGCCGGTGATCTTCAAGGTCTGCCAGGAGGTCAGCGCGTCGCCGCCATGGGCCTGCACAGATCGCGCGACGATCTCGGCCGCCGAGGGTTGGGCCAAGGCCGGCGCGCTGAACCAGAAACCGATCACGGCGGCTACGCAAGCCATCCACGGTCTTGTCACGTTCCCCTCCTGCCCAGAGGCGGTTTCGGAAGGCTTCGAAACCGGTCCTACGCGAACCGAAGTTGCCGGTCGGCCTCCGACAGCCGCTCGCGCACGCGCAAGCCGTACGGGCATGCGGCCTCGCAGGGCGCCTCGCAACCGGCGCAGCGCGAGGGCCTCGTCGAGGCCGGCACCAGCCCGTACCGCTCCATCGCGAACTTCTCCTCGCCGTAGTCCTCGAAGTACATCTTGTAGCGGAGGATGTCGGCCACCGGGACGCCGTGCGGGCACGCCTCGTGACAGGCGCCGCAGCCGGGCCGGCAGTACCGGGGCCCGACATGGGACGCCACCGTCTCCAGGTACCGCTCGTCGCGGGTGGTGAGGCGCGTCGTGCCGGACACGGCCAGGTATTCCGCCACCTGGTCGTAGTTCCGCATGCTGACCACGAGCGTATCGAAGAGATCGGAGGCGAGGATCCACTTGAGGCAGGCCTGCCTCGCGTTGGTCTGCTCGTTCTGAAGCGCCTGGATGTTCAGGTCCGACTTGTACGTCGTCATGGTCTTCATGGCGATCGTGCCGACCCCCTTGGCGCGCGCCTTTTTGAGCAGCGGCTCGACGCCGCGCGTCAGGAAGTTCGCGCCGATGAGGATCACGTCGAACCGGTTGTTGTCGAGGCCCCAGTCCATGTCCTCGATCATGCGGACGCCGTGGCTCGAAGCGCCCGTGAAGCGGACCTTGCCGAGGCGCTTCGCCTCGTCCCAGGCCTCGTAGATCGCCGGGTTCTGGATGCGCTCGAGGCCGCCGTACCGGGGATGGCCGATCGAGTGGAGCATCATGCAGTCGACGTAGGTGGTGTTGAGGCGCTTCAGCGAAACATCGAGCGCCTCGAGCAGGGCCGACTTGGTCACCGTGGCCGTGACCAGGGGCGGGTCCCACTTGTCGAGCACGAACACCTTCTCGCGCCACTTCGGCAGCACCCTGCCGATGAGTTCCTCGTGGCCGGCGTACTGGAACCCCGTGTCGATGAGGTTGATGCCCGACTCGAAGATGTAGTTGAGGACCGCAGGGTCGCGCTGGCCGGACCCGGAGGACACGTCGCCGACGTTCCAGCCCGTCTTGCCCAGCGGCTTGAATCGCCGCACGCGGACGGCCTCCGGCGCCTCCTGGGCCGAGGAGGCCAGCGACGGCCCTGCCACGGCGGCCGCCGCGGCGGCCGCCGACGCGCGCACGAAACCACGCCTGTCCACAGGGGTCATGAGACACCATCCTTGCGGGGCCGCCCGCCGGTCGTCTGCATCCGCCTGACGATCTCCGCCACCAGGGCCGTCGCCGCCCGCTCGTCGGATGCCCCGAGCGAGACCACCAGCCTCGACCCGGCCCTGACGGCCAGGACGAATCCCTGGAACGAGTCGGTCGCCGAGAACCCGCCGTCCCCGGGCGTCGCCACCTTCGCCTTGCCGCGCGCCTTCGCGAGAAACGACTCGTAGCGGGCGAGGGCGGCCGCCGCCGTCTTGTCGCTGTCGAACGGCACGACAAGCGCCGTAGACGGCTCCCCGGGGTTCTCGTATTTCGCCTCGAACGCGTTCGTGAACGCCGCCTGGCCGAGCGCGTCGGCCGGAAGGAATTTGACCGAGTCCGGCACCTGGCCGGCGGACGGGAACCAGCCCACTTCCGCAGGCATCGCGCCCGGCGCCCCGAGTCCCTTCGCGATGGCGGCGCCGAGCGCTTCGAGTTCCTGCATCCGCCCGCCGCCGGGCGGCGTGGTCAGCTTGACGTAGTACTCGCCTGTCCAGAACCTGATGGTGTTACTGCTGGTCCGCCCCTCGACGCCCAGCGGCACCGGCCTGGCCTTGGGACTGACTTCCTGGCGGTAGATGCCGAACGCGTTGACGGCATCGGCCATCCGGTAGACCTCGACCACGACGACGGTGCGCGTGCGGTCAGCGGTGTACCGCGTCGTGGCCAGGTCCTGGAACCCGTAGGTCAGGTACTGCTCGGCGGCGCCGTTGATGTGCTCCCAGAGGTCGCCGGGATTGAACATCTGGATCTGCGCCGCGCGAACCCAGCCCGCCGCGCGATCGGGCAGCGCGCGGCCGACGGAATAGGGAATGTTCCGCCCTGGCGTCTGCTGGCCAGGCTCGCCCGGACCGGCTCCCGAGGCCCCGGCGACGGGTACGACGCACATCAACAGCCCGGCGGCAAGCCCTCGCATGGGGAATTCCTTTCGCGGTGCCCTATTGCAGGGCGATGACCTTCTGCGCCGTCCCGCCCTTCACGCTCGCGTACTTCACGGTGATGCTGCCGGCGCCCTTGAGCAGGTACTGCACGGTCCTCGTGGTCCTGCCGGGCTGGCCGTTCCTGAGCATGATGCGCGTCAGGTCTTTCTGGTCGATCATCGGCGCCACCGCCGGCCGCCACTTGTTCGGCACCCAGCTGGCCGACAGCACCTCGACGCCCTTGCCGTCGAGCGTGAGCAGGTCCGGCGGCACCACGTTGTTCTGCGCGGCTTTCGCGAGGATCGTCGGCGCCACCTTGTCGTTGACGAGATCGATCCACACCTTGAAGACGCCATCCGCGAGCCGCTCGATCTTCGTGTCGCCAATCGCCATCCTGGGCATCTCGTCGGCCTGGTAGAGCGTGAACGCCATGTTGCGATGGCACAGCTCCTCGTTCATGAAGCGAGGCGGCACACGGCCGAACGTCTTCCTGAACGAGCCGCCGATCTCCACCTCGCCGAACTGCGGGTGCGTGAACGGCTTCCACTCGGTCAGCTGGTCGCCGAACTCGAGGTAGTCGTTGAAGAAGTAGTTCGCCGCGCGGGGGGCGATTGGGCTCGCGGGGTCCCTCTGCTGCTCCTTGAGATCGGGGCTGGTGAAGTACTGCCCGTTGTTCCAGAGCTCGTTCGAGAACGAGAGGATGCCGAGGGTGTCATTGCCCCAGTCGGTGACCCCGCCGTGCACGGTGTACAGGCCGCTCCAGATCACGAGGTAGCGGTAGAAGGGGAGCATGCGTTCGCCCATCCTGCCGATCTCGTCGTAGACGCGGACGTCGGCCGCCGGGTACTCGCCGGTCTGCTCGGCGCCGGGGCTGCGCAGGATCATGCCTCCGCTGTTGTGGTAGGTCTGAAGGCCCGCCACGTTTGGATGCGCGAGCAGGAAGGCGTTGACCGCCTGGGACTCGGGCAGTTGGAACGGATAGTCCATCGCCCCGCCCTGAACGTAGCCTGGCTGCCAGTCGGCGGCGTAGTTGCGGTTCGGATCGTAGCTGCCGGGGCCGTCCTCGGCGACGCGGCCGTCGCCGTCGCGATCCACGCCCTCCTGTCCGAGGATGACGTAGTCGCCCGCTTCGCCCGGCGGCACGGGCTCGAGCACGCGCGCATCAGCGGCGCTCTTCCGGTGCGTGCCCTGGCCCGGCACGTGCTTGCGGATCTGCTCGATCACGCCGTTGCCGTTCAGATCCTCGGGGCCGTCTTCGTCGAACTGGTAGTCGTTGTCGTCATCGACGGGCATGTGGCCCGTGCGCGCGTTGCCGCCGGGGCCTTTCATGAAGAAGTCGCGGCCATCCGGATTGATGACGGGCACGATGTAGAACGCGCGCTCGTCGACGAGGTTCGTGATGAAGTCGATCTTCCCGTAGTGCTCCATCAGGTACCAGATCGTGTAGATGCACACCTCGCCGCCCTGGATCTCGTTGCCGTGGATGTTGGCCTCGATGTACATCGCGGGCTTCGAGGTGTCGGGCCCCGTATCGGGGTTGTTGACGATCATCAGCGCGAGGTCGCGTCCGCCGACGCTCTTGCCAATCGAGACGTACTTCAGGAACTTCGGGTACGCCTTCTCGAGCGTCCGCATGTCGGCCTGGATCTCCGCCACGTCGTGCCAGCGGTTGAAATCCAGCTTCACCTTGTACGTGCGCTCCGAGGAGGGCGCGGAGGCCCAGTCCTGGGCGGCACGCCCGGGCCCGGCCTGCGGCGCGGCCCCGGCGGCGGGTTTCGCCTGCGCGGACATGCCGGCCGACGCGACGACCGCAAGCGCCGTCAGCAGGGCCGAGGTCGCGATGAGTCTGTAGGTCCTGGTCGTCATCGTTGACTCCCTGTGATGTGCTGCGGTTACTTCAGCGTCAGCGTGACGCTGTCGGTGCCGGCCTTCTGCGACACGACGTTCAGCGTCACCGCGGACCCGGGCTTGCCCGTGATCACCCATTCGAACGACTGCCGGCTGCCGGAGCCGGCCAGCGTGGGAATGAAACTGGTCTTCTCCGAACCCGTGACGATCGACTCGGGCGGCACGCCGAGCTGGACCATCACCGGCTTCACCGATCGCGACGCGACGCCGTGGGCGAGCGCGGTCGGGAGGAACCCGGCGTTCTCGACATCGGCCGTGACGCGGTAGAGCCCGCCGCCGAGGGCGGTCACCCCGGTCCGGGCGATAGCGACGCGCGCGAAGAGCGACGTCAGGTGCACGACGAACTTCGCGTGCGCCGCGCCGAGATCGGCGATCTTCGCGGCCGGCGGGTTCACGGTGACGTAGGGCTTGAACCCGCCGATCTCGACGTCGCCGAGCGCGGGGTGCTTGAAGGGCGTCCAGGCGACGAACCCGTCCACCTTCTCGCCGTCCATCCACTGCAGCAGGCGCAGGTCGATGCCCTCGCCGATGTCGCCGCCGCCCGGTCCAGCGCCCGCAGCGCCGCCGCGACCGGCGCCGCGCTGACCGAACGCCGCGGGCATTCCCGCCATCCCCGCGGGCGCGCCAGCCGGCCGGGCGGCCGCCTCACCGGCCGGGGCCGCCCCGCCTCCTGGACCCGCGGCCCGGCCTCCGCCCGGAAGCCCCCAGCCCGGCGTCGAGAAGGACGGCACCCCGAACTGGAAGTAGCCGTACTCGAAGAACGCGCCAGCCGGGGCGCGCATGTACCCCGTGCTCCGGAGTCCGGTCAACTCGCGGTACTTGGCGCCAATCGCCGTGAAGTACTCGAGGTCGGCCGCGTTCACCGAGGTGGCCGGCTGCACGCCGGCGCGTCCGGCCGAGGGGGCCTGCGTCTGCGCGCCGCGCCCTCCCGCGCCGCCGGGCATGAACATCCCGCCGCCGCCGCGCCCGCCGCCCCGGCCCATCGCGCCGCCGAGGTCCGGCATCAGGCCGACGCGCCGGGCCGGCGCGTTGGCGAGGTCGGCGAAGTCGACGAGATTCAGACCCGCGGCCGCGGCCGGCCGGCCGCCGGCCGTGATGAGATTGTCGCTCTCGCCGAAGGTCAGCATGGCCGCGATGTTGCGGTGTTTGAGGACGTAGTCCAGGAGCGCGCGCGTCTCGGCTTCGCTCACCATGTACCGGCCGGCATCCGGCGCGAAGTACGGGTACTGGTGCATGAAGTTCCGGTTGATGTCGACGCCGCCCGGGCCGTCTTCGTTGTAGAAGCCGTCGCCGTCGTTGTCGATGCCCTCGACATAGACCGCCCAGCCGCCGGACTCGCCCTTTGCCGGATCGGCCCGCTTCATGAGGCGCGCGTCGTCGGGGCTGACCATGTACGGCCCCTTCGGGTCCTTGACGCGCATCACGGTGACGACGCCGTCCTTGTTGAGATCCTCCGGGCCGTCTTCATCGGTCCGGCCGTCGTTGTCGGCGTCGAACGGCGTCGCGTTCGTCCGGCGCAGCGCTTTCACCGGGGCGAACATCTGCTCGGCGCCGTCCGGGTTCACGCGCGGGACGACGTACACGACCGAACGGTCGAGGCGCTGCTTGACGGCCGCGTCCGTGGCGTAGGCGCCAAGCAGGAAGTCGACCGTATACAGAGCCAGTTCGCCGCCAATCAGGTGATCGCCCTCGAAAGTCGCCGCGATGAGCAGGCCAGGCCGCGAGTCCACGGGCGGGCCCGACTGCTTCGCGATCTCGACGGCCCAGATGTCGCGCCCCTCTCGCGTCTTGCCGATCGAGACGAGCCTGGCGAGATCGGGATGAGCCGCCACGGCAGACTTCAACGCCGCCGCCATCTCCTCGTACGTGTGATAGCGCGTGAAATCCGCCGGGGCCGCCCGCAGGGGGCTCCGTCCCCCGGATGCGGCCGCGGCGATGACGGCGCAGAGCAGCGCAGTGGTGAAGCGCAAGCGAGTCGTCCGCACGTGGATCCTCCTGGCAGATGGGCAGCGGGCAGTATCGGCCGAAGATGTATCGGCCGAAGGCTACCACAGCGGGCGGCCGCCGCGGCAGCCGAAATCCCCTGTAAACAACCCACGCCCGCCGTCGTATGTACACCGGGATACCTGCGCAGGAGGCTATCGTGAAACGACTGGGTGCAACGCTCGTCGTGATCGCATCGTTCGGCTTCGCGCTGGCGCCGCTCGGCGGCCAGAGCGCCGGCGGGACCAGCGGGCTCGATGTGCGCGTCAAGGCTTTCTTCGACGCGCATCGCTACGACTGGCGCGACATGAACGTCCCCGAGTCTGACGGCCAGTTGCTGCATGACCTCGTCGTCAAGGGCGGCTACACGCGCGCCCTCGAGATCGGCACATCCACGGGCCGGTCTGGCATCTGGATCGCCCTGGCCCTCTCGAAGACGGGCGGGAAGCTCACGACGATCGACATCGACGAGGGCCGGCACCGCGAGGCCGTGCGGAATTTCCAGGAAGCCGGCGTCGCCCGGTTCATCGATGCCCGCCTGGCCGACGCCCACGAGCTGGTGCCGCGGCTGGACGGCCCCTTCGACTTCGTCTTCATCGACGCCGACAAGGAGTGGTACACCAACTACGTGAAGGCGGTGATTCCGAAGCTCGCCGTCGGCGGGTGCATCGCCGCGCACAACGTGTACCCGGGGCGGGGCCGCCGGGGCGGCGGGATGACGGGCGACTACTACGAATACGTGTCGAGCCTGCCGTTCATGGAGACATCCGTCACGCAAGGCGGCGTCGCGATCAGCTACAAGCGCCGGGAGAAGTAGCCCCGGGGCGGCCGCCCCGGAGAAGGAACGTGTCACAGGAGGCCCCCGTGTCCCTTGCCGCCAGACGTCTCGCACTTCTGCTGGCCGCGCTCGCGACCCTCGCCGGCCTGACGCCCGTATCAGCGCAGGATCGCCCCGTCGTCAGCGGTGAAGCCGGCCGGACGATTGACGAATACCTCTCCCGCCTCGAACGCTTCGGATTCACCGGCGGAGCGCTGGCCGTCCGCGGCAAGGAAGTGCTCCTCAGCAAGAGCTACGGCCTGGCCGATCGGGCGCGGCGCATCCCGCTCACGACGGAGAGCGTGTACAACCTGGGCTCGATCACGAAGCAGTTCACGGCGGCGGCCATTCTCACCCTCGAGATGCAGGGGAAGCTGGCGGTGACCGATCCGGCCGGCGAGTACCTGGAGGGGGTGCCCGCCGACAAGTCTGCGATCACGCTGCACCATCTCCTGACGCACTCCTCGGGCCTGGAGTCGGATTTCAGCCCCACCGACTACGATCCGGTCGGTCGCGAGGAGTACGTGCGCCGGGCCCTTCAATCGACGCTCCGCTTCAAGCCGGGCGAGGGCTACGAGTATTCCAACGCGGGCTACAGTTTGCTCGCGGCCATTGTCGAGATCGTGTCGGGCCAGCCCTACGAGGTGTACCTGACGGAGCGGGTGCTGAAACCGGCGGGCATGCGCGAGACCGGGTACAAGCTCCCGAAGTGGGCGCCCGAACGCGTCGCACACGGATACCTGGATAGCGGCGAGGACTGGGGCACGATTCTCCAGCGCATCCAGGAGCCGGCCGCGCCCTACTGGATGCTGCGGGGCAACGGCGGGCTGCACACGACGCTGGGCGACATGCTGGCCTGGCACCGCGCCCTCGAAACCGATGCGGTCCTGACGAAGGGCGCGCGGGCGAAGTACTTCACGCCGTACGTCGCCGAGGGCCCGCGGGGACTGTCCCGCTATGCCTACGGCTGGGCGGTGAGCAAGAGCGCGCGCGGGACGACGGTTGTCCAGCACAACGGCGGCAACGGCGTCTACGTGGCCGAGTTCCTGCGGTTTCCCGACGAGGACGCGATGCTGTTCCTGGCCTCGACGGACACCACGCTGACGGCCACGCCTGTGGTCGAAGTGCTCGAGGGGATCCTGTTCGGCGGCAAGGCGGCCCTTCCGCCGCGGGTCGTCGACATGGCGCCGGAACGCGTGCAGGCGGTGACGGGAGCGTGGCATCTGCCGCAGGGCGGCACGCTCACGCTGGCGGCCGACGGATCAACCCTGGCGGTGACTCCCGAGGGCCAGGCGGCGTTCTCGGCACTTGCAGCGGCGTCGCCGGCCCAGGCCGCACGGCTGGCCGACCTCTCGAGGCGCACGGCGGACATCGCGGCGAAGTCGTTTGCCGGCGACGTGGCCGCGCTCCACGAGGCCATGGGCGGCGGCATGAACCTGGAGCAGATGCGCGCGCAGGAAGCGGACATGATGCGCGACCGCGAGTCCAGGCTGGGCAGGTTCAAAGGCTCTGCGGCCGTGGGCGCGATTCCGCGCGACGCAGACACCGTGCGCGTCTTCGTCCGCCTCGACTTCGAGAAGCGGTCCGTGTTCAACGTCTACCTGTGGGGGCCGAAGCGCATCCTGGGCCTTCGCGGGACCCCCGTGCTGCCGGCGTTTCGTTACGTGCCCACGGGCGACCGGGAGTTCGCGGCGTTCTCCCTCGACGGCGGCGGCATCGAGCGGCGGTTCCGCTTCGTGGACCGGGACGGGCAGACCCGGCTCGTCCTCGGCCCGCCTGACGCGCCGGTGGAGGCGATGAGGGCGCGATAGCTCCGGCGAACAACAGATGCTGCAGCTACATCGTCCCGACCCCGTCGTGGGGAGTGGTGCGGGACACGGCGAGCAGGAACAGGTTCGACGCGACCCGGCCGGCCACCTGCGCCACCGACCCCGCGACAGCGCCAATCATGCCGAGCCAGCCGATGCACGCGAAGAGCACCAGGCCGATGCCGCTCACCTCGATGGCGGTCGCGAATGTCACGGCGCGCGTCTGGCCGGTGAGGATGAAGCGCGAGCGCTGATACGACAGCCAGTACTCCAGCGCCGGCAGCAGGACCAGCAGGCGCGCCGGCAGCAGCGCGAACTCCGCCAGTTCCCGCGGCAGGCCGGACAACTGGCGCAGCCAGGCGTCAGCGAGCGGCGTGAACAGCACGACTGCGAGGGCGATGGACGCGCCGGCCGCCAGCTTGCGGCACGCCCGCCCGAGATCGTGCTGGTGCTCGAGGCCGCGGCCGATGAGCGCCACGCCCACCTCCTGGAACGCCACGCCGCCGCTTCGGAAGAGGAACACGAGCGACTGCACCACGGGCAGGACGGCCAGCGACTCGATCGGCTGACGGCTGCGCCCCATGAAGAAGGTGAGCAGCGGCCCGGTGACGAGCGAGATCATCGACGTCAGCGCGAGCGGATAGTAGAAGCGGGCGATCGCGCGCTGCGTCAGCGGGGGCGTGCCCGGGACCGGCCCGCCCGGCTCAGCCGCGAGCGAGGCCACCACGCGGCGCGCCATCAGCCGGCTGGCCGCCGCCTCGACGACCACGCCGGCGGCGAGGGCGGCGCCGCCGATGCTCGCGCCGTCGAGCCCGCTCCAGAGCGCCAGCGCGGCGGCGGTCACCGACATCGACGCCAGCCGCACGACCGTCCCGTACGCGACGCGCCGCGTCAGGCCGTTGCGCACGAGGATGCCCTGGTAGAACCGCCGGTACCCGATGGCGGCCGGCCACGGGATGAGAATCGCGACGGCCGTGTGCGCCAGGCCGGCCACTTCAGGCGGCAGGCCCATCAGGCGTCCCCCGACAAACTCGAACACCGCCGGCACGGCGAGAAACACCATGACGGCGGTCACCGCCGCGTTCATGCGGTACGCGAACCGCCGGAGGGCGAGGAACGACTGCCGATCCCCGACCAGCGAGTTCGACGCCGTCAGCAGCATCATGATCGGCGACTCGACCAGCCAGGCGAGCGAGAACGCGACGCCATACGCGGCGAGGTTGAGGGCGGCCTCCGGCATGCGGGCGATGATCGCCGCCACGTACGGCCCCTCGGCCGACATCATCAGCCACGTGGCCGCCAGGGGAAGCCAGAACCAGAGGATCGTGGAAAGGGCCAGCCCGCCGGACGGCGGGCTGGCCTTTGATGCGTGCATGATCCGCGTCAGATGACGGGTTTTGCAGCCGTCCCTAGAGGACCTTGATCTTGACGTTGCGGAAGAAGACCTTGTTGCCGTGGTCCTGCAGGCCGATCTTCCCCTTCTTGCCCGTGCCGTAGCCGGGGAAGTCCTTCCACTTCCCGGTGGTCTTCATCGTCACCCACTCCGGCGTCCAGAGCTCGTACTCGACCGTCTTCACGCCGTTGAGCCAGTGCTCGACGCGGCCCTGGTTCACGACGATGCGCGTGGTGTTCCACTCGCCGACCGGTTTGGCCGCCTTCGCCATCGGCGGGTGCATGGCGTAGTTGGCGCCGCTCATCTGCCAGTCTTCCAGCTTCTCCGGCCACCCGTCGTCGTCGATGAGCTGGTACTCCGGCCCGGTCGCATAGACCCGGTCGTAGCCCTCTTCGACGACGTTGTAGAAGATCCCGCTGTTGGCCCTGGGCGAGAGCTTCCAGTCGACGAGCAGTTCGAAGTTCTCGTACTCGGCGTCGCTGAGAATGTCGTTGGCGTGGTCGCCGCCCTGGCCGAGGGCGATGAGTTCGCCGCCGACAATCTCCCAGCCCACGACGTCCTGCTTGCCGTACGTGTGCCAGCCCGAGAGCGACGTGCCGTCCCACAGCAGCTTCCAGCCGGCGGCGGCTTCCTCCGGCGTCAGCACGTTCGGCGCGGGCCCGGCCGGCGCCGGTGC
>JAWOGY010000242.1:0-2610 GCA_046496425.1 Vicinamibacterales bacterium
CCGGGAACGACGCCGGCTGCGTGGCCGATTCTCGCGCAGCAGAACTGGCAATACTTCGACATCAACGGGCTTGTCGACGCGGACGCTACCAGGATCGCGCTCGGGCTCCTGGCGTACTCGGGACGCGTCCTCCTTGACGATGCCAGCCTCGACATCACCGGCAGCGTGCCCGAGCGAATCGAGGAGCCGCCGCGTCCACTCACGGGCACCGCGCTCGACAACCTCTTGGCGTTCACCAGGCTCTACGGGGTTGTGCGTCACTTCCACCCGAGCGATGAAGCCGCGGCGGCCGATTGGCAGCTCCTGGCGATCGCCGGCGCGCGACGGGTGGAAGGCGCGGTAACGGCGTCAGATCTGGCCGGCGCGCTGCAGAGCGTTTTTGGGCCGGTCGCGCCGACTGTCCGCGTC
Organism: Vicinamibacterales bacterium; assembly: GCA_046496425.1. Taxonomy (GTDB): domain Bacteria; phylum Acidobacteriota; class Vicinamibacteria; order Vicinamibacterales; family JAKQTR01; genus JAKQTR01. The sequence continues at coordinate 409 of JAWOGY010000242.1, forward strand.
TATGCTGGCGCGCCGCCGCCGCACGCTTCCCTGGCGCCGCTCGGCGACGCGCACCTCACGCGGTGGCACAACATCGGGTTCGCCACGACCGGCTCGTCGGGCCCGTATCGCCGGGACCGGACGACGGAACCGGCCTCCGCCTGGAAGGGAGGCGACCTCTACGCCATGGATCTGGGTCGCGGCGTCAAGGGGCTCGTGCCTCTGGCCGTCTTCGCGGACGCCGCGGGGACTCTCCCGCACCCGGCGACGCAGACCGCGGCGCCTGCCCCGTTCCCTGCCGGTCTGTGGAGCGCCGGCGATCGGGCGACGCGCATCGGCGGCGTGGTGATCGCGTGGAACGTGTTTCGGCACTTTTATCCATACTTCGACGTCGTGGAGACCGACTGGGACGCCGTGCTCAACGGGGCGCTCCAGAAAGCGGCGACGGACTGCGGCGGTGCCGAGTTCTACACGACGCTGCGGCAACTGGTCGCGGAACTGAAGGATGGCCACGGGTGGGTGACCGACCAGCGGGCCGCACAGCCGGGCCGCGTGCCGATCGCCGCGGAGTGGATCGAGGGCCGCCTCGTTGTCACCGGCATTGCCGGAGCGGCCGTGGGGCAGGTGAGGGCAGGTGACGAGGTCGTCAGGATCAACGGAACGCCGGCGGCCGCCGCGCTGGAGCATGCCGAGACGCTGATCTCCGGCGCGACGCCGCAGTGGAAGCGCACGCGATCGGAATTCGAGGTGCTGTCCGGCCCGGCCGGAAAGGCGTGTGAACTGGAGGTCCGGTCGGTCAGCGGCACGGTGAACAGGGGCGTCAGGCTCACCTACGGGCCAGCGACGGTGATTGCATCCGACCCGCGCCCAACGGACGCGATTGCGGAACTCGAACCGGGCATCTGGTACGTCGATGTGACGCGCGCGCAGGACAAGGAGGTCGACGAGGTCTTGCCGAAGCTGGCGATGGCGAAGGGCATCGTCTTCGACGTGCGCGGGTACCCGCGGGTCACGCCCAAGTGGCTGCAGCACCTGACGACCGCGCCGTTGCGCAGCGCCCAGTGGCACCTGCCGGTCGTTGACCGCCCGGGCGAGATGACATTCGTCCGCGGCGGAGAGTGGAACCTGCAGCCGCTGCAGCCGCTCCTCGCCGCGAAGAGAGTCTTCCTGACCAACGGCGGTGCGATCAGCTACGCGGAATCGACGATGGGCATCGTGGAGCACTACAAGCTGGGTGAGATCGTCGGCGAGACGACCGCGGGGACCAACGGTAATGTCAGCCCGCTCGAGTTGCCCGGAGGATACGGCATCTCCTGGACCGGCATGAAAGTGCTGAAGCAGGACGGCAGCCGGCACCACGGAGTGGGCATCGCGCCCACGGTGCCGGCGACGCGTACGCAGGCGGGGGTCGCAGCGGGCCGCGACGAGGTGCTGGAGCGCGGGTTGGCGTGGTTGAAGCAGTAGGAGGGCAGGGAGGCAGCATCGTGGCCGAGCCGACCTCAAACGGGCCGGCGCTCACCAAGGCGCGGGCGCAGCAGCGCGTCGATCAGATCGAGGCGTTCACGCGCGAACTCGGCGAACTCGAGCGCGAGGGCGTGCTCCGGCTCGAGCCCGGCGATCGCGCGCGCGTGGACGAGCATCACGCCCGCCTGCTCGAACGCCTCGCAGGCCGCTTCGACGTCGACCGCAGCGAGCGCCAGCGGCGGATGTCGCTCGGCATGCGCATCGCGTCGCTTGTCGGCGCCGTCACGCTGAGCGCGGCGGTCGTCCTGTTCTTCTACCGCGTGTGGGGGCTGATGGCGGCGCCGGCGCAGCTTGCCCTCCTCGCGGCCGCTCCGCTCTTGCTGCTCGGCGCGGTCGAGGTGGCGGCGCGGCGCGAGAAGACGCTCTACGTCGCCTCCATCCTGGCCATCACCGCGACGGCCGCCTTCATCCTCGACGTCACCGTCGTCGGCGCGATCTTCAACATGCGGCCGTCGTCGCTGGCGTTCGCGCTCTGGGGCGCGTTCGCGTTGGTGGTGGCCTACGCCTACGGCCTGCGGCTGCTGCTCGCCGGCGGCATCGCGATGGCGATGGTGTTCTTGTGCATGATCGCGGCGAGGGCCGCCGGGATTGACCTCGGCGCATCGATTGCGCGTCCGGAGCCGCTCCTGCCGGCCGGCGCGCTGGCCTTCGCGATGTCGTTCCTGCCCGCAAACCGCCCCACGTCGGCCGGCTGACCGC
>JAWOGY010000003.1:0-2704 GCA_046496425.1 Vicinamibacterales bacterium
ATCCTGGGCAGCCAGCGAAGCCTGCATGGCAGCCAAAGCATCTTGTTCATTATAGTTTTCCTGACTGAGGATTCTTGCGCAGCGTGCCCCGGTTGATGCCCAGGATGGTCGCGGCAAGGCTCTGGTTGCCGCGGGTGTAATCGAGCACGGCCTGGAACAGCGGCTTTTCGACCTCGCCGATGACCAGGTCGTAGAGCCCGTCGGGCTTGTGCCCGTTGAGCGTCCGGAAATACTGCTGGAGTGCCTCGTGGGCCATGTTGCCCAGGGCGCCGTCGCCATGCCGGCGAGCGTCGCCACTGCCGTTCGGCGCGATCTGCGTCTTGTTGTCGACCACGTTGATGTTCCCCGTCACGCTGCGAGCTCTTTGCGCAGAGCTTCTTCGAAATGTCGCCCGACCACCGCGATTTGTTCCGCCGCCTCATCCACCCGGACGATCCGGCGGCGAAGCTCTTCCCCGCCGGGCCGATCCGCAAGGTACCAGCCGAGGTGCTTGCGGGCCGTCCTGACGCCGCGGGCTTCTCCGTAGAAGCGGTGCAGTGCATCGAGGTGGCCGAGAATGATATCACGGACCTCGCCCGTGCCGGGCTCCGGTAATCGAACACCGCGCTCCAGCAGGCTACGTATTTCACGAAATATCCACGGGCGGCCCTGCGCCGCGCGGCCGATCATCAGCCCGTCGGCGCCGGTGTGCTCGAGCACCTCCAGCGCCTGCTCCGGCGTGCGGATATCGCCGTTCGCGATCACCGGGATGGTGACTTCCCGCTTGACCGCGCGCACCGTGTCGTATTCCGCGTGGCCGCCGTAGCCGCAGGCGCGCGTGCGGCCATGAATTGCAATCGCGGCGATTCCCGCATCCTCGGCCAGGCGAGCGACGCTGAGGGCATTGCGATGATCGGGGCTCCAGCCCGTGCGGGTCTTGAGCGTCACCGGCACGCCGAGCGGCGCCATGGCCTCGACTGCGGCTTGCAGGATTGCTTTCACGAGTCCCTCGTCGCGCAACAGTGCCGAGCCGGCGGCGCGGTTGCAGACCTTGTTCGCGGGGCAACCCATGTTGATATCGATCACCTGCGCGCCCAGCGCGACATTGGCCCGCGCGGCAGCGGCAATCATCTCCGGATCGCCGCCGGCGATCTGGACGATGACCGGGTCGCCTTCGCCGGCGTGATCGAGTCGATGGCGGCTCTTGGGCGTATTCCACAGTGACTGGTCGGCGCTCACCATTTCAGTGGCGGCGAAGCTGGCGCCCATGCGCCGGCAGAGGGCGCGGAACGGCCGGTCGGTGACGCCGGCCATGGGAGCCAGCGCCACCACGGGCAGGGCGAAGGAGTAGGGGCCTACGCGCATGAGGTCCTCGGCGACGGAACGCAGCTTCGCGGGCCGCGTCTAGCGGAACGGTTCCGGCCCGCAGACCAGTCCGCGCGCCGGCAGCTCCAGGCAGAAATCGACGCGGAAACCGTCGGCCCGGCCGCCGGGATCGGGCACCACGAGCGTCGTTCGGAACCGGCTGCCCGCGGGCAGCCGGCCGGCACCGGGGCGTTCTCCCAGGTATTGCTCGGGGGGGATGTCGTGCGTACCGATCCGTCGCCCGAAGCGATCCTCCAGCATGATGCGAATGACCGGGTAAGGCTGCGCGTAGGCGGCCCCGTTGGTGAAATCCACCGCCACGGTGAGATGGTCCGCCTGGTTCGGGTCGGCAATGGCCTCCCACTGGACCGCGCGGAACTCTGCGGGGCTCCAGTCGGGTACGGCCTCGATGCCCAGCAGCGCGTACACCGGGCCCAGCACGGCCTCGCCCAGCGGATGGCGCAGCAGCTTGCCGTGCTGGGTATGAGCCCAGGTGCCGCTGAGCACCAGCACCGCGAGCAGGGCGAGCAGCACACGCAGCCAGGTTCGGCCGCGGCCCGGCGCCCGCGCAAACTCCGGCACCGGCTCGTCTTCTTCGGCCGAGGAGATTTGCGGCTCGCTGCGCGCGCCTGCGCGCGGTTGGTCGTCATCGCCCTCGTGCTCGTCCCAGGCGTCGCCCTCGTCCCGATCGTTCTCCGGGCCCCGGTCCTGGTCGTCGTGTTCGCGGCCCGGTTCGCGGGTGACCACGCCCGCCGCCGGCGCAGCCGCGACGTCTTTCGCTTCGCTGGGCTCATCGTCGGCGCCGACGAAGTGCTCCGGCGCGCCGGCATCCGGCTCGTCCTCGAACTCGTCGACACGAAAGACGGAGTCGGGGTCCGGAATATCCTCGTCCAGGTCGTCGTAGGGCCAGTGATCGACGTCGCCCCCGGGCGCGGGCGCCAGCGGCGGCTCCAACGGCCCCTCCGGCGGCGGCTCTGGCGGCCGCGAGTCGTTCTCCGGCGCGCCGGGCTCCGACGCCTCCACCGGCCGTTCGCCGATGAGCGCCGCGTCGAACCTGGATGCTTCTTCGTCGAGTTCCTCATCGAGGTCCTCGACCAGGAACTCGTCCTCGTCCGCCGCAAGATCGGGCTGCGCCTCTTCGCTGATCAGCGCCTCGAGCTCCTCGAGAAACTCTTCTTCGTCGCGCGCAATGTCGGCGGCTTCCCGCGCAGCTTCCGCGGCGGCCTTCCCGGACTCGTGGTCGTCTGCCCGGGGTGGCGCGTCGGCTGGCGGCCGCGCCGCGATACTCACCGGGATGTCCTTGGGGAGCATCTCGCTGAGCGACTCCAGCGCATCGAAGGTTTCGCCGCACGCGCCGCAG
>JAWOGY010000057.1:0-34732 GCA_046496425.1 Vicinamibacterales bacterium
GTGATGACGATGTTCCACGAATTCGGCCACGCTTTGCACGGGCTGTTCGCCGACCAGCGGTACCCGAGCCTTTCGGGCACGAACGTGGCGCGCGACTTCGTCGAACTGCCGTCGCAGTTCAACGAGCACTGGGCGCTCGAACCGACCGTGCTCGCGCAGTACGCGGTGCACCACAAGACCGGCGCGCCGATGCCGCAGGCCCTCGCGGACAAGATCAGAAAAGCCGCGACGTTCAACCAGGGCTACAGCCTGACTGAAATCCTCGCCGCCGCCGAACTCGACATGCGGTGGCACTCGCTCGCGCCCGGATTGCCCGAACAGTCGGCCAACGCCTTCGAGGCGGCGGCCCTCGCGTCGAGCGGACTCGGCCTGCCCCAGGTGCCCCCTCGGTACCGCTCCAGCTACTTCCTCCACATCTGGGCGAACGGTTACGGGGCTGGGTACTACGCCTACCTGTGGGCCGAGATGCTCGACAACGACGCCTTCGCGTGGTTCACGGAGCACGGCGGGCTGACGAGGGCCAACGGCGACCGGTTCCGCCAGATGATCCTGTCGCGCGGCAACGTCGGCGACTACGCGAAGCTGTACAAAGATTTCCGGGGACAGGACCCGAGTATCGAGCCGATGCTCGTCCGCCGGGGGATCGGGCGGCAATAGGCTGACAAGGCCGACGGACGCGTGGGGTCAGACCCGGATCTGACCCCAGCTGGGGGAGGACAGCTACCGCTTCGTCACGGCCTTCTTGGCCTTCTTCGGGCCGACCATGATGGCGATGCTTGGCGTTTCGGTGTCGCCAGGCACGGGGCCGATCGTGAGACGCCACGCAGCGCCGGGCCTGACCTCCTGTTCGCCGATCGACTTCAACGCCTCCTGGAGCGTCAGGTTGCTGAAGTCCATCGTCAGCGTCTGCACGTTGGCGTCCTTGCAGGAGAGCTGGACGTTCATGTTCAGCGCCTCGCTCAGGCGCGTGTTGATCGCATCGAGCGGGGCGTTGTCGAACTTCATGTCCGCCGGCAGCGTCTGCTTGAGGGCATTCAGCACGACCTGCGTCCTGGCGACCTTCGCCCGGTCGGTGCCTTTGCCGCTGGACACGGCGTAGTAGGTGCCGGCGGCGACGTCGGTTCCGGCCTTCACGGCCAGCGACCCGCCGCTGAGCGTCCACCGGCAGCCGACGCTCTCGCACATCGCGTTGAGCGCGGTTCTGGCGGACACGTTCCGGACGGTGATGTCGACCGGATTCGTGACCGCGGCATCGACGGTGACGGTGACGCCGATGGCATCGGCCACAGCCTTGAACGCGGCGGCCGGCGCCACGCCGTTCAGGTCGAGCGTGACCTTCCTGGCGGTGGCGTCCTGTGCGAGCGCCGGCGCAGAGAGGGTGACCACGAGCAGCGAGAGCACGACCGCGCACGACGTACGATTCATCGGAGTTCTCCTTCCACGAGCACGATGCCGTAGCCGTCATCGGGCCGCCCCCGGCGCGCCTCGCCGCCCGTGATGGCGACCGAGCCATCCGGAAGCGGCACGACGAGAAGGCCGTCGGTGAAGGACCCAACCAGAACCGCCCCCGCCGGCTCGGCGGGCGGCGCCGGCCCGGACGGCCACAAGGCCATCGCGGCCGCCAAGCATACGATCGCCGCCGCCGACACCGCGGTGAGCCACACCCGCCGCCGCGCAGCGGGTTGCGCCGTCAGTGCCTCCCTGGCGACACGCGAAGCCGCTTGGGGATCGGCCTCGAAGGCCTCCCTGAGCCGATCGTCCAGAGGTGCGTGAGGATCGTCAGCCATGTCGTGCCTCGAGCAACGCGGCCAGCCGTGCACGCGCACGCGACACGCGCATCTTGACCGCCGAGAGGGAGAGACCAAGCGCCGCCGCCGCGTCCGCCATCGTCAAACCGCCGACCGCGACGAGGAGGACCGCTTCGCGGTCTCGCGGCGCGAGCTGTGCGAGCGCCGACCTCACGCGGGCCACTTCTTCCTGCCCGATGGCCCGCGCCTCGGGCGACGGCGCGCCGCTGCGGGCGCCGGACGCGAACTCGATTGGCGCCCATAGCCGCCGCCGCCATGCCGCCCGTCCGGCTCGCCGCCGCGCAATCGCGAACACGAATGCCTCGGCCGAGTCGGGGGGGCCTCCGTTGCGGCAGGCCCGCACCAGCGCGGCCAGGCTTTCTTGCGCGACGTCTTCGGCGAGCGCCGGGTCGTTCAGCCTGGCGTTCGCGTACCGCAGCACGCGCGGCGCCAGTTCGGCGATGGTCCTCTCCAGGTCCACGATCACAGAAGAACCCCGACCGCTCATATGGTCACACCTGCCTGCCCGGCAGGGCTGTCGAGTAGGATAGTCCTGACGCGCCCACTACGCCCCGAACCCGCCCTCCCGGTAAGAGGATTCGTCATGCGCTTGGTCTTCGCCGTCATCCTCGCCATTCACGGCCTGATTCATCTGATGGGACCGGCCAAAGCGTTCGGCTACGCCGATCTTCCGCAGTTGACCCAGCCCATCTCACGCGGCATGGGCCTGGTATGGCTCGCGGCCGCCGTGCTGACGCTCGCCACGGTCGTCGCGCTGTTTGCCTGGCCGCGCGGTTGGTGGATGATCGGCGCCGCAGCCCTCGTGATCTCCCAGGCGGCCATCTTCACGTCGTGGACAGACGCGAAGGCCGGCACGCTGGCCAACATGCTCCTGCTCGCCGCCGTGGCTTACGGCTACTTCACGCAGGGCCCGGCCAGCTTCCGTGCCCAGTTCGAGCGCGACGTCCGTGCGGGCCTGGCCAGGCCGATCGACGCGCCGGTGCTGACCGAGGCCGATCTCGCGCCGCTTCCGGACCCCGTGCAGCGCTACCTCCGCGCGACCGGCATGGTGGGGCAACCGCTGATCCGCAACTACCGCGTCAGAATGCGCGGCCGCATCCGCAGCGGACCCGATGCGCGATGGATGCCCTTCGAGGCCGACCAGCAGAGCTTCACGGACCGCCCCACGCGGCTCTTCTGGATCCGCGCGACGATGATGGGCGTGCCCATCGACGGGCTGCATCGGCTGGCGGATGGCCACGCCATCATGCGGATCAAGCCGCTCGGCGCGTTCGCGGTCGTCGACGCCGCCGGCCCCGAGATGGACCAGGGGGAAACGGTCACCCTGTTCAACGACATGTGCCTGCTTGCGCCGGGGACCCTCGTCGACCCCGCCATCCAGTGGGAACCGGTGGATGCGCGTACGGCGAAGGCGCGCTTCACGCATGCCGCTCATACGATCTCGGCCACCCTATTCTTCGACGACGATGGGCTGCTGAAGGACTTCGCGTCGGACGATCGGTTCGCCTCGACTGACGGCAGAGACTTCAAGCGCTGGCGCTGGTCGACTCCGATCGCGGAGTACCGCGCCTATGGGCCCCACCGGATCGCCGCGCGGGGCGAGGCCCGGTGGCATCCTCCCGAAGGGGAGTATGTGTACGCCGCGATCGACATACTGGACGTCGAGTACAATCGGCGCGAGCCGTAAGAATCCTGTCCACCGCAGGGCCCTGCTCCGTCCCCGATCTGCCGCAGGGTGAACCTGGCTTCACGGCCAAACGTATCACCATGGCGTACGAGGAGGAGACGATGCACAGCACGCGCGCCCTCGCGGGTCTGATCGCTGGCGCCACGGCCTGCTGGCTGGCGCTGGGAGCCGGCTCCGGCGCCGACGGACCTCCGCTCCCGAATGATCATCAGGATGCACGCGACGCCTTCGCGTTCGTGCGCGCCCTCGACGAGGCGGCCTCGCGCGCGGTGTGGCCGGGCTTCGATTCGTCCGCCATCCCCGTGGCGTTGTTCGACGGGGAGCGCACCGTCCTGCTCCGGCATCCCTCTCCGCCGCCGGAGTTCTCGCCCATGCCGGGGCGCCCGGGTGTGCTCGTCGCGAGGGGCAGGCACCCGGCCGTCACGAGCAACTCGACCCGCGAGATCGGCGGCGTTCGGACGGCCACGGTGATCGCGACGCCGGCCGAGCCGGTCGAGCGCACGATGCTGGCCGTCGTGGAAGAGGTGTTTCACGTCTTCTGGCTCGCCCGCCATCCGGCGTTCCGGCCCGACGAACTGGCGCGCTACGCATATCCCCTCGAGGACGCGGACAACCTCCGCGCGCTGCTCGTCGAAGACGAGGCGCTGGCGCGGGCACTCGAGAGCCGTTCGACGACTGACACCGCCCGTTGGGTCGCGGCCGCGTTAGCCGTCCGCCGCGCGCGTGTGCCGGCACTTGCCGCCGACGTGCGCGCCTGGGAAACGTCGCTCGAGATGATGGAAGGGTCCGCCAACTACGCGGCCAGGGTGGCGGTGGGCGAGCCGGTCCAGAAGACGGCAGATCGCCTGCGCGCCCCGCGGCCCGCGGATGGCATCCGCTGGCGTTTCTACGACACGGGCGCGGCCCTGTGCTTCGCGCTGGACCGGGTGAGCCCCGGGTGGAAGGAGCGCGGAGAGCGGACGCCGGACCTCACGACGGTCGAACAACTGGATGAATCGCTGCGCGCCAGCGGCGCCGAGCCGGCAGTCCTCGAGGCCGCCGCGTCCGCCAGGATCCTCGCCAGGGTGTCGGCCGACATCGCCGATCTTGGCAGGAGGCGGGAAGAGGTCCGCGCCGGCCTCCTCGGCCGCCCGGGCCGACGCATCGTCATCGAGGTGGACGACGGTGCCGAGCCGCTCAGGATCAGGCGCTTCGATCCGATCAACCTGATGGTGCTGGCTGGAGGCGAGGTCGCGCATCCCAACTACCTCGCGCTGGAGTCGGCGCAAGGCAGCGTCGAACTCAACAACTCCGCCTTCGTGCGGGGAACGTTCGGAGGAACCGTCGGCCTGTCGGCCCCGGCCGGCCGCCATCCCTTGAGCGGCGGCATTCGCCGGCTGACGATTGCCGGCATCGCCGCCTCGCCGGAGGTCGGCGGAGACGCGAGCACCGTCACCGTCGAGGCGCCCGGCGTGCGGATCAGCCTCCGGCATGCACAGGCACGCGCCGAGGGGGAGCTGCTTCGCATCACGATCAAGGGAAGTCGGCCATGAGCGTCACGTACCGCTACCACCACGTGGGGATTCCGACGGCCCGTGCGGTCGAGGGCATGACCCGTCTGGATCACCTGCGCGTCGCCTGCACCGAACACGACTCGAACCCGTTCGGCATCCAGTGGATGTGCTACGACGCGGAGTGTTCCCTGCCGGCGATCGTGCGCGAGGTGGCGCACGTGGCATTCGAGGTCGATGATCTTGAACTGGCGCTTGTCGGGAAGAAGGTGATCATCCCGCCGAACTCGCCGTCGCCCGGCGTGCTGGTGGCCTTCATCGAAGAGGCCGGGGCTCCAGTTGAGTTGCTGCAGTTCCTAGCCGGCTGACCGTTTGGGGTCAGATCCGACTCTGACCCCGTCTGTGGGCGGTCAGCTGAGCGGCCGGCGGCCGACGAAGAACTCGTACCCCTGGACTTGGCTATACCGCTCGTACATGTCGATCTCGACGTCGAGTTCCGCAATGACGGCGAGGCCGACCGAATCGCCGCTCCACGCGCGCCTGAACTCCCCGAGCCGCGCCTTCATGGGCTCGTAAAAGTAGCGCGTCCAGGCCTCGCGCGGCAATGTGAAGTGGTCGATGATCTGGAAGCCCGCGCCCGTCACGACGGCGGCCTTTTCGGCGATGGGCGCGATATCCGGGTATTCCGCGTGCCACCAAAGCCGAACCTCATCGGGCGGCGCGGCGACCGTCCATACGACCTCGCTGACCGCGACGTACCCGCCCGGCTTCACGAGGCGACGGCAGAGCCCGACGCCTTCGCGGAAGCCCATGTTATAGAGGGCGCCCTCCGACCAGACCAGGTCGAAGACCGCCGGAGCGAACGGAGCCGCCCGCATGTCGGCGCACACCGGATCGACGTGGTGCGACAGCCCGCCTGCCCGCGCTGCCGCCGCTTGCTGCGCGACGAACGGCGGATGGAGATCGAGAGCCGCTACGCGCCCGCCGGTCAGGCGTGCGAGATTGGCCGACCCTCCGCCGGGCCCGCAGCCAAGGTCGAGCACGCGAGGTTGCGCGGGCAGGTCCGCCATCATCGCCAGCGCGCGGCGCGTTGATGCGGGGTCGCCGGGTCCGCCGCGAGGCACGCTCTCGAAGATTTCGAAGAACCGCGCCCGGCGGCGGGCGTCCGGGCGGAAGTCATCGGTCATGCACGGGATTGTAGTCCGACGGAGACCGTCAGGTGGAGACCGACAGGTCGTCGATCAGGAAGCCCTCCTTGCTGGCGGCCGCGCGGAGGCGATCGTCGAGCGTAACGAACGCCAGCGTGGACGGGCGGCGCTCGGAGGCGACGAAGGCCGCGGCCAACTGCAGGGCGTCGGCGGCGCGCAACGGGTGCACGCGAAGGAACCGTCTCGCGGCCTCGCGGACCTCGTCGCTCGGCTCGATCTCCATCCAGCTCGGCGCAAGGGCGTCGAGGCGGGAAAACGACTCGCCGGTCTCCGCGGGACCGAGCGACCCGTCGCGCTCGAGCCGCGCGATGGCGGACGCGCACTCGACGGGGGAGCCCCACCAGACCACAACCTCTGAATCTCGCAGATAATGGGCCTGGACAGTGGGGGTGCTCGGCTCGGCGGCGAGCAGCGGGACCAACGCGGAACTGTCCCAGAACGTCATCGCGTTTCCCCACGCTCGGCGACGACCGCGTCGCTCAGTCTGGACCCGGCCGTGGGCCGGGGCGGGGGGGTGCTGAGGATTCGGCGCGGTGCGGGCGCGAGCGCCGGGCGCAGCGCACCCTGGCGTTCGAGCCTCGCCGCGCGCCCCTCGACACCCTGACGGCCGGGGACCGCAACCGACTCTATCCGCGCCACCGGGACGCCGCGGTCCTCGATGATGACCGACTCGCCGTGCCGAACCCGATCAATGAGGGCGCTGAGCCCGTTCTTGGCGGCCGAAATGCTCGTTCGCCTCATAAGGCTATTATAGCCATAATAAAATGGCCAATCAAGGCTAGAAGCTGCCAGTCTTGGGGGCCTCTAGCCCGCGGAGTCGTAGGCCTGCTTCACCCAGCCGACGAGGTCCTTGTCGACCTCCCTGGCCTCCGTCACGGCGACCTTGTACTGGCACATCCCGCCCGGCGGCAGTTCGACCAGCCTGTCGGTGCCCTTGACGCCCTTCATGTTGATCCCGACATCGACGCGCGTCTTCGTGCCCGGCCCGATCGTGGCGAACTGCTTCTTCCGCCGGAGGCTGACGTACCCCTTTTTCGGCGCGATCTCGAATTCGCCGAACTTCCCGATCTCGGCCATGAAGGCGTCGTGGATCGGGCGCAGCGCCGCTTTCGGGCCGCTGTAAATCTCGGCCAGCACCTCTGAGGTCGAAGCGCCGGCGGCTGCCGCCGCACTGGCGCCGTCGGACTTGAACGCGATGTGCACGAGCGTGTTGGCGTCGCCGTGGCCGAGTCCGAACTCACGCTTGGCGAAGTCGCGGAGTTCACTGTGCTTCGTCAGTCCGCTCCTCCGCAGCAGGTCGCCGAGCTGCTCCAGCGACTTGCCGGTCTTGATCTGGATGTTCTCGAGCTGCGTCTCGATCGCCTTGTCGACAACACTCATGGGGGCCTCCATATCGCCGCCGGGCACGACGGGGCGCAGCCTGCCGCCAGGAGCACGCCCGCGCGCCGGAATTCAGCTGATCAGGAGCAGCCTAACATGCCGGCCCACGGAGATAAACGGAAACTGCTCCATGCTCCCCTTCGTCTATCCCGGTAACGTCCCGGAGAAGGAAAGGAGTCGGCCTGTGCACAACCCAGCGCGGCTACTCGGCGTCGGCGTCGTTCTGCTCACCGTGTCAGGCCTGGCGCCAACGAAGGCCGCCGGGCCGGACCCTGCCGACTTGCGCCTGAGGATCCCGGGCCTGATGGAACAGGCGGGCGTGCAAGGTGCGCAGATCGCCGTCCTCAGCGGCGGGAAGACGTCGTGGCAGGCGTCATTCGGCTTCGCCAACACGGTCACGAAAGCGCCGGTGACCGACGCCTCGGTGTTCGAAGCGGCCTCGCTCAGCAAGCCCGTGTTCGCCTACGCGGTGCTGACGCTGGTTGACGCGGGACTCGTCGACCTGGACACGCCCATCTCGAAGTACCTGCCCGGCCGGTACGACGTGGGCGACGACGCCCGGCTCGACATGATCACGCCGCGGTTCGTCCTGAGCCACCGGTCCGGCTTTCCGAACTGGAGATCCGGCAGCGCTCCCTTGCAGATCCACTTCACGCCGGGCGATCGGTTCAGCTACTCCGGCGAGGGGTTCGTGTACCTGGCCGCGGCCGTGGAACGGATCACCGGCCAGACGCTCGAAGCCTTCATGCGGCGCACCGTACTGGACCCCCTGGGCATGACGAGCAGCAGCTACGTCTGGCAAAGCCGGTACGACACCTTGAAGGTCTACAACCACGGCCTGCTCGGCGACCTCGCCGGCCGGCGCACGCCGTGGCGGGCGAACGCGGCGGCCAGCCTGCACACGACAGCCGGAGACTACGCGCGATTCGTCGCGGCCGTGCTGGCCGGGCGTGGACTGCGGCCCGAGACGGCCCGCGCGCTGATATCGCCCCAGAGCAGGCCCGACGAGCGGGGCATCAACACCGCGACCGCCCCGCCCACCGGCCGCTTCGCGCCGTCGCTCGCGTGGGGGCTCGGGTGGGGGCTCGAGCAGGAGGGCGAGGCGTGGTCGCTCTGGCACTGGGGCGATAACGGTACCACCAAGGCCTACGTCATCGCGTCGCCCCAGCGCCGGAACGGTGTCGTGCTCTTCGCCAATTCCGAGAACGGCCTGTTGCTTGCGCCGCCGATTGTCGCCGACGTGATGGGCGGCGAGTCTCCCGCCCTCGCGTGGCTCAAGCAGCGGGGCTCGGTACCGGCGTTCGGGCCGTTTCTGGCGGCGCTTCGGGCATCAGGAGCTGGGCAGGCCCTGGAGACGTACCGGTCGGGACGCCAGGCGCGTCCGTCCGAGCCTGCGATCGACGAAGAGACGATGAACCGGATCGGCTACGTCCTGCTGCGCGGCAAGAAGGTCAAGGACGCCGTCGAGGTGTTCACGCAGAACGTCGCCGATCACCCGGACTCGTGGAACGCGTTCGACAGTCTCGGGGAGGCCTACGCCACGGACGGAAGCACGGCGCTCGCCATCCAGGCCTACGAGCGGTCGCTCCAGCTGAACCCTGCGAACACTGGCGGGGCCGAGGCGCTGAAGAAGCTCCGGGCCGCCGGGCGCGACGAGACTTGAGATCAGGAGCCGGCGCCGATCTTTCTGGAACTCCCGGGCACCTAGAACTGAATACCTATCGAGCACGTCGTACCGGGAGGACATGCCTGCCGCACCGCCGACCGATCGCGTTCCAGACGACGAACTGCTGAGGCAGTCCACAGCCGGCGTCGCGCAGGCGTTCGCCGAACTCTTCCGGCGCCGCCATCCGGACGTGTTCCGGTTCGCCCTGCACCTGACGGGGTCGGTCGCGACCGCCGAGGACGTAGTCCAGGACGTGTTCATGGTCGTCTTGCGCGACGGGGCGCGTTACGACGCGGGACGCGCGACGGTGGCGGCGTGGCTGTGCGGCATCGCCAGGAACTTCGTGAGGCAACGGCTCGAACGGGATCGCCGGCTCACGTCCGTCGATTTCGCGGACGATGGCGAGCCATTGGCAGCTGACAGTGGGCCGATCGATCCGCTGGCGGGCTTGCTTCGCGGCGAACGCATCGAGACCCTTCGCCGCGCGGTGCACGCGCTGCCCCTGCCGTACCGCGAGGCCGTGGTGCTGTGCGACCTTCAGGAGATGCCCTACCGGGACGCCGCGGCAGCGCTCGGATGCCCGGTGGGAACGGTGCGCTCGCGGCTGCACCGCGCCAGGACGATGCTGGCGGCCAGGCTGGCGGTCTCCGCCCTCTCTCCGGCCGAACCGGCTCCCGGCGCCCGCGCAGGGCCACCGGCGCTCGACGCCGGGTGGGCCGGACCGGTCGGTGCGACGGGCAGGGGGCGTGGCTGATTACGTAAGGTGGTGCGCATGAACTGCCGGGAGTACGAGGCCGACATCGTGGACCTGGCCCGCGGGGCCGGCGTGAGCGTCGAGGCCGAGTCGCGCTTGCGTGGGCACCTCGCCGCGTGCGCCGGCTGCGCGGCCCGCTTGGCTCGCGAGCAGCGACTGACGGCCGTAATCAGGGAGGTGGCCGACGCCGCGCCGCAACCATCCCGTGCTGACGCCATCGAGGCGCAGTTGCTCCGGGCATTTGCCGAGCGGCACGGCGCCGGATCCCGCCGAGCTTCTTCATCGCGCCCGCCAGCCGCCGCGTGGCCGGCGTGGGGATGGCTGGCCACGGCCGCCGCGCTCGTTGTCGCCGCCGTGTTGTGGCGCGGGACCGTCTCGTGGCGATGGCCGGACGCGGCGGGGCCGGCGCCGGCTGCCGTGGCGACCGAGCCCGTCGAAGCGCTGGCCGCGGCCCCCGCGGCCGCAGCGCCCGCGCCGCAACCCGACGACGAGACGGTTCCGGCGCCGCGCCGGGACGTATCGCAGCGGCCCGCGCCCGTGCGGGCACCGGCTGCGCGAAGTCTCGTCCAGCCGGGCGATCCGGCCGACGATGACGGCGTCCTGCGGTTCGTTTCACTCCCCACGGCCGTCGGCCTGCCCGAACTCGAGAGCGGCCGCATCGTCCGGGTGGAACTCGCTACCGCGATGCTGCCGGCCTACGGCTTCGATGTGGTACCGGGCTCGGATTCGGGTGTGGTCGAAGCCGACGTGCTGGTCGGCCAGGACGACCAGCCCAGGGCCATCAGATTCGTGAACCTCAGGATGGATTCCAGGAGAAGGCAATGAAGAAGACGCTAGCCATGGTCGTACTGCTCGGCTTCGCCCCGACCGCGGGCGCGCAGGTGATTGTCCACGAGCGCAGCGAGAAGGTTGCGAAAGAACAGCAGTTGCAGGTGCTGATGGAGAAGACCGCCGGCACTGCCGTGCACGTGTCCGTGGAGACGAGGCCGGTCATCGGGGCGCCTTACACTGCCGAGGCCGCCAGCGAGTCGGTGCAGGTTCTCACCGACGGGAACCGCATCGTCCGCCGCTCGGAGTCGCGCGTCTACCGGGACGGGAAGGGACGGACCCGTCGCGAGGAACTCCGACCCGATGGCCAGGTGTCGAGCATCGCCATCAGCGATCCGGCCAACGGAACTAGCTTCATGTTCGACCCGGCGGAGAACGTCGCGCACCGCAACCGCGTCGTCACGTTCACGTCGTCGGCCGGCGTCGCCGGGGGCACGCCGTCGAACAAGGAAATCACGCTCACGTTCTCGCCGGATTCCAAGGCGCACGCGGAGCTGAAGACCGCGCAGGCGGAGAACGTCACCGTGACCAGCCGGCGGAGGATGGGGGCGGCGGACTCGGCCGGGACCTCATCGCCGGCAACGAAGCAGGACCTGGGCGAGCAGGTCATCGAGGGCGTGACGACGAAGGGCACCCGGACGACCACTGTGATTCCTGCCGGCGCCATCGGCAATGAACAGCCCATTACCGTCACGTCGGAAGAATGGTTCTCGCCGGATCTCAAGGTGCTGCTGATGACGAAGCACGCCGATCCGCGTTCCGGTGAGACGACGTATCGGTTGACCGGCATCACGCGCGGCGAACCCGACCCGTCGCTCTTCGAACTGCCGGCCGGCGTGACGATCAAGTAGCGCCGCCCGGGCCGCCGGGCTTGCTGTAACCCGAGTAGGTGCCTGCGCAAGGCGGCAGCCTCAGAACATCCCGCGCGCAACTGCGTCCAATGATCTGTACGCCCGGCGACAACGCCGCTGCCGGGGCCCCCGCCGTCTATGGAGGGAGGACCATGCGCAGAACGGTCACGTGCGCCATCGTGGCCCTGGTGATGGCGACGGCGGCGCCGCTCGCCAGGCAGGGGACAGAGCGATCCGGGGACCGGGCGGTCGTCGAGCAGACCGTCCGCGATTCCATCGGGTGGGCGCTCATGAAGGATCGGGCGCTGCTCGAGCGCATCATCGCCCACGACGCCGACCTCTTCATCTTTCATCCTGACTCGAAATCCACGGTGGTCGGCTGGGACGCATTCGCGAAGAACTTCTCGTTCTGGCTGGATCCCCGGTTCAAGGCCACCAGCTTCGACGTGCGCGACCTGCGCGTCACCTTCGCGCGGTCCGGTGAGGTCTGCTGGTTCTCGGCCGTGCTCGACGACCTGGCGGAGTGGGACGGGAAGCCGGTCGGGTGGAAGGACACCCGGTGGACGGGCGTCCTCGAGCGGCGCGACGGGAACTGGGTGATCGTCCAGATGCACTTTTCGTTTGCGTCCGATAGGGCCCCCGCCTGAAGGAGGCGTTCCGTGACACGCGCACTCGCCGGAGCCGTTGTGCTGACTGCAGCCCTCATCCCCTGGCAATCAACCGGCCCAACGCCACGCTTCCCGCACCGGGCCGGGCCCTATCTTGGCGAAAAGCCGCCGGGGCTGACGCCTGAGATCTTCGCGCCGGGCCTGGTCAGCACGGGCGGGTTCGAGCGGGACGTGGCGATCACGCCGGACGGGAGCGAGATCTTCTTCGGACTTGCCGGCCCGTCGTACCAGTACACGACGGTTGTCTCCACCCGCCTGGTCGACGGGCACTGGACGGAGCCTGAAGTGGTCCCCGGCCTCGACGACCCGCGGTACCTTTACCTCGAGCCGGCGCTGTCTGCGGACGGCAGTACGCTGTATTTCCTGTCGACATGGCCGGACCCAGCCGCAGGCGGTCAGGCTGGCAACCAGGATATCTGGATGCTGACGCGCACGCCGGGTGGCTGGAGCGCCGCGCGCAACCTCGGAACGCCGGTGAACTCCGCGCTGCCCGAGTATTTTCCGTCGCTGACTCGCGACGGCACCATGTACTTCACGCGGGAAGAGGCGGGCAGCCGTCTCAGTTCCATCTGGCGCGCCCGGCGGGAGGGCAGCGGATACCGCGCTCCGGAGAAGCTGCCCGCGCAGGTGAACTCCGGCCGCTCGCACTTCAACGCGTTTGTCGCGCCGGACGAGAGCTACCTTATCGTGCCGACCGACGGACGGCCCGATTCGATCGGCGGCTGCGACTACTACGTCGTGTTCCGGACCCCCGACGATCGCTGGAGCCAGCCAATCAACCTCGGCCCGGCGGTCAACACGAAGGGGTCGCAGGAGTTCTCACCCTACGTCAGCCCCGACGGAAAGTACTTCTTCTTCATGTCATCGAGGCTGGCGGCTCCCGAGCGGCTCACATTCCGGCTGTTCCGCGACCTGCACGACCGGCCCGGCAACGGCAACGCGGACATCTACTGGGTTGACGCAGGCCTGGTCACCTCGCTGCGCGCGAAGGCAGTCTTCGCGCAGGACGGCACGATTCACGGCGCCGCCCGCGCGGGCGATCTCGCCGCGGTCCGTGCCCTCCTCGAGCGGGACGCCAGGCTGGCCGGCGCCAGGGACGAATCCGGCCGGACGCCGCTGCACGTTGCCGCCGGCAGCGGGCGCGCGGATGTCGCCGCCTTCCTGATCGCGCGCGGCGCTGACGTCAACGCGGCCGACAACAACGCGTCGACTCCGCTCCATGCGGCTGCCGCGGCAGACCAGGACGAACTGGTCCGCATCCTGATCGACGGCAAGGCCGCCCTGGAACCACGCACGTCGGAAGGCGAGACGCCCCTCGCGGTGGCCGCGGCCCGCGGTGCGGCCCGGGCCGCCGCCCGGTTGCTGCAGGCCGGAGCCGCGACAGAGGCCGCAAACGCCTACGGGCGCACGCCGCTGCTGCTGGTCGCGAGAGAATCCGGCAAGGCGGACATCGCCCGTCTGCTGCTGGACCGGAAGGCCAACGCCGACGCGAAGGACAAGTTCGGCGACACGCCGCTCACGCTGGCGGCGTGGCGGGGATTCCGCGATGTCGTCGATCTTCTCCTCCAGCGTGGCGCGACAGTCCCGGCCACAGGCCCCGCCTCGCAGAGCCTGCTCCAATCGGCAGCCGGGAAAGGCCTCGATGCGCTGTTCGGGAAGCTGGCCGGCATGGACGTGGATCTGGCGGCCCGCACCGAACGCGGCGGGACGCTGCTGCATGACGCCGCAGGCGGCGGTTCCGTGGCCATCGTCGGCGAACTGCTTGCGCGGAAGTTCGCGGCAAACGACGCCGATCGGGACGGGTGGACGCCGCTCCACAACGCGGCATACATGGCGCGTCTGGACGTCGTGAAGGCGCTCGTCGCAGGTGGTGCCGATATCGACGCGCGCAACGTCCTTGGGCAGAGCGCCTTTAACCTGGCGCGCGAGAATGGACTCGCCGAGGTCGCGGGCTGGCTCAGCTCGAACGGGGCGAGCCAAGAAGCGCCACGGTTCCCGGCGCTCACCGGCGGTTACCTGGGTCAGACGCCACCCGGGCGCCTTCCCGTGGAATTTGCGCCCGGCATCGTCGGCGGCCATTTCAGCGTGCATAGCAGCCCCGCCTTTTCCCCGGACGGGCGCGAGATCTACTGGAGCGAATCCGTTCCGCCAAGAGGGACCGGCTACGGCAGCGGCCGGACGATGATGAGCCGGCGCGGGGGCGATCGATGGACCTATCCCGAGCGCGCCATGGTGGGAACGGTGCCGCTCGAAGACGTGCCGGTGATCACAGCGGACGGGAAACACATCTACGACATGGCAAGGCGTCCCATCCCTGGGCAGACCACCGGCAAGGAGAACATCTGGGTTGCCGACCGTGCCGGTGACGGGTGGGGCGATCCTCGTCCCCTCGACGCCGTCATCAATGCGCTGCCGCACCACTGGCAGTTCGCGGTGGGACCGGACGGTGCGGTGTATTTCAGTTCGAGCTGGAAGGGGGCGAGGGGGCTGTTCGTGTCGCGCGTGGCCGGGGGCCGCTACGCGGAACCGGCGGGGCTCGGCGCGCCAGTCGTGGTGTCAGGCACGGAAGCGACGCCGTTCATCGCCCCGGATGGCAGCTACCTCTTGTTCCAGCGCAACTACGACATCCACGTCAGTTTCCGTGGCGCCAACGGCGCGTGGCTCGAGCCCGTGCGACTGCCGCAGCCGGTCAACACGCCGGACGGGGAGTTGTGCCCCGTCGTGTCGCCGGACGGTCGCTACCTGTTCTTCATGCGATCGGGCCACGTTTACTGGGTTGATGCCGCAGTCATCGAAGATCTCCGGCCGGGCGCGAAGCGATGAGCCCGGCGACACACGTGCGAGGACGGCTATGACCAGCATCGCCAGGCGGACGTTCGCGGCGGCAATCCTGATCTGGAGTCCGGCTGCAGTCCTCGCTCAGGCGCAGCAGACCGTCACCCCTGACCTTGCGCGGCTGGCGGACGGCAAGGGCGCTCAGATCTTCAACCGCTCGCTCGCGGTAGCCGCCGAAGGCGGGCGCACCGTGGCGCGCCTGGACGCGCGCGCCGGCGACGGCGGCGTCCTGTTCGACGGCGTGCTCCTCGGGGAGGGCGTCATCGAGATCGACCTGAAGGGCAAGAACATCGCCCAGCAGAGTTTCCTCGGCATCGCCTTCCACGTCGTCGACTGGACGACGCTCGATGCGGTCTATTTCCGGCCGTTCAACTTCAGGGCCGGCACCCTCGAACAGCAGTCGCACGCGGTCCAGTACGTGTCGCACCCGTCGAGCACGTGGCAACGGCTGCGCACCGAGCGGCCAGGCCAGTTCGAGCAGGCGATCGAGTCGCCACCGGATCCGAACGACTGGTTCCATGCGCGCATCGTGCTGGGCGGAGGCCGGGTCGAGGTGTTCGTGAACGGCGCCGCGAAGCCGAGTCTCTCGGTGGAGGACCTCGGGGCGGCGAAGAGCGGCGGTGTGGCATTGTGGGTTGGCAACGGGTCGGATGGCGCGTTCGCCAACCTGAGCATCACCCCGACCGCACTTGCGGGGCCGCCGCCGGCAAGCACGCAGAACATCTTCCAGGCCGCGTCGACCGGCAACCTGGGCAGGGTGCGGGCGCTGGTGGAGGCGGATGCGGCGCTGGTCAGCGCGCGGAACCCGAACGGGTTCACGCCGCTCCATGCCGCGGCCCTTTACGGCCAGCGCGCGACGGCCGAGTATCTGTTGGCGAAGGGCGCGGACCCGAATGCCGTGGCAAAGCACTCAGGTACGCCGCTCGACGTGGCGTACGAGGCCGGGCAGACGGAGTTCGTGGCCTGGCTGCAGCCGAGGGGCGCCCGGTTCACGCCCCTGACGTTCGACATCGCCGAGGTGGCGCCGTCGATCCGCCGCGTCTCGTTTCCCTGGGGCATGATGAACAACATCGTCGTCTTCTCGGGAACCGACGGCGCCGTGGTGATCGACACGGGGTTCTCGACGCGCGCGATTCCCGATTTGAAAGCGCTCATCGGCGGCTGGTCGGCGGCGGGCATCAAGCATGTGGTCAACACGCACGCGCACGGCGACCACGTGGCGGGCAACGCGCTGGCGCCGGCTCCTGAGGCGGTGATTACCGCCGCGACGCTGGCTGCCGGCCATCCGGGCCTCCCGGTCGCCAGGGAGGCCGAATCGCTGAAGGGGAGGTCGGGACGCACGCTGCCCGCCCCCTACACGTGGCGCGTCGGAGGCTCGGAGATCAAGCTCATCCCGCGGCCCGGCCTGCACTCCGACGCCGACCTCATCGTCTACTTCCCGGCGGCGCGGGTGGTGGACATGGGCGACCTCCTGCTGTCCGAGAGCGTTCCCGCGGCGCAGGACATCGCCGGCTACCTCGCGTTCCTCGACGACGTGCTCGACGTGTTTCCGGAGAACGCCACCTTCATCAGCGGTCACGGGCGCGACCTCGACGCGGCGGGCGTGCGCGCCTATCGCGACACGCTGAAGGCGATGGTCGAGATCATCGGGACGAACGTCGCGGCGGGCAAGACCGCTGAGCAGATGGTGAAGGACGACGTCCTGAAGGCGTACAAGGGGAGGTTCGCCCTGCTGGACTTCCTGTCTGCTGATACGCTGATCCCACGCGTCGTCGCCGCGCTGCAGCAGAAAAAGCTGCAGTGATCGGTCCCACTGTCCCGTGCCACCCACTCGGAGGCAGGCCCCGCTTCAGCGTCGGCGGGGCGGGAGAGGGAAGAAGGCGCTCGTGGACGCAATGTACTCCCGGTAACCCGGCTTCGAATCCCGCATGGCGGACTCCAGCATGCTCACGCCGCTCACGCGGACGAGCAGGAACGTCATCAGCGCCGGGCTGAAGATCGTCCACCACGCGCCGGAGGCCGCCGCCACGAGATAGTGGCCCCACCAGACGGCCGCGTCGCCGAAGTAGTTCGGGTGGCGGGTGTAGCGCCAGACGCCGCCGGTGAACAACCTGCCCCTGTTGGCCGGGTCGGCCTTGAAGCGGGCGAGTTGCCAGTCGCCGGCGGCCTCGAAGTAGAAGCCGACCAGCCAGACGACAATGCCGAGCGCGTCGACCCAGCCCAGCGCGGCCTGCCCGCTGGCCGCGATCACCGCGACAACTGGCGCCGCGACGAGGCACATGACGACGCCCTGCAGGAGGAACACCTTGAAGTAGCTTCGCCACCACCAGGCGGCCCCGGCCTCTTCGCGCCATTTCCGGTAGCGGTAGTCCTCGCCCTTACCCTTGTTGCGCCAGAAGATGTAGTGGGAAAGGCGCAGGCCCCACACGGCGACCAGTCCAGTGAGGAGCCAGGCACGGGGAGCGAGGCCCCCCGACGAGGCAGTGGCGACGCTCGCGGCGACGGCGACGAATCCGAGGCCCCAGAAGCTGTCGACAATGGAGCTGTCACGCAGCAGGAGGCTCACGAGCCAGAGCACGGTCACCCATACGGCGACGGTGAGGCCCGCCACAAGCCAAGCGTCAGGAGTCATGCAGCGATTATGCCTCCTTCATGCCCCGCATCCCCGTGTGACGCGGAGATCGCGCCCAGGGTCCCGGCGAGCGGCGGAGGAGGTTGGCGCCGGGCGTTCCATGTCATAATCAGGGCTGGCAGACGGTTGGATTGTCCTGGAGAAGACGTGATGGTTCGGCGTGCGCTGGTTCGAGCTTCGGGCGTGCTTGCTCTCGTCATGCTGCCGTTCGCCGCGGCGGGATGCGGTGATTCGCCCTCGTCGCCGTCGAGCTACGCACCGTACAGCCAGATTGATCTCGTGTTCGGCCAAGGCGCCAGCGCCGAGACGGGCAAGCTCGTCACGCTGAATTACAACGGCTGGCTCTACGACTCGACCGCCGCGGACAACAAGGGCGTGCAGTTCGCCTCGTCGCTGACCAGCGGGCAGATCATTTACACGGCGGGCGACGGGTCGGTCATCCGGGGCTGGGAGCAGGGCGTGCTCGGCATGAAGGAGGGCGGCCTGCGAAGACTGATCATCCCGCCGTCGCTCGGCTACGGCACCAACCGTTACACCATCATCCCGCCGAATGCGACGCTGGTCTTCGAGCTCGAGCTGGTGAAGGTCGAGTAGCTTTCCGGCCGCCGCCCGGGTCTATCCGAGTATCCGCACGCGGATGCCGCCCACAATGTAGAAGACGCGGTCGTCCACCTTCCCTTCGCCGCTCTGTCTGTCCTCGCCTTTGATGCCCGCGCGGCCGCCTTCCCCGAAAATCGACACGCGCCTGGAGACGGGCACTTCCATGCCGGCGCCCGCGATCCAGCCCCACCCCTGCGTGTGCAGGTCGAGGCCCTGCGCTCCGCCCTTGATGGTGGTCTCGACGCCGTCGACGAAGACGGTCTGGTCGTCGATCGTTTCCAGCGTGTCCCAGTGCGCGCGGCTGAAGGTGGCACCGCCGAAGCCGTAGATGCGGACGCGCGACAGCGGCAAGCCCGCCTTGCCGACCATGGTGAACAGGTCGGTGTCCAGGGCGCTGGTGAAGTCGTAGAGCGTCGCCATCCCGCCATCGAACCTGACCTCGCCCGGCTTCAAGTAGGAGCCCTCGATGCCAAAGTACGGTGTCAGCCAGAAGGTCACGCCGGCCGAGAA
Source organism: Vicinamibacterales bacterium (assembly GCA_046496425.1). Taxonomy (GTDB): domain Bacteria; phylum Acidobacteriota; class Vicinamibacteria; order Vicinamibacterales; family JAKQTR01; genus JAKQTR01. Next base: position 18,918 of record JAWOGY010000057.1, read on the forward strand.
GGTGAGCGGCTGGGCGCTGCCGTCGCACGTGTCAGCTCCGCATGCGAAGGCCGCCGCGTCGCGGAACGAACTCAGGCCGCCGGCGGCGAACCCGTAGAGGCCACGGCTCGGCGCGTTGGCGGGCTTCGCGGACTCCGCCTGCTCGACCTCGTCGGAAAGCCAGGCGGGCGGCACCCTGCCCTGGCGGACGAGGACCGATGGCGCCGGCTCGGAGACGTTGACAACAAGCGAGGTGGTCTGCCGCAGGACGTACGCGCCCTGCACCTCCCGCCGGAGGCACTGGCCGCCGGGGTACCCCTGCATGCCGGGCTCGATGAGGATGACGCGCCGGAGGTTGTCGCAATACTCGACGAAGACGTAGGTGTCGGACTCGGTCTTCCCGCCGCGCGCCTCGGTGGTGACCGCCATGGTCGCAAGCCCGGTGGCATCGGCGGTAGCGGTGGCGGCGACCGCGGAATTGACGACCAACTCGATCGCCGACCCGGGCGGAGCCTTGGTCACGATGACGGTCTGCGCCGCCCCGGCGGCGACCACGATCAGGTTCAGTACAGCGGCGGCAACCGCCGGCCGCCAGGGTGCCCTCATGCCCGGCTCCTCGAAGACGTCACATCACGCGCGAAACGCACGTCTTTGCATGTTACCCCAGTCGCCCGTCCTTGCGTTCGCCATCCTGCCATACAATGGGCGCCACCGGCCCCCGGCCCGCTGACTGCCACGGAGGATACCGATGCGACCGACGCTCGTTTCCGCCCTTCTCCTGACCCTGGCCATTGGCGCTGTCGCGGCCCAGGGGCCCGCACCCGCTCAACTGCCCGCCGAGACGCCCGCCCAGAAGGAAGCCCGCCTCAAGTGGTGGACCGACGCGCGCTTCGGCATGTTCATCCACTGGGGCCTCTACGCGATGCCGGCACGGCACGAGTGGGTGAAGAAGTACGAGCGGACGACCGACGCGGACTACCAGAAGTACTTCGACGAGTTCAATCCGGATCTCTACGATCCGAAGGAATGGGCGCGCCAGGCGAAGCAGGCCGGCATGAAGTACGCCGTCATCACCTCGAAGCACCACGAGGGGTTCTGCCTGTTCGACTCGAAGTTCACCGACTACAAGGCCACCAACACGCCGGCGAAGCGCGACCTCATCAAGGCCTGGGTCGAGGCGTTCCGCGCCGAGGGGCTGAAGGTCGGCTTCTATTACTCGCTCCTCGACTGGCATCACCCGTCCTACACGATCGATCGCAATCACCCGCAGAGCCCCGCGAACGACGCCGAGTTCGAGGCCCTCAACAAGGGCCGAGACATGGCGGTCTACCGCCAGTACCTGAAGGACCAGGTCCGCGAACTCCTCACCAACTACGGCACCATCGACATCATCTGGCTGGACTTCTCCTTCACCGGCGGCGGGCGCGGCAAGAGTCGCGCCGACTGGGATTCGGTCGGCCTGCTGAAGATGGTCCGCGAACTCCAGCCCAACATCATCGTCAACGACAGGCTCGACCTGCTCGACGTGCCGGGCGGCTGGGACTTCCGCTCGCCCGAGCAGTTCAAGCCGCGCGAGTGGGTGACGATGAACGGGCAGCGGGTGCCGTGGGAGACCTGCCAGACGTTCTCCGGTTCCTGGGGGTACTTCCGCGACGAGACCAGCTGGAAGAGTTCGGCGCAGCTCATCGAGCTGCTCGTCGACACCGTGAGCAAGGGCGGCAATCTGCTGATGAACGTGGGTCCGACGGCGCGCGGCACCTTCGACGAGCGCGCCAAGGACCGCCTGGCCGCCTTCGGCCGCTGGATGCAGGTGAACGGCCCGTCCATCTACGGCGCCACGCAGGCGCCGGACGTTTTCAAGGCGCCCGCCAATTCGCTGCTGACGTACAACCCGGCGTCCAACCGTCTCTACGTGCATCTGCTGGCGTGGCCGATGGGCGATCTGCTGCTGGAGGGGTATGCCGACAAGGTGCAGTACGCGCAGTTGCTGCACGACGGGTCCGAAGTGCGGATGACCGCCCGCCGGTCCACCACCTGGATCAGCGAGGACGGCCGCGCCGGGGACCTCGTGTTGAGGCTGCCGATCCTGAAGCCCTCGGTCGAGGTGCCGGTCGTGGAGCTGCTGCTGAAGTGACCCCTGCCGGCGCCGCCGCCGCGCTGCGCCCCCCATCACCGGCCTTGCCGCCGACGCGCCCTCGGCGCCATACTGGAATACCAGGTACAGAAGAGCGCAGCCCCGAATCGGGTGGGTGCCCGGCAGGCGCCTCCGGCGTGCAGAGGAGATCTGACAGATGAACTACAAGCGCGTGTGTGTCGTGGTCGCGGCGGTCGCCGCGTTCTTGAGCGCGGTCCCGGCCGTCCAGGCCCAGCCCTCGGTGCTGGACTACCGATGGAGCTTCGACGTGGGGCTTGGGTGGGACAACAGCCTGAGCGGCAACATCAACTCCGGCGCCATCGGCGAGCTCGATGGCCAGGTGGCCGTCGTCACCCCCAACTCCTACGCGGACGTGTACGGCACCGGCTTCCACCTGCGCTTCGGCGGCGGCTACCTGATCGACGAGATTTCGGAGGTGCGCGCCACCTTCACGTACCAGTCCCTGAGCGCCGACCTGACGACGATGGGGGACTACGGCGTCTCGTCGCTCTACGGCCAGTACGACAAGTACAAGAGCTTCGGCCTCGATGTGGGGTTCCGTCGTTATTTCGACAGCGGCAGGAGCTGGCGGCCTTTCGTCGAGGGCACCTTCGGCCTCGGCTTCATCACGGAGATTGACGTGGTGCTGTCGGCGCCCGCCGCCAACCTCACCGCGCGCGCGACGGACTTCTACGACCGCACCGCGGCCTTCTCGCTGGGCGGCAACGCCGGCGTCGTGTGGCAGTTGACCGACCGCTTCGGGGCGTTCGGCCAGCTCGGACTGCGCTGGATGTCGGGGCTCTCCGAGATCGACGACCTCGCCGGCACCGGGCTCGAGACCATCAACGACGACAGTTCGCGGTGGACGCTGCCGGTCGTCGTCGGCATGCGCGTGAGATTCTGAGTCAGTCGGGCAGTTCGACGCCGACCGCCTGAAGCGCTGCGAGCACGACGGGATGGACGGGGATCCCGTCGCGTTCGTACTCGGCGCGCGTCCGCCAGCCGCGCTCCCCGGGAGCCAACGCTGCACGGCCCGACGAAGTCGCGCGCACGTGGGCGAGCAGGTCTTCGACGCGCTCCTCGAAGCGTGCGCGATCGCCGAAGGCGCCGACATCGAGGGCCAGAAAGAGTTTCGATGCGCCGGCGTCGAGTCCCGAGTCGTCGTTGCCGACGATCTCGTGACTCAGCAGGCTGCCGCCGAGCGCGGCCGTCAGGACTTCCATCATCAGCGCGAGGCCCGCACCCTTGTGGCCGCCCATCGGCAGCAGGTTCTGCGAGGACAGGATGGCCGCCGCGTCGCTCGTGGGCTGCCCATTCCCGTCCAGTCCCCAGCCGAGCGGAACGTCCCATCCCTCGCGCTCCGCCGTCGCCACCCGGCCGAGCGCGGCCTGGCTCATGGCGATGTCAAGGACGATCGGGCGGCGTCCTCCACCCCGGGGCGCCGCGATGGCGAGCGGGTTGTTTCCGAGCACCGGCCGCGGCGACCCGGGTACGACCATGTTCGGGATGGCGTTGGTCGTGCAAAGGCCGACAAAGCCCTCGTCGGCAGCCAGGCAGGCATAGGCGTGCGCACGGCCCCAGTGCGTTGTGTTCGCCACGAGGCATGCGCCTATGCCGAACCGGCCCGCCCGCTCAATGGCGGCTCGCATACCCTGGACACCCACGTAACGGCCGGGGCCCCGATCACCGTTCATCACGCACACGGCCGCCGAGTCTCGAACCAGTCGGACCTGCGGATCCGGATTCGCGCGCCGCCCCCGGAGCCCCGCGACGAGGCGGGGCAGCATCAGCAGGCCGTGCGACGGGACGCCGTGCAGTTCCGCCTCGACCATCAGTTCCGCTTCTACCTTGCGGACGTGCGGCGGCACACCCTCGCGCGCCAGGGCCTCTGTGACGGCTCTGCGGAGCGCGGCGGCGCTGAATCGCCGGTGCTCACACATCCCAGACGCTCCTCACTGCGGGCGCAGCCGGTAGCTGACGAACGCGAACCGGCGGCTGTCGGGCGACCACGATGGCACGTTGATGGTGCCCTGGCCGCCGAAGAGGCGGGCGACGATGCGCGGTTCACCGACGCCGGTGGGCATCAGGCGCAGCACGACATCCTTGTTCGCGGGATGGCCCTCGACCGCGCGATCGTACGAAAGGAACACCACCTGCGTCCCGTCGGGCGACGGGTGCGGGAACCAGTCCGCGTACTCCTCGTTGCGGGTCATCTGGGTCTGGTTGCCGCCGTCCGGGTCCATCCGCCAGATCTTCATCACGCCCGTGCGGTCGGAGTTGAACCAGATGCGCCCATCGGGCGCGTAGTCCGGGCCATCGTCCAGCCCGGATGCCGTCGTGAGCCGCCGTTCCTCGCCGCCTTCGGCGGGAATCGTGTAGATGTCGTACTCCTTGTTGCGGCTGGCGCAGTACGCGAGGGTCCGGCCGTCGGGAGACCAGCCGTGCCAATAGGACGGTCCCGTCTCGGTGACCAGGCGCGGCTGGCCTCCAGCCGCGGCCACGATGTAGATCAACGATTCCTGGTCAGGGGAGTGGCTGATCGCCAGCCACTTCCCGTCCGGCGAGAGACCGTGGTCGTTGTTGCAGCGCGTGGCCGTGCCGGTGTCCAGGAGCCGAGGCGTCCGGGTTGCGAGCGGCAGGACATAGATCCGGCCGCCCTGATTGAAGAGGAGCGACTGTCCGTCCCGCGACCAGTTCGGCGCCTCGAAGTGCGTCTCGGCCGACCAGACGACCTCTCGCTCCCCGGTGGCGACGGTCAGCACCTCGAGGCGGCTCTCGACGCGCGGCGGCTGCGATTGAAGCGTGCCGGCGAAGACGAGCAGAAGCGCGAGGCCGAGGAGCGCGGTCTTCATACGGACTCCGCTGGTCGCCTCAGCGCACGGCACGGAAGTGCCTCTCTGCGAAGTCGAGATACTGCTGCCAGTCGTATGCCGTAATGTCGTGCTTGCCTGTCCGGACGTGGTAGCGGACGGTGTCGCCGACGGGCTGGTTCACCGGCGGCATCGCCGCTGTGCCGACACCCTTCCGGCCGAGCCGCTCATACACGCCGCTCGCGGCAACCGCTGCGAGGAACTCGCCCTTCGGGTCCGCCCACTGATCCTCGTCGGCGCTGGCGACATACAGCGGCCGGGGCGCGATGAGCGCCAGCAGCATGTGCGCGTCGAACGGCATGTCGGCTTCTCGGCCGCTGTACGACTGGTAGTTGCCGCAGAACCAGTGCGGGAACCGGGTGTTCAGATCGGCCACCGTTTCACCGAACATGCGGCGGCTGATGGCGGCCCCGCCCTCGCCCGAGTCGTTCGAGATCACGATGCCGAATCGAGTGTCGGTGGCGCCCGCCCAGAGGGCGGTTTTGCCCAATCGCGAGTGGCCTACGACTGCGAGGCGCCGCGCGTCCACCTGAGTGTCCGTCTCCAGATAATCCGCCACACGGCTGATTCCCCACGCCCAGGCGGCGATGGCGCCCCACTCAGCCTCGGCCGGCGCCTCCTGGCCGGGTTTCAGGTAGGTCCCGCGGACGCCGAGTTTCATCGCGCCGGCCAGATCCGGTTCGATGTCGCCGTAGTACATCGTCGCCAACCCGAACCCGCGGGCAAGAACGGCCTCCACCTGCCAGCGCGACGCGGCCGAACCGCGCGAGGACTCGAGTCCCGGCTGCAGCGCTATCGCCTTCGTCTCCTTGTTCAGGGACCATGCACCGGAAAGCGTGATGCCGGGGTCCGTACTCACGCTCTGGCTGGGTGCGAAGCCGAGACCGGCGAATACCGGCACCGGCCCTGTCGCATGGGCCGGCAGGTAGAGCAACAAGCGAAACGTCATGCCTCGTGTCCTGATGGACACCTGCTTGCGGATCGCTGTGCCTCCCAGTGCCGTCCTGTCGAGACCCTCGACCGCGAAGGTCAGGTCATCCGGCCGCCCCGGCGCGCGGCCGAACATCTGCGACTCGAGGAGCGTCCGGATCTCCGCCCGCCGTCGCTCCCAGCCGGCGGCGCCGCTGACCGGCGTGCCGTCGTGCATGACCAGCAACGGAGGCAGCGTGTAGGCCGGCACCTTCGCCTCATCGTAGTTCGCGGCGGGCGCCTGGGCCAGCGCCGCGACGCCAAGCAGGACAATGATCGCTGCGGTTCTCATGACTGCCCCCACCATCCAGGGACCGGCGGCCGCGCGCCATGCGCTTCCCGTGAACGAAGACCCGCGCTATTCTACAGCGCAACGCGGCGGGCATCCTGCCCGCCGCAGTGGGGAGGAGATCCATGCTGCTGCCGTTCCGCGCCGCGATGGTGGGAGGTGTTGTTCTGACGGGCGTGTGCCTGGCCGCCGCCGTGGTGCCGCCCGGCAGCATGACCGCGCCGGCCGGAGCCCGAGGTGACGCCATGACCGTCGATCAGGTGATGAAGATGCCCAAGATCGATGCCCACGCGCACCTCGGCGAGGTCGTACCCGGGCATCTCGGCCCGTTCCTCGCCTTTCTCGAGCAGCACAACCTCCGATGGCTGACCATCTCCACGGGCGGCATGGATGGGGCCCGCCTCAACAGGCAGATTGAGGCGGCCCAGGCCCTCCACCGCGCGCATCCGGATCGAATCGCCTGGGCCACGTCGTTCAACCTCGCCACCTGGGGCCAGCCGGGCTGGACAACAGCCACGATCGGGACCATCGACGACGGGTTCTCCCGCGGCGCGGTGGCCGTGAAAGTCTGGAAGGACGTCGGGATGGTCCTGAAAGACCCCGACGGGAAATATGTCATGGCCGACGACGCGCGGCTCGACCCGGTCTTCAGCGCACTGGCGAAGAAAGGCCGCACGCTGGTGGCGCATCTCGGCGAACCGCGCAATTGCTGGCTGCCGGTGGACCAGATGACCGTCGACGGAGACCGGCGGTACTTCGCCGCGCACCCTGAGTATCACGGGCTGCTGCATCCGGAAATTCCGAACTACGAGGCCCAGATCGCGGCGCGCGACCGGATGCTGGAGCGCCATCCGACGCTGCGGGTCGTCGGCTGCCATCTCGGCAGCCTGGAGTACGACGTCGACGAACTGGCGAAACGGATGGACAAGTATCCCAACCTGGCCGTCGACCTGTCGGCCCGGATCGTCCACCTTCAGATTCAGCCGCGCGACAAGGTCCAGGCATTCTTCGTGAAGTACCAGGACCGGATTCTCTACGGCACCGATATGCAGTTTGGCGGGAGGCCGGATGCGGCGGATGCCGACCCGGCGAAGCTGCTGGCCAGGCTCGCCGCCACCTACGAGTCGGACGCGAGGTGGCTCGCCACGGATGAGGAACTGGCTCTGGAGAACGTGCGGGCAGGCTTCAGGTCGCGCGGCGTGGCGCTTCCGGAGCCGGTGCTGCGGAAGATCTACTACGAGAACGCGCGGAAGTGGTATCCGGGGATGTGAAACCCGGCGGTTCAGCGTTTCGACCGCGCGGAGATGATGGTCTCGGGCGTCCACGTCAGGTCGGGTACCCACGGGTACGTCGGCACGCGGTGGCGGTTCGCCAGTTCTGGGATGTCCTGGTTGACGGCCCCTTCGGTGAGTGCCATCAGGTTCGGCCTCGCAATGGCGGCGATCGGCGGCACCAGGTAGCCGGCCTTGACAACGACGATCTTGAACCGCGTCGGGTCGAGGCCCAGCGAGGTGAAGTCTGCGATCTCGTGGAACGGGCGGCGCCGCGCCGTCAGGACCACGGTGACGCCGTCCACGGTGACGACGGCCTGCCGTTCGGCGGCCCTGTCGGTCTGCGCCAGAAACACCACCGTGGCCGCGGCCTCCACAGGCTTGCTCGCCTGCGGATCGAGACTCCCGCCGATTTTGAGCGTCAGGGTCCGTCCGATCCCGGCCTGATAACAGGCCTCTGTCGCCGGCCGGTCGGCGATGCCCGCGAGCACCGCGTCGCGGACCTTCATTCGGAGCAGTTCGGCCAGCGCATCCGCGCGGTCGCCCGTGCCGCCGCCGGTCGGGTTGTCGCCCGAGTCCGAGAGCACTACCGGGCGCGAGGGCAGCTCCTGCGCCTTCGCGATCATCGCGGCCATCGTTCCCGTCGGCACACCGAACTGGAACTCCGTGCGGGCGTTCCAGTAGTGCTGCGCCAGTTCGGCGGCGACCTTGTGCAGGACGGCCGGCGTCGTGCCCGTCAGCACCGCCGCCGCGGTGGCCCGCGCCTCGTCGGCCCAGACGTACCCGACCAGGAGCGACACATCCATCACGCCGTCCCGGGCGTTCATGGCCGGGAGCTGGCCCCACAGGCGCTTCGCCGGCTCGTACTCGGTGCTGCTGCGTTCCCCGGGCATGAGGACGGGGATGGGTGCCCAGACCAGCGTGGGCCGTATCCCTTCGTCGAGGCAGCGGACGAGCATGTCGCAGGCTCGCTTGTGGGTTTCTTCGCGGTCGATGTGCGGCGCGGTCCGGAAGGCCGACAGCATGTCGAGGTTGTCGATGACGCGGCGGCTCAGGTTGCCGTGGAGATCGTAGCTGGCAGCGATCAGGCAGCGCTCGCCCACCACCGCGCGAACCGCGGAGATCCAGTCGCCCTCGGCGTCCGTCATGCCGTCGACGTACATGGCGCCGTGCATCGGCAGGTACACGCCGTCAAGCGGCATCAGCTCACGCAGTCGGCCCATGAACTCCGACTTCAATGTGTCGTAGGTCTGTCGCTCCACGCGCCCGCCCGGCACGGCGCTCGCGAGAAACACCGGCATGAACGGGTGGGGGTAGCTCTTCGTGACGGCGAACAGCCGATGGTCCGCCAGTTCCTGGCCCCGGCGGACCGTGAAGTCCTCCATCCGCGACAGGATGTTGCCGTACGTACTGCACTCGATCTGGATGCCGCCGAAGGCGATCCGCTTGTTCGCCGCGCTCAGGGGGACCACGGACGTGGCCAGTGCGGCCATCGATGCCTGCTTGAGGAATTCGCGACGCTTCATACGGCCTCCAGGGGACCGGGATGGATTATACCGGGGCATGGGGCATGGGGCATGGGGCATGCGGCGAAGGGACTACTCCGCTGCCTCGGACAGGAAGCGGAGCATGCCCGAACGGGGCAGGAAGCCGTCGTGGCGTTTGACGATGCGTCCGTCGGCGTCGAGCAATAGCAGCGTGGGGATGGCGGACACCTGGTAGCGCGCCCCCAGCACGGTGTCCCGGTCGGCGTCCACCAGCAGCGGCACGTAGCCGGCATCAACGGCTCGAGCCACCTCCGGATGCGGCCAGACGTCGTGTTTCATCGCCACGCACGGCGGGCACCAGTCGGCATAGAAGTCGACCAGCACGCGTTTGTTGGAGGCCCTGGCCTCAGCGAGAGCGGCGTCGAGATCGGTCTGCCACACGATGGCCGATGCCGGCGCCTCGGCGCCGGCGGCCTTGTAATACCAGCCCTTGAGCATGGGCCACTGGAGGGAGACGAAGGCCACGAGAAGCACCATCCAGAACAGCGAATCCCGCCGGCGCCACACCGCCCTGAGCGCGGCTCGCGACCGCGACGCCGTTCCTGCCCCCTCGTTCACGACCGGCATCAGGACACTCCTCGACCGTGCGGGTTGCACGCCTCCCTTCAAAGACGCACCCGGGAGGCGATTGGTGACAGAAAGGGGCTGGCCGCCCGCCTGAGGGGCTGGTTCCGCTGCGCGCGCAGCGGCGCCGAAGCCGTGGCGGCTACGACCCCAGCAGCCTGTCCAGGCGGGCGATCGACTGGATCATGGACCGCACCGAGTGATAGTTGACCTTCCACGAGTGGCTCATGTGCGTCCAGATCCGCGTGCCGCCGTCGCGCGAGAGCAGCGGCCACCACTCGCCGACTTCGCGGTTGACCATCTTGTCGAAGACGAAGCGGTGCACCGCTTCGTACGCCCGCCAGTAGGGGTCCATCCCGGCCTGCAGGCAGCCGTCGAGCAGCCCTATCAAGGCCTCGGCCTGCTGCCAGAACTCCTTCTCCGTATCGTAGGCCGGGCCGCCATCGTGCGGGCCCTCGACGTAGACGCCGCCGAACTCGTAGTCGATGCCGGAGGCGACGGCATGATCGAGCTGTTTCCTCATGATCGGCTCGTAGGGGCCCGAAGGCTCGCCGACGACGTGCAGCGCATGCCGCAGCAGCCACGCGAATTCGACATTGTGGCCGTAGGACGTGTTATCGCCGGCGTGCGGCTTCGCGCCGCCCTCGGCAAACCGGTCCCAGCCCCAGACGATGTCGAACTTGATCTGGGGCGCCACGCGCCAGTCGGCCCGGAACTGGGGGATGCCCGTGGCGAACTCCGGGTGCAGGATGCGCCGGGTCAGCAGGCCGATGTCGGCCAGCAGAGCCCGGCGGTGAACGGCGTCTCGCGAGCACTCATACAGCGTGGTGAACGCTTCCATGAGGTGCATGTGCACGTCGAGCGTCTTGCGGTCCCCTCCGCCGCTCCCCGGACCGCAACGCGTCCAGTCGCGCTCGAACATCTCGAAATAGCCGCCGTGCTCCGGGTCGGCGCAGTGCCGCTCGACGAGGTCGAACGTGGCCTGTGCGTACTCGATCCCACGCGGGTCGCCGGTCGCCAGCGTGTACTCGCTGAGCGCGTAAATCGCGAAGCTGAGGCCGTACAGGATCTTCTTGTCAATCTGGACCCGCCCCTTCCGATCCACGGTCCAGTAGAAGCCGCCGTGCTGGCGGTCCCACATCCTGTCGAGCAGGAAGTCGACGCCGTGGCGCGCGAACTCGGCGCAGCGCCCGCCTCCGTAGCCGGCCCGGTGCGCCGACGCCATCGTGAAGACGGTCCGCGTCTGGGCGATGAGCGACTTCTGGTCCTCGCCCGTGTCGCGGCCGTCCTGATCGAAGTGCGTGATGAACCCGCCGTGCGCGTCGTCCCTGCAGCGCGTGAGCCAGAAGGGCAGCAGTTCGCGGGTGAGATGAGTGTGCGCCTCGTCTCTTGCCGCGCGTATCGCGCTCCTGGTCATGGTCGATCTCCTTCGGCCTCGGCCCGCAGGACGTACGCGGCCATGGCCAGCACCTCTTCCGGCGAGGCCGTGCCGGTCTGCCGGAGCTTCTGCACGGTGACCGCTGCCGCGAGGTTCGCGAAGCCCGCGGCCTCCGCTGGCGGAAAGCCCGCCCCGAGGCAGAGCGCCAGCGCGGCGGTCACCGTGTCGCCCGCGCCGACGTTGTCGGTCGGCCCGCGCAGCGGGATGCCCGGCGAGACGTACACGCCCTCGGCGTCCAGGGTGAGGATGCCTCGCGCGCCGCGCGTCACGAACAGCGGCTTGCCAGACCCGGCGTGCAGGCGGGCGGCGAACGCCTCGAGCTCGAGAAGGGAGAGATGTTCACCCGGCGCGAGTGCAACCTCATTCAACCGGGCGGCCTCGATGTCGTTGGTCTTGCGATAAGTGTTCCCGATGCGCGCGCCGTAGTGCCGCGAGTCGCACACGACGACCTTGTGGGGAAAGGCGTCGACGAGCGCGTTGAGGCCGCTGAGGAACGCGTCGCTGAGGCCGCCGGGCACCTGCTGGTTGAAAACCACGGCGTCGCACTCCTCGAGTGCCTGACGGAGGCGGGAGAGGATCGCCGCGTCGGTCGCCGGGCTGCGCTGGTTGAAGAAGCCGAAGTCGATGCGAGGCGCTTCTCCGTCCACGTCGTAGCGCTTGCCGTAGGTGACGGTGTCGAACTGCCGCGGCTGGACGGTCATTCCCGCGGCGTCCACCCCGAGGCCGTGAAGCTGCCGCAGCAACTCCCGGCCGAAGACGTCGTCGCCGACGACGCCGATGGCCTGGACGAGAGCCGGCCCGAGCGCCGCCGCGTTGGCGACGACGTTGGCCGCGCCGCCGAGCGAGTAGCTGTGCCGGCTAACCGCCTGCGCACGGAGGCCGGTTTCGGCCGAGATCTCGCCGCCGTGCGGATCCATCATCCAGTACGCGTCGAGGCAGAAATCGCCGCACACGGCCACGCTGACCCTCGCGATCCTGTCGAGCATCTCCCGCACGCGGTGCGCTGCGACCATGGGCCTCTCCTCGAGACGGGGCAGGACGGGCGGCTGAAGACGACGCGGAGTAGGCTAGCAGCGCAGCGGACACGCCGCAGGGCCGAGGCAGAGGCCCCGGGGGAGAGGTCGGCATACGCAGCAGGGGCCGGACGGTTGCCCGCCCGGCCCCTGGACGTCTGTCGGACGTGATGCGGCGGAGCCTACTTCACCGGGAGCGCAAACGGATCCGCGCCGATCTTGATCGGCAGGCCGGCGTCCTTCCAGGACACCGAGGGGTGGAGCTGCGTCCACGTGTCCCGGCCCGGGAAACCGCGGTACCCGTTGAACACGCTGTTGTAAGTATTGCCTTCGAATCCGCCGTTGCCCGTCGTCTTGTCCGGCTGGTCGATCTCGTAGACCGCGGCAAAACCGTCCGGATCGATCACCGTGCCGCACTGAAATTCGCCACTGCGGTCGCCGCTCCGGCAGAAGAGGATCAGCACGACGTTTTCGCCCTGCAGCTTGGCGATCTCAGATGCAAAATCGTCGTTCGGGACCATCTTGGCCGTAGCTTCGTTCCACAGCTTGTAGGGGATGTTGACGGCGATGGATGCGGTCGTCATCTTGGCGACTTTCTGCACCAGCGCCCTCTTGTTGCGTCCCTTCACGTTGTACACGATGAACATGCCATCGTGCTCCAGTATGACCTTGCCATGGTCCGGGACGACCTTCTCGCCGTCCAGAAACGCGATGTCCGTCACCTTGGCCGCGGCGCCCACCCAGGAGAATTCGGCCCGCGTGCGGATATCCACGAGGATCACCGTGCGGGACTCGCCCGTCAGAGGATCCTTCTGTGCCACCGTCGCATCGAACGCCTGCTCGGCACCAATCGGGACCGGGTACGTCTGGGCCATGGCCGGCACCGACGCCGTCACCACCAGCAGGACGCACAGACTCGCCAACACACACCGCTTGAACACGTTCATGACCCCCCCCGCGAATATGAGACCCTCGAGATATGCCCGTCTGAGGCGCTTCAGTATCCATGGACCAGCCCGATGAGGCAAGCTGGAGACCGGTGAAATGGCTCAGCGAAATGCTCGGCGAAACCAGGCCGATCCGGCGCGGCCGTCGCCGGTAGGATTCGCCTCGCCAATCTGGTATGTGTACAGGCGACCCGTCATGCGAGGGAGCAGCCGTGATCAGCTTTGATGTCGTCGTCTTAGGCGGCGGTCCGGGCGGCGAGCGCGCCGCGATCCAGGCCGCCCGCGCGGGCAAGCGCGTCGCGCTGGTCGAGCGCGAGAACGTGGTCGGCGGGATGCGCGTGAACTGGGGCACCATCCCGAGCAAGACGCTGCGGGAGAGCGCGACGTTCGTGTACGGCCTGCGGCACAACAAGCTCGATGCGATCAAGGTGGCCATCGCCGACACGATCACGATCCCCGAGCTGATGTACCGTGAACAGCGCGTCGTACAGCGGGAGCTGGAGCTCATCAACCGCTCGCTGAGCCGCTATGCGATCGAGATCTACCGGGGCGAGGGGCGGTTCCTCGACGCGCACACGATCGCGGTGCACGGCGTCGACGGGCAGGTCAGGCTGCGGCTCCGCGCCGATGTCATCGTCATCGCGACCGGCTCGGCGCCCAACCGGCCGGCCGACATCACGTTCGACGACGAGACCGTGTTCGACAGCACCACCGTGCTGCGCCTGCCGCGGATGCCCCGATCGATGATCGTGCTCGGCGCGGGTGTGATCGGGGTGGAGTACGCGTCGATTTTCGCCGCGCTCGGGCTCTCGGTGACGCTGGTCGACACGCGCACCGACTTGCTGCCGTTCGTCGACCGCGAGATTGCCGGCCTTCTGCGCCGGGAACTGCTCAGGCTCGGCGTCGCCTTCATCTCGAACGAGCACTACGCCCGGGTCGACCGGCTGGAGGGGGCGCCGCCCACGGCGCGGGTCACGACGCGAGGCGGGAACGTGCTCGAGGCCGACGTGATGCTCTACTGCGTCGGCCGCGACGGCAACTCGCGCGGGCTCGGCCTCGAGGCGATCGGCATCACGCCCGACGCGCGCGGGCTGCTCACGGTGAACGAAAAATTTCAGACCGTCCACCCACACATCTACGCGGTCGGCGACGTGATCGGCTACCCGGCGCTGGCGAGCACCTCGATGGAGCAGGGCCGGCAGGCGATCCGGCACGCCTACGGCATCCCGGGACCGACGCTCCGGACGTCGCGCCTGCCGTTTGCGATCTATGCGATCCCGGAAGTCAGCTACGTCGGCGACACCGAGGAGGCGCTGAAGGAGAAGGGCATCCCCTTCGTGGCCGGGCGCGGGCACTACGAGATGAACCCGAAGGGGCAGATTGTCGGCGCCACGGGCGGCCTCGTGAAACTGCTGTTCGAGCGCGACACGCTCGCGCTGCGCGGCGCCCACATCATCGGCCACAGCGCGAGCGAGCTGATTCACATCGGGCAGGCGTTCCTCGACGCGGGCGCCGACGCGGCGCACATCGCCGAGACGCTCTACAACTACCCGACGTTTTCCGACATGTACCGCCACGCCGCGCTCGTCGCCTTGCTCGCCCGCGAGGGGCGGGAACGGGGCGAGCGAACCGAGGGCGAGCCGGCCTGACCGGCCTACGCCGTCCAGCCCCCATTGTCGCGGTGGTGCGCGAAGAAGCGCGCCATCGCGACCGTCTGCACGGCATACTGCTTCCGGAGGCCCTCCATCTCGGCAGGCGAGAAAGCCGACGTGTACGCCCGCGCGGCCGCCACGTTCGCCTCGAGGAACTCCAGCTTCGGCATGCCGCAGACGGCGGTAGAAATCGCCAGGCTCCAGGCGTAGCGAAGCAGCGAGGCGGTGGTCGCCTTCCCGGCACCGAGCAACTGGTCCTGGCCCGTGACCTTCATCAGGATCACCCCGAGGCGCTTCTTGTTGGCGGCGGGCAGCGCGAGCTCCTCAAAGCGCAGCGCCTGCGCCGGGTTCATCGCCATTTGCACACAGTCGAGGTCGTGGCGTTCGATCGCCGTCGCCATCACGGCGCCGTCGGCATGACTCGTGATGCCCACGAAGCGCGCCACCTTCTGCGCTCGGAGCTCGTAGAGGGCTTTGAGCGCGCCGTCAGCGGCCTCGATCCTCGTGAGATCACTCTCGCCCTCGAGCCCGTGCAAGTGCAGCAGATCGACGTAGTCGGTCTGGAGGCGCTTGAGGCTCGCTTCGAACTCCCTGAGCGCGGCGTCGCGCGTCCGGGACGCCGGCGAGATCTTCGTCGCGACGAATGCGTCGTGGCGCCGGGCCGCCAGGAACCGGCCGACCCGGGTTTCGCTCTCGCCCTTCCCATAGTCCGCTGCGGTGTCGAGGTAGTTGATGCCGAGGCCGACGGCCTTCTCGAGCACCGCCGTCGCACGATCGGCGGGGTAGGCCAGGAAGCGGCTGCCGCATCCCATCGCCAGGATGGGCACGCTGACGCCGGTGCGGCCGAGCGTACGCCGCGGCATCGCCGCGGCCGCTTCCGAGGAGTTCGCTGCCGCCAGCCACGCCGGCATCGCGGCGACGGCGCTCACCACCTTGCCGCCCCTCTCAAGGAACTCGCGCCGGCTGACCTTGTCGTCTACGGACATGATTCGCTCCTGTCTACTCGACCAGCGTCCTGGGCACCTTGACCTGTTCCCTCACGGGGACCTCTCCGGTGCCGACCAGAGGAACGTCCGGTGCGCGTCGTCATTGACCCTCCAGATAGGAGCCGAACGCCCGGATTATACCCCCGCGGCCGGGCC
>JAWOGY010000065.1:0-3017 GCA_046496425.1 Vicinamibacterales bacterium
CGGGCATCTGCCTTGCGGACGTAGTGGCCGTCGTTGGTGGCCACCATGGCCACGCCGTGACGCTGCGCCAGATCCTTGAGCACGGGGTTCAGCCGCCGCTGCTCGTCGAGGCCATGGTCCTGCAACTCGATGAAGAAGTCATCGCCGAAGACCCCGAGGAAGCGCCGCAGCACCTCCTCGCCGGCCTCCGGCCCGACGTCGAGGATCGTGCGGGGCAGCTGCGCGCCCAGGCAACCCGACAGCGCGATCACGCCCTCGTGGTGCTCCTCGAGCAGCTCGAAGTCGATGCGCGGCTTCATGTAGAAGCCCTCGAGGAAGGCGCGGCTCGAGAGCTTGCACAGGTTCCGGTAGCCCTGCATGTCCTTGGCGAGCAGGGTGAGGTGGTAGTAGCCACCGTCGAGGCGCCCCTCGAGGCGCCGCTTGTCGAAGCGCGAGCCGGGCGTCATGTACGCCTCGAAGCCGATGATCGGCTTGACGCCGGCCGCCGCTGCGGCCTTGCTGAACTCGACCGCGCCGTGCATGTTGCCGTGGTCGGTCATCGCCAGCGCGGCGTCGGACGGGCTCACCTGCTTGACCCACTCGACCAGGTCCTTGATGCGGGCCGCGCCGTCGAGCAGGCTGTAGGCGGTGTGCTGGTGCAGGTGGGCGAAGCGCTGGGGCGTGCCATCACTCATGCGGGCACCTTACCGTGGTCCGCCAGGCGCCCCCGGCGATGGGCACGGGCCCCGTGCCCCACGCGTTGACAGCCCCTGGGGCGCGTGGTACCTTCTGTGGGCTTGGCGCCGTAGCCAAGTGGTAAGGCAGAGGTCTGCAAAACCTCCATTCACCGGTTCGAATCCGGTCGGCGCCTCCACCACCCCCGCTCCGGACCCACCCGGACGGCGTCAACACGAACCGCGCAGGCGCGTAGCTCAGTGGGAGAGCGCTACATTGACACTGTAGAGGTCGCCAGTTCAATCCTGGCCGCGCCTACCAGAAGGCAGAGGGGCCCGCTCTTGCGGGCCCCCTTCGTCGTGGGTGGGTGGGGGCCATGTGGGGCAGCTCGCCGTTACTCGACCGGCGGCCACCAGCCCGTCTCCACCCGCGCGCGGAGCGCGCCGAACGCGCCCGCGAGGTCGGGTACCGAGAAGTTGCAGTGGCCGTACGCTTCCACGGTGTCCACGCGCAGCCAGTCGGCCGCGCCGGCCGGTCCAGCGAGCAGGTGCTCGTACACGAGAACGTGCGGGTACGGCACGTCTGGATCGTGCGTGGTGTGCAGGGCGACGAGCGGGACCTGCAGGTCGCCGCTCGGCTGGTAGTGGCGATCCCAGTAGCGCATCGCCTGCGGATCGCCCGAGATGCGCAGGACCGCGGCGTTCAGGCCATCGGACGCGTCGATGCCCGTCGCGGGGTCGACGAAGGTGTACACGGTGGCGGTGTTGTCGAACGCGATGCCGCCGCCACCGCGGGCGAGGACGTCTTCGACGCCGACCGCGTAGTAGTAGAGGGCGCTGGCAAGCGAGGTCGCCAGGGACTCGACGACCGCGCCCACGTCGGCCAGGTCGACGGCGGGATCCAGCGGCAGGATCGGCATGCCGCACGGCAGACGGACGCTGGCGAGCGACAGGAGCGCGGACGCTTGCGCCGGCTGGCCCAGCAGGGTCTCCAGCCGCGGCAGGAACGCACTGACGTACGCCTCGTGGCTGATCGCCGGCGTCGCGAAGGGGTGGGCGCCGTCGAACAGCTGGGGCAGGAAGACGTGCGTCAGCACCCGCACGTGCCCGACGTAGTCGAGTTGCATGGGGCTGCCGGCGATCGGCCCGCAGAAGGCGAGCGCCCCGTCGTAGGTGGCCGGGAAGCGCTCCGCGAGCGCGACGGCGATCAGCCCGCCCATCGACTGCCCGAGCACGTAGGTCCGCGCCGGCGGCCCGCCGAGGTGGCGCCGCACGACGGCGTTGAGCAGGTGCGTGTCGCGCACGCCGTCCTCGACCGCGTACCCGTGGGTCCGGTAGCTGGAGGCCGCCAGCGCGTACCCCTGACACAGCATCAGGTCGCGCAGCGCGACCACGTCCGCGGGAACGCCGGCGCCCGGCTGGATGCCGATCGGCACGTCGAAGGGGAAGGCGCCGTCGGGGTAGCTCGGCGCGACGTAGCCGTGGGCGAACAACACCAGTTCGCCGTTCCAGTGCGCGGGCGCGAAGAGCACGTAGTCGGCGCCCCCGACGCGGCCGACGTGTTCGACCACCGGGAGCTGCCAAGGCGCGGCAGGGAAAGCGGGATCGACGCACTCCAGGTTTCCGGCGCTGCCGCCGACCACGCGGCTCGGTTCGATCTGGGCCGCGAAGCCGTCAAGCGTGATCGTCTCCGCGAGGTCCGCCGGCTGTGGTCCGGCACAGGCGGCGATCGCCAACGCCGCCGCGAGGAGGAGTGTGGCAGGGGTTCGTCGCATCGCTGGGTCCTCCAGGGTCGTCCGGTCCGGCCGATCCGGGCCGAGCCGGGTGGGCGACGACGGCGAGCGGCGCAGACGCGCAGCGGCGCGAGACGAGAGCGACGCGAGCCGCCGCCATGCAAGGCGGCTGCCTCCCTTCGGACCGAGGGTAGGAAACGCAGCGTTCGGGTAGCGTTCGTGACGTGGCCGGGGTCGGCGACGGATCGGGCTTCCGGCACTGACGCAGCCGGATCGTGTGGCGGCCGCTCGCTCAGCCCGCCACGACCTCCGTGACGAAGCCCGGCATCCGTGGCGCATCGAGCCCCATGCTCTCGTAGAGCCCGTCGGGCAGCGCCAGGTCGCCGACGAACAGGCGGCCGACGTGATCGCCCGGCGCCGCGCCGCGCTTGGCGAGACCGATCGCCAGGGTCATGCTCGCGTTCACGACGTCGCCCGGCAGTGTGCCGTCGTCGGACTTCAGGCCGGTCGGGACGTCGAGCGAGAGGACGCAGCTCCCCTGGGCGACGAGCTGGTTGACGACGGTGATGACGTCGAGCGTCCGACCCCGCGGGGGCCCTTCGAGGTTCGTGCCGATGGCGGCGTCGACGAC
>JAWOGY010000084.1:0-6196 GCA_046496425.1 Vicinamibacterales bacterium
GCGGCGCCAAGGGACGTCTCGCCGTCGAAGACCTCGGCCTCGAGCAGGTACACGCCGTCCGCCACCGCGGCGAGATCGAGTTCGATAGGGAAGGGCGACTCGCGCAGATCGCGCGCGACGCCGTCCTGGCGCCCGAACTCCCGCACCGTCTCCATGGGCGCCATTGCCGGCGGCGGCGCGGAGGCCGGCGCCGCGCGCCCCTGCGCGGCCACGCGCCGAAGCAGCGACACGCGCGCCGAGAGGGCCGGCGTCAGATCGATCTCCGGCTTGTAGATCTGTTCCAGCCGCGCGGCGTACGGCTCGGAGGAATCCACAATCGTGCGCTCGCTGCGAATGACGAGCGAACTCCGGTAGTCGATGGCCGGCGTCCACGCGTCGCCGGCGAGGAGCGTCAGGCCCCTGGCCAGCTGGCGCCGCGCCTCGCCGAAGTCGCCCGAACGGGTGGCCGCGGCGAGCGCCTTGTCGACCTCGTCGAGCTGCTCCTTCAGTTCGCCCTGCGGTTTGGCCATGGCCTTGCGCGTGTTGTACGTCACGCGCAGCGCGCTCAGGCCCGGCAGCGCCTGCGCATCGGCCGGGGCAGGCGCGACCACGATGGCGGCCGCCAGCACGGCAAGCACCACGAGCGTCAGTGCCGGAAGGCGGCGGCGTGGCGGATCGAGGCTGGTCATGGATGGGTTCCTGTCGCGGGGGCGTGAGCTGCGGCAGGCAGTGTACTACCGGCCGGGCGCCGCAGGAAGCGGACCCGCACTTGCGCGCCGGCGGCCCGCGACGGCACAATCGCGGCATGCGGCGCCCGACGATCCTTGCCGACGAGAACATCCCGTTCGCCCGCGACGCCTTCGGTACGCTCGGCGAGGTGCGGCTGAAGCACGGCCGTGAGATCGCGCACGCCGACCTGGCGGACGTCGACCTCCTGGTGGTGCGGTCCATCACGCGCGTCAATGCGGCGCTTCTGGCCGGCACGCGCGTGCGGTTCGTCGGCACGGCCACCTCCGGGTCCGACCACGTCGACACGCCGGATCTCGGGCGGCTCGGCATCGCCTTCCACACGGCCCTCGGCTGCAACGCGAACGCGGTGGCGGAATACATGGCCGCCGCATGGCTGACGCTCGCGAAACTGCGCGGCGGGACGCTCGCGGGCCGGCGCGTGGGGATCGTCGGCGTGGGACACGTCGGCTCGCTGGTGGCCGCGAAGGCGCGGGCCCTCGGCATGGAGCCGGTGCTCAACGATCCCCCGAAGGCCCGCGAAACGGGCAGCGCCAAGTACCGGCCCCTCCACGAGCTTGTCGACTGCGACATCGTCACCTGCCACACGCCGCTGACGTTCGACGGCCCGGATCCGACCTGGGGGCTGATTGGCGAGCCGTTCCTCGCGCGCCTCAAGCCCGGCGCATGGCTCTCGAACGCGGGCCGGGGCGGCGTCGTGCACGAGGCCGCGCTCCACAAGGCGCTCGACGAGCAGTGCCTCGACGCCGTGGTGCTCGACGTGTGGGAGCGCGAGCCCGCGATCGACGGCCGCCTGCTGGCGCGCGTGGACATCGGCACGCCGCACATCGCCGGCTATTCGCTCGAAGGCAAGCTGAACGGCACCGCCATGGTCTATCGCGCCGCGTGCGCGTTCCTGGGTGTCGAGCCCGCGTGGGATCCCGCGACGGCGCTGCCGCCGCGCGCGCCCGGCCTGCCGCTCGCGGGCTTCGCCCCCGGCGGCACGGCCCTTCACGGGCTCGATCGCGCCGGCGTGGCAGCGCTCGCGGACACCGTGACCGCGCACTGCCCGATCCTGCGAGACGATGAAGCGCTGCGGAAGACAGTGGGCATGAGCGCGGCCGAGCGCGGCAAGGCCTTCGACCTGCTGCGCAAGGCCTACCCCACCCGCCGCGAGTTCTCCTGAGGAACCGCCCGCGCCGGGGCTTGTCGCGAGTTGACTTCACCTGGAGCCGTCTATAGCATGGCGGTGATCTGACGCAGTCGCGCGGCGCCCCGGCCACTGGTGGCTCCCGCACCACGACCAGCGGCCATCCTGTCGCCCAGGAGCCGTAGCGGTATGGTTGGCCAGACGGTTTCGCACTACCGCGTGAACCGCAGGCTCGGCGGCGGGGGCATGGGCGAGGTCTACGAGGCCCTCGACACCTCCCTCGGCCGGCGCGTCGCGATCAAGTTCCTCTCGACGGCCCGGGCGAAGAGCCACGAATCCGTCCTCCGGTTCGAGCGTGAAGCGCGCGCCGCGTCCGCGCTCAACCACCCCCACATCTGCACGATCCACGACTTCGGCCTGAGCCACGAGCAGCCTTTCATCGTGATGGAGTTGCTCGACGGGTCCACGCTGCGCGACCGCCTGAAGTCGGCGCCCTTCCACGCGCCGTTCATCGTGGATTGGGGCTGCC
Organism: Vicinamibacterales bacterium; assembly: GCA_046496425.1. GTDB lineage: Bacteria > Acidobacteriota > Vicinamibacteria > Vicinamibacterales > JAKQTR01 > JAKQTR01. Next base: position 2,385 of record JAWOGY010000084.1, read on the forward strand.
AGATCGCCGACGCGCTCGAGGCCGCCCACACGGCGCGGATCATCCACCGCGACATCACGCCCGCGAACATCTTCATCACCGCCGCGGGCCACGTGAAGATCCTGGACTTCGGCCTCGCGAAGCTAACGCCCGGGAAGGACGTCTACGCCTCCATCGAGCAGGGCGAAGCAGAGGAGACGCACGAGCAGTTGCTCACCTCTCCCGGCGCCGCCCTCGGCACGACGCCCTACATGTCTCCCGAGCAGATCAGGGCCGACCCGCTCGACCAGCGCACGGACCTGTTCTCGTTCGGCTGCGTGCTCTACGAGATGGCCACGGGCCGCCGCGCGTTCGAGGGCCGCTCGTCGGCGCTCATCTTCGATGCCGTCCTCCGCGAGACGCCCGCCGCGCCCCGGGACGTGAACCCGGCGGTGCCCGAAGACCTCGATCGCCTCATCCGGAAGGCGCTCGAAAAAGACCCCGATCTGCGCTATCAGACGGCGCGCGAAATCAAGGCGGACCTGCTCAGGCTGGACCGCGACAGCGACGCGGCAGCCGTCGACCGGCCCGTCTCGAGATCGCGTTTGTCGCGCGAGCCCGGGCAGCCAACGCCGGGGACGTCAGGCCCCGCGATCCGCGCCCGCCGGATCGTGAAATGGGCGGTCGCGCTGGGGATCGCCGTGGCGGCAGCCGCTGGCTACCTGTGGATTCGTCACGCGCGGGAGGAGCCGGCCTGGACCTCTCCGAGGCAGATCACGACCGAGGCAGCTCCGCACATGGACCCGGCGCTTTCGCCCGATGGTACGACGGTGGCCTTCACCAGCACGGAGGGCGGCCGTTCCTTCGTCTGGCTTGCCGACGCACGGACGGGCGCGAGCGTCAGGCTGACGCGGGATTCGCGCGATGAGCGATCCCCGGCCTGGTTCCCGGATGGAAGCGCGGTGGTGTTCGTCGCGGAGCACGACGAGCGCGCCGCCCTATGGAAAGCGCCGCGCATGCCGGGCAGCCAGGCCACGCTGGTCATAGACGACGCGGACGAACCCGCGGTGTCGCCCGACGGGACACGCCTGGCGTTTGTCCGCCCCAATGCGCAGGGCGAGCCGCGGATTGCGGTCGCCTCGCTGCCCGCGGCAACGGACGTGCAGTTTGTCACCGGCGAGGGCCCGGAATTCGGGCTCTTCGAACATCGCGAACCAGCCTGGTCGCCGGACGGCCGCCGCATCGGCTACCGCGCCCAGCGGGATCTCTTCATCGTGACGCTGACGGCGAAGGGGACCGGCACGCCGGCGAGGCTCACCAGGGACGATGCGCGCGACGGGGATCCGGCCTGGTCGCGCGACGGCAGGTTCGTCTACTTCACCTCGACCCGGGAGAACACCCTGGCGCTGTGGTGGGTGCGCGCCGCCGGAGGCGTGCCGAAACGCCTGACCCGCGGGGCGGGCCCCGAGCGCCATCCCACCGTGTCGGCCGACGGCGGCACGCTTGTCTACTCGGCCGCGCTCGACAATCCGGACCTCGTCTTGCGAGACTTCCGCACGGGCACGGAGTCCGCCTTCGGCAGCAGCCGCGATGACCGCAGCCCGGTGTTCCTGCCCGACGGGTCGGGCGTCGTGTTCGTGTCGGACCGGATGGACGGTTACAGGCTGTGGGCCCAGCCGCTGAGCGCCGGGGCACCCTCGGGCGAGGCCTGGAAGGTGACCGATCAGCCGGGAACGGTGTCGCATCCGGCCGTGTCTCCGGACGGCAGGTGGGTGGCGTACTTCCGGGTGATCGGCGGGCAGCGCGACATCTGGATTGCGCCGGCCGTGGGCGGCCCCGCACAGCAGTTCACGACCGACCCGGCGGCGGAGGTCCACCCGGCTTGGTCTCCTGATGGACGCCGTCTCGCCTTCGTGTCCGATCGGACCGGCACGAACCAGGTGTGGGTCAGCGGAGTGCAGAACGGCCGGGCCACCGGCACACCCATGGTCATCACGACGCAGAAGCACAGCTGTTTTGCGCCCGTTTGGTCGCCCGACGGCACGGCCATCGCGTACGTCGGAGGCGTGGTCAACAGCGACGTGTATCTTGTGCCGTCCGGCGGCCTGGGACCGGCGCGCCAGGTCACCAGCGGGGCGACCGCCTCGCGAGCGAGGTGGAACCGCGCGACCGGCCGGCTGCTGGTGCTCGGCGGATGGGGGAAGGCAGAGGCGCTCGTGCTCAAAGACGTCGATCCGGCCGACGGGACCGCGCGGGAGGTTGTGCCGTCCCCGGTGTTCGGCCGCGATCTCACGCTCTACGACTTCGACATCAGCGCTGACGGCCGGTGGCTGGTGTTCTCCAGAGAGGAGGTGAGGGGAAACCTGTGGAGTCTGAAGGCTGGCCCCAGCCGCTGGTGATGGGCCCGCCTCGGCCGCGAGAGCCAGCGGGAGAAGGAGGCAATCATGTCGCCGAAGTCGCGTATCGGGAAGAGGCAACTTGACCAGATCGATGCCGTCCTGGCCGAGGTCGAACGGTTGGTCGGCGCCGCCCGGAGCAGCATTCGGGTACGTCCGCCGAAACCCGGGCTGGACGGCGGCAAGCCGTGCGGCGGCAAACCCTGCGAGGTCCTGCCTGACGTGGCGGGCATGCTCCACGGCGTCGAGATCGATCTGGGCGGCAAACCTTGCGGGGGCGGCAAGCCCTGCAGCGTCGCGCCGAAGACGCGGCCGAAGACAGGCCGATGAGAAGGCCGGCCGCGCATCGCGGTCCGCTGCGGATGATGACGCTCGTCCTGACGGGCGAGTGCAACTTGAGGTGTCGCTACTGCTATCAGAACGCCAGATCGGCGGGGCCTATGCCCTGGCCCGTACTGGAGACAGCCGCAGAACGCGCGCTCCAGACGACGAGCCCGGGCGTGCACGTGATCTTCGCCGGCGGGGAGCCACTGCTGGCCCTCGACTCGATGCGGCGGGCCGTGGAGTACATCGAGCGGCGGCGGGCCGGCCTGGTAGTGCAGTACGGCCTTGCCACCAACGGCACGCTACTGACGCCGGCGACCGTCAGGTTCCTCGATCGGCACCTGTTCGAGATCGAACTGAGTTTCGACGGCGTGCTTCCCGCGCAGTCGGTGCGCGGGAAGCACGCTTTCGCGCCCGTCGACGAGGCGCTCGACCGGCTCTGCGCCGATGCCGCGGAGATCTTCTGGCGGCGCCTCTCCGTGGGGGTGACGCTCGACGCCGATGCCGTGCCGTACCTCGCCGAGTCGTTTACCTACTTCCTCGAGAAGCGCCTGCCGTCCATAGCCATCGCCCCGGCCACCGGCCAGGCCGCGAGATGGACCCCGGCAGTGCTCAGGACGCTCGACCGGCAGTTGATGGAGGTGTACTCGATCGCGCGCCGTCACTATGAAGATACCGGCGGGGTGCCGCTGACGGCATTCAGGAAGTTTTCGAACAAGGCTCCCGCCGCGACGGGCGCCCTCTGCGGGGCAGTCGATCGTGGCAGCGTCACCGTGGACGTCGACGGAGAAGTGTACGCCTGCCCGATGCTCGCCGAGTCGAGCCAGCGCTTCGCCAACCCGCGCCTGGCCGCAACCATCCAGCCGATGCGGATTGGCCACGTGGCGGACCCGGCATTCTGGACCCGGCTCGCCGGCCTCCCCGCGCGCGCCCGAAGAATCGGCATGTTCCACGCCGGACCCGGGCGCCGCTCCCTGCACGGCTCATGCATCCGCTGCCCTCACCGCTTTGACTGCAAGGCCTGCCCCCTGGCCGTGCTCGCGGAACCCGGCCACGACAGCGTCCAGCGCATCCCCGACTACCTCTGCGCGTTCAACTGGACGTTGATGGATCTCCGCAGGAGGTTCCCGGTGC
>JAWOGY010000181.1:0-7250 GCA_046496425.1 Vicinamibacterales bacterium
ACCGGTACAGGTCCGCCACCGTGTGTCCCGTCACCGGGTCCACCAGGTCCGGCGCGATCTGGCACAGAGGAGCGAGCACGAAGCCTCGGTCCCTGAAACGGGGATGGGGCACGACGAGGTCCGGCTCCTCGATGACCGACGGCCCCAGCAGGATGAGATCCAGATCGAGCGTCCTGGGTGCGCCGGCATACGGACGTTCGCGCCCGGCCGCGCGCTCGATGGCGAGCAGCAGGTCCAGCAGCGCGCGCGCCCCGCCGGACCAGCCGCCGACGGCCGCCGCGTTCAGGAATCGCGGCTGGGTGCCGACGCCTTCCGGCGCCGTGTCGATGAACGCGGAAACCGCGAGAGCGTCGAGGTGCCTGGCCAACCGTCCCGCTGCGTCCTCCAGCACCGCTTGCCGATCCCCGAGATTGCTGCCCAGGGCGATGGCGGCGCGTTCCATGACGCTACTCTGCCCAACGCCTCGGGAGCACGCCGCCGCCGGTGCCCGCCCCACCGGGCCGGCGCCCGAGCAGGTCGGCCCTGGCGTCGGCAGCCTGCGCGAAGAAACGCTGGTGTTCGGCGACCTCGCCCAGCACCAGTTCGAGCATCTTGCGATCCCGGGCGTGAGTCATGGACGCCACGCGAGGCTGCCAGCGGGTCAGCAACTCCCCCGCCGTGCGGGCATCCTCTCCGGCCAAAACACGCGCGGCCTCCGCGGCCGCGCCAGATGCCAGCGTCGGAGGCGGCGGCAGTTCGCCGGCTGCTGCGCCCGATTCACCGATGGCCCGCCGAAGCCACTCCAGGTGCGCGTCCTCGCGGGCCAGCACGTACTGGTAGGCGTTGTTGCTGTCGTAAGCGGCGACGCGCTCGGCGACGGCCTGGTGGCGCACGTAGAGCCCCGCCTTTTCGCGGTAGAACTCCTGCAGCAAGGCGAGGTGGTCGGCCGGGTTCACGAGTTCTGCTTCTCTTTGCAGGTGATGCAGACGCGCGTCCACGGAATCGCGTGGAGGCGGGCCGGCGAGATCGGCTCGCCGCAGTCCCGGCAGGTTCCGTAGCTGCCCTTCTCGAGCCGCGCGAGCGCCTCTTCGATGGCCTGCAGGATCTTCGCGTCGGTCTGCTTCAGCTTGAGCTGGATGTGGACTTCGTTGTTGCCGTCGGCCTGGTCGGCCATATCGCCCTGGCGGGAGTTGTTCTCCATGGTCGCCGCGAGGGGACGGACTCCGCCGGTTGTCAGGATCTCAACTCGCTTCCGCTCGAGGGCTTCGCGGTAGTTTTCGGACATGACGCTTACTCCTGCATCGCCTGCAACCCGATCAATATCCCATCATAACACCTGGCCAGGCGCCCGGCCTACTCGGCTCGCAGCGTCGAGAGCGGCTTGCGGCGCAGCACGTCCAGGCTTGCCAGCACCCCGACGGCGGCGACCAGCGCCGACGCTCCCAGGAAGCCAGCCAGGAAAGTACCCGGCGCCGGTTCCCAGGGCAGCTCGAGCACGAACCGGCTCACCGCCCACGACAGGCCGAGCGCCCCGGCGCACCCGACCACGCCCGCCGAGGCGCCAATGAGGCTGTACTCCACGGCGAGCATGGCGGCCACCTGGCCGGCGGTGGCGCCCAGCGTCTTCAGGACCGCCACCTCGTACATGCGCTGAAACCGCGTCATCGAAATCGAGCCGACGAGAATCAGCAGGCCGCTTACGAGCACGAGCGCCCCGACGACCGACACCGCCAGCGTGAGGTTGCGCAGCACCCGCGCGATGCCGGCGAGAATCTCGCGTACGTCGATCACCGAGACATTTGGAAAGGCGGCCGTCACGTCGCGCTGGAAGCGCGCCCGCGCGGCCGGCTCGGGGGGGCCGATGACAGGCGCGATGAACGTCGCCGGCGCCGACTCGAGCGCGCCGGGGCGGAAGACGAACATGAAGCCGCCCGCGCGCGCGTCCGCCCAGTCGACCTTGCGGATGCTGGTGATGGACGCCTCCACGGATCGGCCCAGGATGTCGAACTGGACCGTGTCGCCCAGGCGCAACTGCTGCCTCGCCGCAATGCCCTGCTCCACCGACACCTGTGCACCCTCCAGCCCGCCCGCCGGCCAGAACTCACCAGCGACGAGCCGCTCGTTGTCCGCAAGCCCGGACCGGTAGGTGACGACGTATTCCCGGCCGAAGCCCCCGCCGCGCGCACGAACGTCCTCGTAACTGTCGAGCGTGACCTCCCTGCCCCGGATCCCGGTAATCCTGGCCCGCAGCACGGGGATGAGCACCGGCTCGCCGCCCGGAACCGCCACGGTCTCGCGAAGGAAGGCGCGCACGGGCTCGGCCTGGTCCGGCTGCACGTCAATCAGAAACAGATCAGGGCTGTCGGGCCGCATGTTGAGCGCCAGCGCCTGGAGCAGCCCGTCCTGGAGCACGCGGACGCCGACGACGAGGAACGCCGCGAGTCCGACGGCCAGCAGAATCGGCCGGACCTGGCTCCCCGGCCTGCCCACCCGCCGGGACGCGTAGCGGACGGCGAGCAGGCGGCTGCGCCGAAGCGGCCGCAGCGCGCGCACGAGCAACGCGCCGGCGCCGACCAGGAGCGCCGAGACTCCCGCGAACCCGCCGGCGAGAATGGCACCCACCCGCCACGAACCGGCCTGCCACGCCGCAAGCGCCACCAGCAGGACGCCAATGCCGAGCGTGGATGCGAACCAGGCCGCGTCGCGCCGCGGCCGGGCAGGCTCCGACGCCCGCAGCAGGAGCGACGGGCGCACGTGCCGAACCTCCAGCAGGGGGACCAGCGCGAACAGCAGCGCGACCAGCAGGCCGATGCCGGCGCCCTGTGCGGCCGCGCTCGCGGTCAGCCCGACGGCCGCCTCGAGACCCGTGGCCGTGGCGACGACCGGCCCCAGCCACACGAGGGCCACGGATGCCATGACCAGGCCGAGGGCGCTCCCCGTCAACCCCATCAAGACCACCTGCGCCACGTAGATGGCGAGCACCTGCCGCGCGCCGCCCCCCACGCACTTGAGGATCGCGACGCTGCGCAGCTTCTGCTGCACGAAGACGCGGATGACACTCCAGACGCCCACTCCGCCGAGAATGACGATGATGAGGCCGACGAGACTCAGGTAGTTCTCCGCCCTCGCCAGTTCGCGCCCCATCTGGTCCTCTGCGGACTGGTAGCTGCGCACCGAGACGAAGGCGCCGCGGAACGCCTGCCGCAACTCCCGCGTCAGCCTCGCGACGCCGGCCTCCGGCAGCTTCAGCAGCACGCGGTGGGTCGCGCGGCTGCCGAATCCGAGCAGCCCCGACGCCCGGAGGTCTTCGAGGTCGACCAGGACGCGGGTCCCGAAGCTGAACGCGCCCGCGCGGCGGCCCGGTTCAGCCACGACGACGCCCCGGATCGTGAAGCGGGTGTCGCCGACGATGACCTCGTCGCCGACGGCGATGTCGAGCTGCGCGAGCAGTTCGGGCCGCACCAGCATGCCTCGTCCCTTCAGCAGTGCGTGCGCGTAGCGCTGGCTGCCATCGAGTTCGAGCGCGCCGTACAGGGGGTAGGCCGGCTCGACGCCCAGCAGCTCGACCAGCCGGGACATCGCCTTGCGCTCGTCGGCGGGCCGGACCATGGTCAGCGTCTCGATCTCGTCGGCCGACACGGACACCTGCCACGGTGCCGCGAGCGCATCGATCCGGCCCCTGGCGCCGGGCGCCCACGGGCGGCTGGTCGAGAGAACGAGGTCCGCCCCAAGCAGGGTGCGCGACTCTGCCCGCAGCGCGGCGCGGACGCTCTGCACGACAGACCTGAGCGTGACAATCGAGGCGACGCCGATCGACAGGCAGAGGAAGAAGAACAGCAGCCGGCGCCAGGCCCATCGCAGCTCCCGCCACGCCATCCGGACGATGAACATGGCGTCAGTTCCCGCCAGATTCGGCGCGGCCGCCTCGCAGCCGCAGCCGGGAGTCGGCGCGCGCGGCGAGCGCCGCATCGTGGGTGGCGAGCATCAGCGTGGCCCCGCGCGTCCGCCGGATCTCGAGCAGCAGTTCCATGACGTGCTGCCCGTTCTCCAAATCCAGGTTGCCGGTCGGCTCGTCGGCCAGCAGGATCGGCGGGTCGTTCGAGAGCGCTCTGGCGATGGCGACGCGCTGCTGTTCGCCACCCGAGAGCTGCGACGGATAGTGATGGCCGCGGTCGGTGAGCCCCACCTCCGCCAGCAGGTCGCGGCCCCGGGACTCGGCGTCCCTGCGGCCCGCGATCTCCATGGGCACGCAGACGTTCTCGAGCGCCGTGAGCGAAGGCAGCAGGTGGAAGAACTGGAAGACGAAACCGATCGTCGAACGGCGGAGCCGTGCCAAGTCGTCCTCGCCGAGCCCGGTGATATCGCGTCCGCCGATCAGGATGCGGCCGCCGCTGGGGGCGTCAAGGCCCGCGACAAGGCCCAGCAGCGTGGACTTCCCGCTGCCCGACGGCCCCGTGATCGCCAGGAACTGCGCGGGTGGCACCAGCAAGTCGAGCGGGTGCAGAATGGTCAGCGGCTGTCCGCCGCTTTGCACCGTCTTCGTCACCTGCCGGAGTTCAATCATCGCGCCCCGCTTCGCGCACCGCGCGTTCGACGAACGGCCAGACCAGTTCAGCCACTTTCGCCGCCCCTTCCGCGTTGGGGTGGATGAGGTCCGCCTGGTTCAGGGCGGGCCTGCCGGCCACGCCCTCGAGCAAGAACGGGATGAGTGCGACGCGGTACTGCGCCGCGAGATCGCGGTACACCTGCCGGAAGGCCGAGGTGTAGGCCCGGCCGAGGTTCGGCGGGGCCTCCATCCCTGCGAGGATGACCGTCACGTTCCGCTGCCGGGCGCGCTCGATGATGGCGGAGAGGTTGCGGCGAAGGTCCTCCGTGCCGAGCCCCCGCAGCGCGTCGTTGCCCCCGAGCGCGACAACCAGAACCGCCGCGTCGCCGTCAAGCGCCCAGTCCACGCGGCGAAGCCCGCCAGCGGAAGTGTCGCCGGACACACCGGCGTTGATCACGTCGGCATCCAGGCCGCGCGATCGCAATTGCTGCTGCAGGAGGCTCGGGTACGACTCGTTCGCCGAGAGCCCGTATCCCGCCGTGAGGCTGTCGCCGAGGATCACGACCCTTGTCCTCGACGCCGTTCGGGACGCCCCCGAAAAGGCCGGCCCGGCCTGGTTCGCTGGCGCAACGGGCTCGCGCGCGCACGCGAAGGCGAACCCCAGCCCGATCAGAGCGGCAGCGAGCGGCTGCCGGCGCTTTCCTCGTCGCACGAGCCCCCCTCTCACTTTCTATTCTACAGGGACGACGGCCTGTGATCCGTCGTCTCGCGGTCTGGTCGGCTGCGCGTCGTGTGCGCCGGCGGCGGGCCCCTCGCCCGCCCCTTCACGCTTCACAAATGCCCGATCACGTAGTACTGTTTGGTGGCTGTCGGTGAGCGTCCGGCTCCCGCGTGGGTGGCCCCCCTCCCCCGCCCCCTCGTTGTCACCTGTTGCGGCTTCCGAACTTCCGTCCGGCCTCGTTGCACTCACCGCAGTCTAACCAGGCGGACGGCCTGCGTTGCCGGAAATCCGGCAGCGGAGGGAGTTCCCATTCGGAACGGCCTGGAAATCACGCATTCCACGGCCATTCCGGAGGGCACGGAGGTTGCGTAAGACGGAGGGTCCGACCAGGCCCGCCCCGGGACACACCGAAGGCACTTCCACGGCTCTGCCCGGTCTTCAATCGGAGATTGCACACACATGACACGGGAGCACATCACCATCGACGGCAACGAAGCAGTCGCCTCCGTTGCCCACCGCACCAACGAAGTCATCGCGATCTACCCCATCACGCCGTCCTCCAACATGGGGGAGTGGGCCGACGAGTGGTCGGCCAAGGGCCTGAAGAACGTCTGGGGCACAGTCCCGCAGGTTACGGAGATGCAGTCCGAAGGCGGCGCCGCGGGCGCGGTCCACGGCGCGCTCCAGGCGGGCGCTCTCACGACGACGTTCACCGCGTCGCAGGGCCTGCTCCTGATGATTCCGAACATGTTCAAGATCGCAGGCGAGCTGACCTCGTTCTGCATGCACGTCTCGGCCCGCACGGTGGCCACGCACGCGTTGTCCATCTTCGGCGACCACTCGGACGTCATGGCGTGCCGCCAGACCGGATTTGCGATGCTCGCGTCGGGATCGGTCCAGGAGGCGCACGACTTCGCCGCCATCGCCCAGCTGGCCACGCTCAAGTCTCGTGTCCCGTTCCTGCATTTCTTCGACGGGTTCCGCACGTCGCATGAGGTGGCCAAGATCGTGCGCCTCGCCGATGACGAACTGCTCCGGATGCTACCCGACGATCTCATCGCGGCGCACCGGGGCCGCGCATTGACGCCCGACCGGCCGCTGCTGCGCGGGACCGCCCAGAACCCGGACGCTTTCTTCCAGGCCCGCGAGGCCTGCAACCTCTTCTATACCGAGTGCCCCGCCCACGTGGAGGCGGCGATGGCGCGTTTCAAGGAAATCGCCGGACGGGCGTACGGCCTGGCCGACTACGTCGGCCACCCGGAAGCCGACCGCGTCATTGTCGTCATGGGCACCGGCGCCGAAATCGCGCACGAGGCCGTCGAATGGCTCAACGCCGGCGGGGCGAAGGTGGGCGTCCTGAAGCTCCGGCTGTACAGGCCGTTTCCGCTCGAACAGTTCATGAAGGCGCTGCCGTCGTCGGTCAAGGGCATTGCGGTCCTCGACCGCACGAAGGAGCCGGGCGCCCTCGGCGAGCCGCTCTACCTCGACGTCGTGACCGCGCTGCGCGAGGCGAAGGACGCCGGCCAGTCCACCTTCGCCGCCGATCCGAAGGTCATCGGCGGGCGCTACGGCCTGTCCTCGAAGGAATTCACGCCGACGATGGTCAAGGCCGTGTTCGACGAACTGGCCAAGCCCGCGCCGAAGAACCACTTCACCATCGGCATCATGGACGATGTGACGCACCTGTCGCTCCCTTACGACGCCGATCTCGACATCGAGCCGAAGGACGTGCACCGCGGGGTGTTCTTCGGCCTCGGCTCGGACGGCACGGTGGGCGCGAACAAGAACTCCATCAAGATCATCGGCGAGGAGACCGACAACCACGCCCAGGGGTACTTCGTCTACGACTCGAAGAAAGCCGGCGCCATCACGATTTCGCACCTGCGCTTCGGCCCGCGCCAGATCCGCTCGTCGTACCTCATCAAGCAGGCCGGCTTCGTCGCGTGCCATCAGTACGAGTTCATGGACAAGTACGACGTGCTGGGCTACGCGGCGCCGGGCGGC
>JAWOGY010000188.1:0-4084 GCA_046496425.1 Vicinamibacterales bacterium
TGCGTCACGGGCGTGTCCGGCTCGGGGAAGTCCACCCTGGTGGTGGACACGCTGTATCGACACGTCGCGGCCGCGCTGCAGGATTCCGGCGGCGACTCGGCGTCGTGCCGCGAAGTCCAGGGGCTCGAGCAGGTCGACCGCGTCATCGATATCGACCAGAGCCCGATCGGCCGCACGCCGCGCTCGAACCCGGCGACGTACACGGGGCTGTTCGGTCCCATCCGCGAGCTCTTCGCCGAGGTCCCCGAGGCAAGGGCGCGCGGCTACGACCCCGGGCGCTTCAGCTTCAACGTGCGCGGCGGCCGCTGCGAGGCCTGCGAGGGCGACGGCGTCATCAAGGTGGAGATGCACTTCCTGCCCGACGCCTACGTGACCTGCGACGCCTGCCGCGGCATGCGCTACAACCGCGAGACGCTCGAGGTGCGCTACAAGGGCCGCAACATCCACGAGGTCCTCGAAATGACCGTCGAGGACGCCGCGGCGTTCTTCCGCAGCGTGCCGGCGCTGCAGTCGCGCCTCAACACCCTGCTCGACGTGGGGCTCTCTTACGTGCGCCTCGGCCAGAACGCGACCACGCTGTCGGGCGGCGAAGCACAGCGCGTCAAGCTCGCACGCGAACTCGCCAAGCGCGCGACTGGACGCACGCTATACATCCTCGACGAGCCGACCACCGGCCTGCACTTCCACGACATCGAGCAGCTGCTCGGCGTGCTGCTGCGCCTGCGCGACGAGGGCAACACGATCGTCGTCATCGAACACAACCTCGACGTCATCAAGTCGGCGGACTGGGTGATCGACCTCGGGCCGGAGGGCGGCGTTGGCGGCGGCCAGATCGTGGCGGCCGGCACGCCCGAGGCGGTCGCTGCGGTGGCTGGCTCGCACACGGGGCGATATCTCTCAGGCGTCCTCGGCAAGGCCACCTCGCGCGGGACGGCCCGTCGGCGGGCCTGACGACCCGCGGTCAGCCCGCCTCTTCGGGCGGCCTGACGGCGCTGCGGAAGCGCTGCCGGATCTCGCTTCCCTCGTGAATCTCGCGGAAGCGCCCGGCGCTCTGTGCGCCGATGACCCGGCGCCAGAACGCCAACGCCGCACGATTGCCGGCGTCCTCGAGTACTTCCCACTCACCCTCGAAGCGACTGAATAGCAGCATCGCGGCCCGTGCACCCACCCCACGGCGGCGCTCGGCGGGTGCGATGAAGAACTCGCTCATGCGGAAGTCCGCCCCGCCGCGCGGCCACGCGGGCAGGCGAGCCACCCGCGCGAACCCGGCGCGGGAGCCGTCTGCGAGGATCACGAAGGCATGGGTGGCGGGATCGCGGAACCAGTCCGCCAGGAATTCGTCGTCCCGGCCACGCCACTCGGCTGAGATCGGAAAAATACCCGATCTCGAGGCGGATAACTCGGACAGGTAGTCGCGATAGACCGCGCGAATCCAGGCGCGGTCCTTCTCATCATTTCGGGCCTCACGAAGCGTGACGTTCACGGCTCGCCCACCTCCTGTCGGAGCACCCGTCTTTCCGTTGCGAACAACGGTGAAACCTCAAAAAGAAACGGGCGGGTCCCTTTCGGCACCCGCCCGTCCCGTTCAGCTCAGGCTGATCGCCAGTTACTTGGCGACTTCCTGGATGGCCTCGCCGGCGTTCTCGACGGCTTCGCCGGTCGCCTGCACGGCGTCCGAGGCCATCTCGCCAGCGGTGTCGGCGGCGCTGCCAGCGGCCGCGGCAGCGGCGTCGGCGGCGTCGCCAGCGGCCGCAGCAGTGGCATCGGCAGCGGCGTCGAGGGCCTCGCCCGTAGCTTCCGCGGAAGCCTCCACAGCCTCGCCGGCGGCATCGACGGCCTCGGCAGCGGCGTTCGCAGCCTCGTCGGCGGCGGCAGCGGCGGCAGCAGCGGCTTCGTCAACGGCCTGCGTGGCCTCTTCCTTCTTCGCGCAGCCAGCAAGGACCAGCGCGGCAAGGGCGGCGGCAAGTGCAATCTTCGTGTTCATCAGGTGTACCCCAGTTATCAGATTGAGAACGAGTGAGCAGACTTCGGTCAATCGGGCCGGACCTGGAGTTCTCTCCTCGGGTCAGGGTGATTGCGCGAGGGAAAGTGTAGGACGGAGCGCCGACATGTCGGCGCCCGGAACTGTCTCTGAATGGCGACAAACCCCGTGCTTCGGCAAGATGTCGCGATCCAGGCTGTCTTTCCGGGGTTCGAAACATGCTCGAGGACATCGACCAGCACTTCCCAGCCCACCTGCAGGAGCTGCGCCGTCGCACCGAGGCGGCGCTGGCGGCGGGCGGCTTCGACGGCCTGGTGGCCTATTCCGGCCGGCCCCGCTATGCCTTCCAGGATGACCGGCCCTACCCGTTTGCCGTCAACCCGCACTTCAAGCACTGGGTGCCTGTCACGGACGCACCCGACTGCTTCATCGCATGGGCGCCGGGCGAAGCCCGGCCGCGACTGGTCTTCCACCAGCCTGCGGACTACTGGCACCGGCCACCCGAGCTGCCGAGCGGCCCCTGGCAGGACGAGTTCGAGATCTCCGTCGTACGCGAACCGTCCGCGGCCCGGCCGCTGCTCGATCTCGGGTCGCAACGTCATGCATTCATCGGCGAGTGGCAGCCCGAGTTCGAGGGCTGGGGGTTCGCCGCCGTCAACCCGCCAGCCGTGCTGGCCCACCTGCACCACCTGAGGGCCGTCAAGACGCCCTACGAGCTCGCCTGCATGCGCCGCGCCTCGTCGATGGCAGCCCGCGGGCACGTCGCCGCGCGCGAGGCCTTCCTCGCCGGCGCCTCCGAGTTCGAGGTACACCTCGCCTACTGCGCAGCGGCCGAGTCACGCGACGACGACCTGCCCTACGGAAACATCATCGCGTTCGACGAGGGCGCCGCCGTGCTGCACTACCAGCACATGGATCGCCGGCGGGCCCGCGCGCGACGATCGTTCCTGATCGACGCGGGCGCGCAGTTCCGCGGCTATGCGAGCGACATCACACGGACCGTGTCGGGCGGTGACGAGGAATTCTCCGCGCTGGTCGCCGCCATGGATTCGCTGCAGCAGGGCCTGTGCGCGGGCATCCGCGCCGGACGCGACTATCGCGACGTGCACCTCGACGCGCACCGCGCCATTGGCGCATTGCTGCAGGACGCCGGGATCATCGGCTGCGACGCGGACACCGCCGTGGCCGAGCGCGTCACCAGCGTGTTCTTCCCGCACGGCATCGGCCACCTGCTCGGTCTGCAGGTCCACGACGTGGCGGGTCTCGCCGCGGATGCCTCCGGAACGCGCGAGATCCCGAGGCCCGACGGCCATCCCTTCCTGCGGCTCACGCGCGTGCTCGAGCCGGGCTTCGTGGTGACGGTGGAGCCCGGCGTGTACTTCATCGACCTGCTGCTCGACGAGGCCCGTGCGGACGGGCGCGGCCGGCACATCCGCTGGGACTCCGTCGAGCGGCTGCGCCCGTTCGGCGGCATCCGCATCGAGGACGACGTGGCCTGCACTGCGGGCGAGCCAGAGAACCTGACGCGAGATGCGTTTGCGGCGCTGGGCAGGTGAGCCGATTCCCACTCCCCCGCCCTACCCCGCGCAAAGCGGGGGCGGATGGGAGCAGTGGGATCAGTTCTTTTTCAGCAGGTCGCGGATCTCGGTGAGCAGCGCGACGTCGGCGGGCGGCGCTTCGGGCGCGGCCGGCGGGGGCGGCCTCTTGAGCTTGTTGATGGCCTTGAGCGCCATGAAGATCGCGGCAGCGATGATCAGGAAGTCGAATGCGGACTGGAGGAAGGAGCCGTACTTGATGAGCACCGGCTCGCCGTTCGGACTCGCGCCGAGGTCGATCGCGAGATCGCTGAAATTGACCCCGCCCACGATCTTGCCGAGCAGTGGCATGATCACGTCCGCCACGAACGACGCGACGATCTTTCCGAAGGCCGTGCCGATCACGACGCCGACCGCCATGTCGACGACGTTGCCCTTCATGGCGAACTCTTTGAATTCCGTGACGATGCTCATGTTGCTGCTTTGCTCCGGCAATGGTTGGAAGTTGGCTTGCCCCCCGGCCGGGCATGATGCGCAATTGGGGCGCCGATGCAAGCGCTGGCGGCAT
>JAWOGY010000191.1:0-2765 GCA_046496425.1 Vicinamibacterales bacterium
GTACACGGCCGTGCTGTTCATCATCCTGGCCATCACGGGATTCAGCCTGCTGTGGGGTCGGTCGGTACTCATTCCGCTGCTCGGCAAGGAGGGCTTCGCGGCCTGGGCCGGCGTCGCCAAGCCCATTCACGACTATCTCGCCCTCGCCTTCACGGCCGGCCTGATCGTGATGCTGATCAAGTGGTTCCACCACAATATCCCCGCCGCCTACGACCGCGATTGGTTCAGGCAGGCAGGCGGGTATTTCGACACGAGTCACCCGCCGGCCGGCTTCGCCAACGCGGGCGAAAAGACCTACTACTGGGTACTGGTGATCGGCGACACGGCCATGGTGATCTCCGGGTTCTTCATGTTGTTCCCGAACCTCGGTTTCGAACGGGCGGCCATGCAGACCGCCAACATCGTCCACAGCGTGAGTGCACTCGTGCTCACGACCGCCGTGGTAGCGCACATCTACCTTGGCACGTTCGGCAGCGAGGGCGCGCTCGAGGGCATGATCAGCGGCGAAGTGGACGAGGGCTGGGCCCGCCAGCACCACAGCGTCTGGCTCGACGAGGTGCAGCAGGGTAGCGGTCGGCCGGCGCACGAGACCGTGGGACGGTCCGCGACAGCGCCGACCTGAGCTTACCGGCAATCGGGGGGGGAGCGAGGGGCGCCCAGGCGCCCCTTGTTTCTTGTGGCGTGGCCACGGTTGGATGCCCCGGCCACGGGGTGTAACCTTCAGCCGGCCAATCGGCGACCTCTCGCCGGAGACGCTCGCATGCGCTGCCTGATCGGCATCGACGACACCGACAACCTCGAGAGCCGCGGCACCGGGTTTCGCGCCCGGCAGCTCGGGGGGCGCCTGTTCGAAGCCGGGCTCGGTCGCGTGCGCGGCATCACACGGCACCAGCTTTTCGTGCATCCGACGATCCCGTACACCTCCCACAACAGTGCGGCCTGCCTCGACGTCGACCTCGACGACACGCGGTTCGCAGACGCGCGCGACTTCTGCCGGGAGTACCTGGCGACGGAGAGCGCCGACGGGTCGGACGCCGGTCTGTGCCTGGCTGTGTATGACGATATCGCCGACGAGATGATCGAGTTCGGCCGCAGCGCGAAGGATTCCATCCTGACGCGTGAGCAGGCCCTGGCCCTCGCCGGGCGACACGCCGCCCATCTCGAAGGAATCACCGGGGACCACATGGGCGTCATCGGAGCGCTGGCGGCCATCGGACTGCGGCGTGGCGGAAACGACGGCCGGTTTATCTGGCTGGAGGGGGTCCGTGAACTCACCGGCATCTCGACGGCAGGCACACTGCTGGAGACGACTGGAATAGACTCCGTAGAATCGGTTGACGGGCGGCCCCTGCCGCCCGAAGCAGAGGTGGTGGTGGATCCATGGCCGCGTCCGGTACTCCTGCAGGGCCGGGCCGTGCTGTTGACGGAGAGGAACGGTGACGAAAGTGAAAGCAACGGCTGGAGAATCCTCTCCAAGGAAGATATTCGGCGCTATTGACCTGGTCGGCCCGCTGACCGCGGGCCGAGGCTTGGTCCTCGTGTCCCTCGGGGTCGCGATCGTGCTGCTCGAGCAGACCTTCCGCTGGCCCCTGCAACTGCCCGGCCACCACGGACTCGAGGCCATGGCCCTGCTGGTGCTGGGACGTCTCAGCTGTACGACTCCATGGTCGGCGACACTGGTCGGCGCCAGCGCCGCCGCGGCCGCGCCGTTCGTGGGCGCGGATCACGGCGCGATGACGCCGCTCTTCTAC
Organism: Vicinamibacterales bacterium; assembly: GCA_046496425.1. Classification (GTDB taxonomy): domain Bacteria; phylum Acidobacteriota; class Vicinamibacteria; order Vicinamibacterales; family JAKQTR01; genus JAKQTR01. Next base: position 1,752 of record JAWOGY010000191.1, read on the forward strand.
GTGCTGCCGGGGGTCGTGCTGGATGCTGGCTACCGCCTCTGGCCGAGGCTTGCCGGCCGGTTCCTGCTCTTCCTGCCCTTGCTCGCTGCGCTGGCCTTCACGGCCAAGCCTGTCCTGCGCGTCCTTGCGAACCAGCTGTTCGGCATGGAGTTCGGGTCGCTGCGCGCCGGCCCGGTCTATCCGATTCTCACCCACCTGATGTTCGGGTTCCTCGGCGCCCTCGCGGCGGTGCTCGTCTGGCGGGTCACAGAGGACCGCCTGCGGCGTTAGCTGCGCCCTGCCGCGCTCAGAGCCGGAACTCGGCCCCGAGCACGTAGGCGCGACCCGGCTGCGGAAAGCCAAAGGATTCCTCGTAATCCTCATCGAGCGCATTTCGGATGCGGGCGTACGCGCGCATGCGTCCCTGCATCATCTCGATCGACGCATCGAGGTCGAGCACGCCGTAGTCACCGAGCTCCCGGGTCGTCGTCGGCGTCGTGCGCGACAGCGTGTAGCTGTCGGCGACATACAGGTAATGGCCGCCGAGGCGGACCTCAGGCGTCAGCTCGTAGTCGACCCGGACGGAGAACTTCTGCTCCGGACGGTTCTGCAGCGTCTTGGTGTCCACTCCGCCCGAGCGGTTTTCCGCGTCCATGTACGTGTAGCTCGCGGCCATCGCGAGGCGCTCGACACCGCTGTAGCCCGCCGAGAGCTCGACGCCCTGGAATCGGTATTCCTCGTAGTTCTGCGTGATCCCGCCGCCGACGCGCTCGATGAAATCGTTGGCATCGATCCTGAAGAGCACGCCCTCCGCCGTCAGCCCCGTCACGTCGAAGCGATGCTCCAGCGCGAGATCGAAGGTCCGCGTCGTCTCGGCCTCGAGGTCCGGATTGCCGCGGTCTGCGGCGTAAAGGTCGCGCAGCGTCGGGTAGCGCAGCTTACGGGCGGCGCTGCCCCGCAGCGTCGTCGCCTCGCCGACGCGGTAGTCGGCGCCGAGCAGGTACGAGATTCCGTCGTCGCTGCGGCCGGCGTCCC
>JAWOGY010000223.1:0-7629 GCA_046496425.1 Vicinamibacterales bacterium
CTCGGCGTGCCCGTGCTGACCGACATCCACGAGCCCTGCCAGGCCCGACCCGCAGCCGAAATCGCCGATGTGCTGCAGATCCCCGCGTTTCTGTGCCGGCAGACGGACCTGCTCCTGGCGGCCGCCGAGACGGGTTGCGCAATCAACGTGAAGAAGGGGCAGTTCCTGGCGCCCGAGGACATGCGGCACGCCATCGCCAAGATCACCTCGGCCGGCAACGAGCGGATCATCCTCACCGAGCGGGGCGCCACCTACGGCTACCACAACCTCGTGGTCGACATGCGCGCCTTCCCGATCATGCGCGGCTTCGGCTACCCGGTCGTCTTCGACGTGACACACAGCCTGCAGCTGCCGGGAGCCGGCGACGGCGTGACGGCCGGCCAGGCGGAGTACATCGGCACGCTCGCGCCGGCCGGCGTGGCGGCGGGTATTGACGGCGTGTTCCTGGAAATTCACGAGGACCCGCCGAGGGCGAAGAGCGACGCGCAGAACGCCCTCGCGCTCGACCGCCTCGACGGCCTGCTGGGCCTGCTGACCCGCATCGACGCGGCCCGCCGCGAGCCTGCTGACGTCCGACCATGACCGACCTCGAACTCGCCCGCAAGGTGCTCCGGACCGAAGCCGCCGCGATCCTCGCCCTCGTCGATCGCGTGGACGCGCGGTTCTCGGGCGCCATCGACATGCTGCGCGACTGCCGCGGCCGCGTCATCCTCACCGGCATGGGCAAGTCGGGCATCATCGCGCGCAAAGTCGCCGCGACGTTCACGAGCACGGGAACGGCGGCCTTCTTCCTGCACCCGGCCGAAGCGGTGCACGGAGACCTCGGCGCGGTGCAGGGCGACGATGTCGTCATCGCCCTCTCCCATTCGGGTGAAACGGGCGAACTGCTGCGGCTTTTCGAGACCATCCGCCGCATCGGCGCCACACTGATTGCGATGACCGGATCGCCGGACTCCACGCTCGGCCGCGCCGCCGACATCGTCCTCGACTGCGGCGTCGACGAGGAGGCGTGCCCCCTCAACCTCGCGCCGACGGCGAGCACGACGGCCGCGCTGGCGATGGGCGACGCCCTGGCGATGGTCCTGCTCGTGGAGAAGGGGTTCCGGGAGGGAGATTTCGCCAGCCTCCACCCGGGCGGCGGGATCGGCAAGCGCCTGCTGCGCGTGGAGTCGCTCATGCACACCGGTCCGGCCGTGCCGGCGGTCGGCGCCGCCACGCCGATGCGCGACGTGGTGGCCGAGATTTCGGCCAAGGGCCTCGGCATGACCTGCGTCCTGGGCGAGGACGGCCGCCTGGCCGGCGTCATCACGGACGGCGACCTCCGCCGCCATATGGCGCTCCCCGGCCTGCTCGCCCAGCCCGCGGCCGCGGTGATGACCGCCGGGCCGCGGACCATCGGGCGCACGATGCTGGCGGTCCAGGCCCTCGCCATGATGGAAGCGCGCAAGATCACCTCGCTTGTCGTCGTGGACGAGGGCGCCCGTGTCGAAGGCGTCCTGCATCTCCACGACCTCTGGCGCACGCAGATGTTCTGATGGAAAGCTACGCCCCGTTTCTCGCCGGACTCGTCGCGCTGCTTGTCGGCCTTGCCGCCGGCAAGGCCTGGGAGCGGTACAAGCTCCAGGAGGGGCGCTGGATTGATCGCCGGCGCGCGCGGGAGTCGCCGCACTACATCCTCGGGCTCAATTCGATGGTGGCCGGCCAGCTGGATCGCGCCATCGGCGAGCTGTCCGAGGCCGCGCGCCTTCAGCCCGACGCCCTCGAGATCGAGCTGATTCTCGGCAACCTGTTCCGGGAGAAGGGCCAGGTCGGGCGCGCCATCACGATTCACCAGCAGCTGCTCCAGCGCCCGAAACTCACGCGCCTGGAGCACGCCTACATCCTGCTGTGCCTGGGGCTCGACTACAAGCGGGGCGGATTCGTCGATCGGGCCCACGAGGCGTTCAGCGAGGTGCTGCGCTTCGAGCCCGAGAACCGCTATGCCCTGATCAACCTGCAGAAGCTGCACGAAGAGCAGCACCAGTGGCAGCAGGCCCGCGAGGTGCGGCAAAACCTGGTCGCCGTCAGCCCCGAAGCCGATCAGGCGCGCAACCGCCAGATTCTTGCGTTCATCGAGAACGAACTGGGCCGTGACGAGGTCCGGCGCGGCGACCACGCCGCGGCAATGGCCCACTTCGACGCGGCGCTGGATCTCGATTCGCGCAACGTGCCGGCGTACCTGAACCTGGGGGACGTCCGACTGGCCCAGGGCAAGACGGCGGAGGCGGCCCGGGCCTGGGAACAGGCGATGGAGGTGGCGCCCGAACGGGCGTATCTGGCGTTCGACCGTCTCGAATCGCTGTACCGGTCCCAGCAGTCACCGGACCGGTTCCACGCGCTTTGCCGCCGGCTCATCCAGGCGAACCCGAAGGACTGGCGGGCGCACCTGGCGCTCGCCCGCAGCCTCATGGCGGAAGGGCGCACGGCCGCCGCACTGGAGTTGCTCTTCGAGGCCCTCTCGCACAGCCCCCACGCCCTGACGATCCACCAGGACATCTGGCAGGCGCTGGTCGCCTCGGGACTGGACCCCGCCCGCATCGGCCGGTACGCCGACCTGACACGCCAGTCGGTCTTCTACCTCGATCCCCACATCTGCCAGCGATGCCGCTACCGGAGCACGGAACTGCTCTGGCAGTGCCCCCACTGCCACGAGTGGGACAGCTTCGTCGAGGACCGGATCGCGCCGGCGCAGGACGTGCCGCCTCCCGACGACGACGGCCTGCCGGCGCCACTCGCCTGACGGTCACGCGGCCGCGCGGCCGCCCCGATCGCCGTGCTACCGGATGAACGTGCTGAAGGGCCGCGTCGTCGTGCCCTCGAAGTTGCTGTCGCAGAGCCACCAGCGGGAACTCCGGTAGACCGCTGTCGTGCGCGAGGTGCCGGTGGAGGTCTCGCTGAGGTTCGTCCGCTTGTCGATCGCTTTCCACTCCGCCGGAGTCCCCACGCAGCCATCGACGCCGGTCTTGTTCCCGTAGGCGCAGGTTCCGCCGAAGTTGACCGTCGCGGACGTCGGCGTGCCGACCGTGTAACTGGTAATCGTGTAGTTGAGCCGGTTGTTCGTCACGTCGAGGAGTTCCTCGGCGCGCCCGGCACACCCGGTGTAAAAATTGCGAACCACGTACTCGGGCGAGTTCTTCTGGTCCGAAAAGTCCAGGAGGAACTGGACGGACAACTCGCTGATTTCCTTAATCGAGTTGTGCACCCTCACCGTCGCCGTCGATGAGACGCTCTGCGAGGTGGCGTCCACCGTCTCCGTCACCTTGACGGTGACCTTGAGTTGCGTGGGGATTGCGACACCTGTCGGCACCCTCCAGCGCACGGACGGCCCCGTGCCCGTGAACGCGCCCCCGTCGGCGCTCCATTCGAAGACCAGCCTGCTGACGGGCGTTTCGGCGTCCTGAACAACCGCCGTCGCGATAACCTCCTCGCCGACATCGGCGAAGTTGGACGGCGCATTCGCCCGGGTGCTCTGGACGACGAGCGACGTGATCACGGGCGGCGGGTTCGGACCGGGCACGGCATACGTGTAGCCCCGGACGAGCGTGGCGCTCTGCGTGCCCACGGCGACGACGACGTCGGCCGCGCCGGCCGCTCTCGCGCCGGTGACCGCACGAAGGCTGGTGGAACTGAGGACGGTGACGCCGGTCGCCGCGACACCGCCGATGGTGACCGTGGCCCCGCTGGCGAAGTTGGTGCCGGTCAGGGTGACGGTCGTCCCGCCGGCCGTCGAACCGGAGGACGGCGAAATGGCGCTGATGGTCGGCGCCGGCAGCGCCACGTAAGTGAAGGCGGACGACAGGGTGCTCGACCGTCCGTCGACCGTCACGGTGACGCTGGCGGCCCCAGCCGCATGCGCCCCGGTGACCGCCGTGATGCTGGTGCTGTTGACGACGGTCACGCTGGTGGCCGGGGCGCCGCCGACGCTGACCGCGGCGCCCGCGGCGAAGTTGGCGCCGCTGATGGTCACCGGGGTGCCGCCGGATGTGGATCCGGAGGCGGGCGTGATGCCCAGCACGGTCGGACCCACCACGACTGGGGGCGGGGTCGGCCCGGCCGGGGTCTCGGAGCCCCCGCAGGCCGTCAGCGTCAGACCGGCCAGCACGAGGCCGGCCGCTATTCCTCGAATCGTCATGAAGGTCCGGCGAAGGGCGGGAATCCGGCCAGACTCAGGCGTCCGGGGCGGCTCCGCACGTGACCCTGAATTATCTCACACCTGCCCGCCGCCTCAGCGCATCCCACACGGCCCTGGCCTGGCGGCGCGTGTCTTCGATCGTGCCGTCGGTGCGGACGACGAGATCCGCGCGCCGGACCTTCTCGGAGAGCGGCCATTGCGCCGCAATCCGGCGGCGGGCGTCCTCTTCGCTCACGCCTGAGCGCAGGACCACCCGCCGCACCTGTTCCTCGCCCTCGCACGCGGTCACGACCACGCAGTCGAAGTCGCTCTCGTGTCCCGTTTCGAACAGCAAAGGGATCTCCGCGACCGCCATGATGGCGCCGCCGGTCTCCCAATCGCGCATCCACGTCTCGATGGCCCGGTACACGGCGGGATGCAGGATGGCCTCGAGGTCCTGCCGCGCGCGCCCATCCTGGAAGACAATGGCGCCGAGACGGGCTCTGTCCACCTCACCGCTGGCGGCCATGACCGACTCGCCGAAGCGCGCGCGGACGGCCGAGGCCGCCGGCATCCCGGCGCGCAGCGCCTCGTGCACGAGCGAGTCGGCGTCGACAACCGGCGCGCCGCACGAGGCCAGTTCCGCGAGCACGACGCTCTTGCCGGTCCCGATCCCGCCGGTGACAGCCACCGTCAGCATCGGCAATCAGGCCCGCAGCCGCGCCTCGGCGGCCCGCACGGTGTTGGCGAGGAGCATGGCGATGGTCAGCGGCCCCACGCCACCCGGCACCGGAGTGATTGCGCCGGCGATCTCCGCGGCGGCGGGGTGCACGTCTCCGACCGTGATGCGCCCGTGCCGGGCGAATGCGTCCAGCCGCGGAGAGTCGGGCGGGAACCACGCCCGGATCCTGGTCTCGTCGGCGACGGGGTTGATCCCCACGTCGATGACCACCGCTCCGGGTTTGATGAAGTCCGGCGTGACGAACGCCGGCCTGCCGATGGCGGCCACCAGGATGTCCGCCGTGCGTGCCACCGCCGGCAGGTCCAGCGTCCGGGAGTGGCAGATGGTGACGGTGGCGTGGCGGTGCAGCAGCAGCAGGGCCATCGGCTTGCCCACGATGTCGCTGCGCCCGAGGACCACCGCCCGCGCGCCCTTGATCGCGATGCCGGCGCGGTCGAGCAGTTCGATGACACCCGATGGCGTGCACGCCGTCAGGCACGGCCGGTTCTGCACGAGCAGCCCGACATTGGCCGGGGTGAATCCGTCGACGTCCTTGTCGGGATCAATCGCGTCGATGACGCGCGTCTCGGCGTCGTCGCCCATGCCCGCCGGCAGCGGCGACTGCACCAGGACCCCGTCGATGTCGCCCCGCGCGTTCAGGTCCGCGACCGCGGCCAGCACCGCGCCGACGGGCGATTCGGCCGCGATTCGGACGAGCTCGGCGTGGATGCCGGACGCTCCGGCCGTCTTGAGCTTGTTTCGCACGTAGATTTCGGAGGCCGGGTCCTGGCCCGCGAGGACGATGCCAAGGCCCGGAGGACGTCCGAGGCGGGCCTTGAGCGCTGCCACGCGGGGCTCGAGCTCCGCCCGGATGGCTCCCCCGACCGCCGTCCCGTCGAGTATTCGAGCTGGCATGTGCACCTCGGTGCGCCGCGCCGGCGGCGGAGAGTCGCTGGCCTAGGTCCTGGTCATCCGCTCGCCCGTGGCCTTCCGCAGCAGCAGGCCCGCCACGAGGATCACGAGGCCCGACCCGAGGACGGCCAGGCCGACCGTGTCGGCCTGATCCGCCGTCACGTGGATCTCGTGCCACTTCGCCGTGGCCTCGGTCGTGATGCCGAACTCGGTCATGAAACCGAGAATCGTCATGAAGAGCCCGTTGAACAGCACCAGCGCGCCGAGCATGGTCACGAGGTTGCCGGCCGCCTGGGGGAGGGTGCGCGCGGCCCGCTCGGCACTGTTCGCCAGCGGGCTGTGCGTGCGCCCGTAAAGCCAGTAGATCATCATGCCGACGTCGAGCCATACCAGGAACCGCACCCAGGTGACAATCGACAGGCTCAGCATCAGGTAGAGGCACGACAGCACGCCGAGGGCCGGAAGCACGAAGCCGAACGGCACCTTGAAGGGCCGCTTGGCATCCGGGCGCTTCACCCTCAGCACGATGACGGCCGCGCAGACGACCACGAACGCGAACAGCGTCCCGATGCTGGTCATCTCGCCGACGACGTCGATGCGAAGCAGGCCGGCGAACACCGCGACGACGGCGCCCGTGATCATCGTGGTGATGTACGGCGTCCCGAAGCGCGGGTGAACGGCGCTGACACGCTGCGGCAGGAGGCGGTCGCGGCTCATGGAGAAAAAGATGCGCGGCTGGCTCATCAGCATGACGAGCAGCACGCTCGTGATGCCCGCCACGGCGCCCGCCGACACCAGGCCCGCCGCCCAGTCCAGCTTGATGACCGACAGCACGTAGGCGACCGGGGCGTTCAGGAACCGGGCGCTCTCGGCGGCCGGCACGATGGTCGCGCCGGGCAGCGCGGCCTCGTAGTTGCGGTAGTCGGTCACCGGCACAATCCCGGTGAGAATCGCCGCCACGGCGATGTAGAGCACCGTGCAGATGATGAGCGACGCGATGATCCCGATGGGCAGGTCCCGTTTCGGGTTCTTGGCCTCCTCGGCCGTGGTCGAGACGGCGTCGAACCCGATGTAGGCGAAGAAGACGACGGCGCCCGCGCCCATGATCCCCGACCAGCCGTACGGCGCGAAGGGCGACCAGTTGCTCGTGTCGACCTTCGAGTAGCCGACGGCGATGAAGAAGAGGACGGCCGCGATCTTGATGGCGACCATCACCGCGTTGAACCGGGCGCTCTCCCGGACGCCGACGACCAGGAGCGCCGTGATCATCAGCACGATGATCACCGCGGGCAGGTTGATCACGCCGGCAGGGGGCGCCGTCGCCATCCACTGCGGCAGCGTGACGCCGAAGCCGGCGAGAATGCGCTGGAAGTAGCCGCTCCAGCCGATGGCGACCGTCATCGACCCCACCGCGTACTCGAGGATGAGGTCCCAGCCGATCGTCCAGGCGAAGATCTCTCCCAGGGTGGCGTAGGAATAGGTGTAGGCGCTGCCGGCGATGGGGATCATCGACGCGAACTCGGCATAGCAGAGCGCCGCGAACCCGCACGCCAGCCCGGCCAGCATGTAGGAGGCCGTAATCGCGGGTCCGGCCTGATTCGCGGCAGCCGTCCCGGTCAGCACGAATATCCCCGTTCCGATGATCGCGCCGATTCCGAGCAGCGTCAGGTCGACGGCCGACAGGGACCGCTTCAGGTGGCGGCCATGTTCGACGTCGCTCACCAGTTGCTCGAGCGACTTCGTCCTGAGAAGATTCGAGTCCATTCAGCCTCCAGTACACGCACCCGCACCATCCCGAAGGGGCGCGGGCCCCTGCGCCCCTTCGGGATGGTGCGGGTGCGTGTAC
>JAWOGY010000246.1:0-14446 GCA_046496425.1 Vicinamibacterales bacterium
GAACTGGCGGCCCGGGGCGAGGCCGACGCGGCGACAACCGCGCGCCATCCCCGGCTGACCGTGGTCGGCCTGGTCGGCTCGATCGACAACGACGCCGCGGACACCGACATGACCATCGGCGCCGACACGGCGCTGCACCGCATCACCGAGGCCATCGACGCCATCAGCAGCACGGCCTCGAGCCACCAGCGCGCTTTCATCGTCGAGGTCATGGGCCGGCACTGCGGCTACCTCGCGCTGATGGGGGCGATCGCGACCGGCGCCGACGCCCTGTTCATTCCCGAGTCCCCGCCGGCGGGCGAGGATTGGGAGGCCGGCCTGCTCGCGATGCTGACGGCCGGGCGCGCGGCCGGGCGGCGCCACTCGACTGTCGTCCTCGCCGAAGGCGCCGTGGACCGCCAGGGTGTGCCGATCACGGCCGACCGCCTGCGCCAGATCCTGGGCACGGGGCTCGGCGAAGCGGTACGCGTGACGGTGCTCGGCCACATGCAGCGGGGCGGGTCGCCAAGCGCCTTCGACCGCAATCTCGGCACGGTGATGGGCTACGCCGCGATCGACACGCTGCTGTCGGGCGCCGCCGACACCCAATCGCTCGTGATGGGCATGCGCGGCAACCGGGTCGTCCGGATCCCGCTCGGCGACTGCGTGGCCAATTCGCGGCGCATCAACGAGGCCCTCGAGGCGCGCGAATTCGATCGCGCGCTCGAACTGCGGGGCACAAGCTTCAACGACGCGCTCCGGACGTTCAACACGCTGCAGAAGGCGCTGCCCCACCCGCCTCGCGAGGGGCAGCACCGCCTCCGGCTCGCCATCCTGCACGCGGGTGCGCCCGCGCCAGGCATGAACGCGGCCGTCCGCGCCGCCGTCAGGCTGACGACCGACGACGGGCATGTCGCCCTCGGGGTCCGGCGCGGATTCCATGGTCTCGCAACCGGCGACCTGTCGGACCTGAACTGGATGAGCGTCAACGGCTGGGCGCCGATGGGAGGAGCCGAACTGGGCACCTCGCGCGACGTGCCGGCCGGTCCCGATTTCTACGCCATCGCCCGCACGATCGAGCAGTCCGCCATCGACGGGCTGCTCGTCATCGGAGGCTGGGAGGCGTACGAGGGCGCGTACCGCCTGTTCGAGGAGCGGGCGAACTTCCCCGCCTTCAACATCCCGATTGTCTGCGTGCCTGCCACGATCGACAACAACCTCCCGGGGACCGAGTTGAGCATCGGCGCCGATACGGCCTTGAACAGCATCGTGTCGGTGGTCGACAAGATCAAGCAGGCCGCCGGGGCCGAGCAGCGCTGCTACGTCGTCGAGGTGATGGGACGGCGGTGCGGCTATCTGGCGATGATGAGCGGGCTCGCGACCGGCGCCGAGCGCGTGTACCTCCACGAGTACGGGGTCACGCTGAAGGGACTCGTGGAGGATCTCGAACTGCTGGTGCAGGGCTTCACGCACGGCAAGCGGCTGGGCCTGATGATTCGCTGCGAGCGCGCCAACGACGTGTACGACACGGCCTTCATGTCCGCGCTGTTCGAAGAAGAGGGCGGCGGGTTGTTCGACGTGCGCCAGAGCATCCTGGGCCATCTGCAGCAGGGCGGCGACCCCTCGCCCTTCGACCGGATCCAGGCCACGAGGCTGGCCCGCCTGGGGATACGCCGCCTGGCCGAGCGGGCTGCCGCGGGGCAGCGCGCCGCCGAGTTCATCGGCATGCAGGCGGGCACGGTGGCGTTCAGCCCGCTCGAGGACTACCCGCGGATGATTGATGCCGCGAACCGGCGGCCGAAGGAGCAGTGGTGGCTGGAGGTGCGCAAGGTCAACGAAACGCTGGCGCGGCCCGCTCCCCGCGCGGCCGCCCGCACACACGAACAGGGCGAGGCGTGACGCGCGCCTGACCCTGCCGCGAGCGTCAGAACCGGATGCGCAGGCCGCCGCCGAACTGGAACCCGCCGACCTTCACGTCCGACGGGTCCCCGCCCTCGGGCGTCAGGCTCACCGTCGCCGCCGTGTAGCGCACCATGGCCCCGACCCCGACGTTGTTCGCGAACCGGAACGTCATGTCCGCGCCGACATTGAACCCGATCTCGCTCCCCGTGGCCGCGGCCTGCGACACCGTCATGTTGACGCTCGAATACGGCGGACCGACCTCGGTAATCTGCGGCGAGGTCACGACGCCCTGTTTCAGGTTGAACACCGACGGGCCGCCCGAGAAGACGATGTCGAGTTTGTCCGTGAGCGGGAGCAAGTACAGCGCCTGGAAGTGGTAGCCGTCCTCGACGTGCTCGAGGTCGTCCAGGGTGGAACTGGCCGTTCGGGGCTGGTCGTAATACACGGGGCTGGGGACCTGGGCGGTCACCTCCGCGGCACCGTTCGCGCTCAAGCGGGTGTAGGTGAAGCCGACACCGAAATTGCCGGCGATGCGGAATCCCCCGCCGATGTCGAAGAACGGAGCCTGGCTGTCGATCGTCTGCGCAGTGGTGACCTTGCCGGTCTCGTCATAGATCGTGAAGTTCGTCGACGTCGTCGCCACGTCCTCGGCAATCACCTGGACGCCGAAATTCACGTTGATGAAACCACGGCCTTCCCATGGGAGGGCCTGGGCGGAGGCCTGCGAGGCGAACGCCATCAGCCCGATCACGCACACCGCCAGTCGACACACCTGCTTCATCATGCACACCCTCGTCTGACCGGAAGATTCGATACTAGCACAGGCCCCGACGCCGGGAGGCGCGGGCACGGAACCCGGGCTCGGGAGTTCGAGTCCCGAGTCCCGAGTCCCGAATCCCGACTGCCTACTTCTCAATCGCGATCAATTCCACGTCGAACACGAGCATCCCCGACGGCATGCCCTGCTGGCCGTCGTACGCGATCCGCTGGGGAATCCAGAAGCGGGTCTTGTCGCCCTCGACCATCAACTGCACGCCCTCTGTCCACCCCGGGATGACCTGGTCGAGCGGGAACGTGGCCGGCTGGCCCCTCCCGACGGAGCTGTCGAACATCTTCCCGTCCGTCGTCCAGCCGGTGTAGTGGACCGTCACCTTGCTGTTGCGCTTCGGGTGGACGGTGCCCGTGCCGGCCTGCAGCGCCTTGTAGGCCAGTCCCGACCTGGTCTTCTGGGCGTCCGGCGGCGGCGCGGCGACATCGGCCGGCGCTGCCGTGGGGTTCGCCGTAAAGGAGACCAGTTCGATGTCGAACACGAGCATGCCCTGCGGCCGGTCCGCGCGGCCCTTGTAGGCCAGCTCTTCCGGGATCCAGGCGCGGCGCTTCTCTCCCGCCACCATCAGTTGCAAGGCTTCGCCGTAACCGGGGATCACGTTGCCGACATTGAAGGTGCTCGGCTTCCCGCGGGCGTAGGAACTGTCGAACATCTTGCCCTGCGTGCTCCACCCGGTGTAACGCACCGTGACGAGGTCGTCGGCCTTCGGATGCGCGGTGCCGGTGCCCGGCGTGAGGATCCTGGTCGCCAGGCCGGACTTCGTCTTGATGGCATCGGCAGGAGGCGCGGCCACGTCGGGCGGGGCGATATACGGGCTCACGACGGGGGCGGCCGGTGCCGCAACCTGCGGCGCGGGCGGCTGCTGGCCCGCGCCGGAGGTGGCAGCGAACGCGACCACGATCAGCGCGGCCGAGATGAGGACTGGGGCGAAGCGTCGATGAGAGAGGGTCATTCGGTCTCCGTGACTTTCTTTCTGCGCGGCGTGGCCGCGCGCGCCCGCGGCTTGCGGGCGGGGGTGGACTTGGTGCGGGGAGCGGCCGCCCCGGCCTTGCGGCGGCGGCGCGGCGGCGCCTCGGCGGCGGGAGTTTCCGCCTCGGGTTCGCCTGTGACGGGAGCGTCGGCATCGGGGGCGGCCGCGCCGGCTGCCTCATCAGCGGCCGCCGGGGCCCCGGCCGGCGTGCCGGAGCCTGCCTCCTCCAGCGGCGCGCCGAGCGGCGCCGCGTCGACGATGGCGTGCGCGTCGGCCCCGGCCATGTCGTCGGCAGGCTCGGCCGCCGGCGCGACAGGCACACGCAGCTGAGGCCCCTGGAACACGCGCAGCACGCCCTGGCGATCGCGGTCGAGCCGGACGACGCCGTCGCGCTGCACCGACCGGAGGATTTCGACGAGGTTGCCGTGCTTGCGCTCGTCGAAGCCGGGATCCGCCGCGCGCATGGCCTGCTTCACGTTGCGGACGTACATCGGCCACCGGGCGATGGCGCCCGGCGTCACGAGCACGCGCTGCAGGAGGCGGATGCCGTCCACGATGGAGGTCTGCGGCGCCTCGCCGCGCGGTTCGCCGAGGGCGTCCGCCTCGGCGGGAGCGGCGGGCACCCCCGTCGGGGCGGCGGAGGCCGCCTCGACGTCGGCCTGCGGAAGATCGGCCCCTTCCGGCACGCCGGCCGCGGCTTCCTTCAACTCGACCAGCACGCTGCGGCCCGAACTGCGCAGTGCCACCAGGCCCGCCTCGGCCAGCTTCTCGGCGAAGTCGCGGAAGCTCGAGGCGCCGTAGTCGCGCTCGGAGAAGGTCGAATCCAGCTGCAGCAGCGTGCTCTTCAACAGGCCGAGCTGCGGCGTGACCTCGCGGTCGGTCAGCAGGCCGAGCGCGCGGGTCACCAGCGGGAACGCCTTGCTGACGGGCGCCACCGACAGCGTCGAGGGGGCCGGCGCGGGCTGCCCGCCGCCGCGCTCGCGGCCCTGGGCGGGAGGCTGCCGCCGGCTCGGCTGCCGGATGAGATTCTCGTAGGCGATGAACTCGTGGCAGTTCTTCTGCATCACGGCGCCGGTGAACTGCCGGCCGCCCACGACGAACACCTTCTTGTCGTACTGCTTCAGCTTCTCCACCAGGCTGATGAAGTCGCTGTCGCCGCCGACGATCACGAAGGCGTTGATGTGGTCGTGCGTGAACGCCATCTCGAGGGCGTCGAGGGCGAGGTTGATGTCGGCGCCGTTCTTGTCGCCGCCCGGCGTCATGTTGCGCTGCACCATGCGCACGGCGTGCTGCGTGAGCATGCGGCTGTAGTCGCCGGCGCGCTTCCAGTCGCCGTAGGCGATCTTGGTGATGACTTCGCCGCGTTCCTTCACGGCGTCCAGCACCGCGCCCACGTCGAATTCGCGGTTCAGGGTGGTCTTGACGCCGATCTCGATGTTGTCGAAGTCGATCAAGACGGCGATCTTCAAAGAGTCTTCTGATGCCTGCATGGGTCCTTCTTGACTAGACGTCCAGCTCCCGGGCTTCCTCGGCGCGTTCCATGATGAAGCGGAAGCGCGCGGAGGCGTCCTTGCCCATGAGCTCGTTGATGATGCGATCGGTCACGATGTGGTCGGCGACCTCCACGCGAAGGAGCCGCCGGGTCTTGGGGTTGAGCGTGGTTTCCCAGAGCACCTTCGGCATCATTTCGCCCAGGCCCTTGAAACGCGTGATCTCCGGCGTCGCGCGTCCGTTCGCGTGGCGCTCGAGGATCTGCGCCTTCTGCGCCTCGTCGAGGGCCCAATGGGTATTGTTGCCGATGTCGATGCGGTACAGCGGCGGCTGGGCGAGGTAGACCCTGCCCGCCGTCATGAGCGGCGTCATGTGGCGGTAGATGAAGGTGAGCAGCAGCGTGGCGATGTGGTTCCCGTCCGAGTCCGCGTCGGCCAGGATGATGACCCGCCCGTAGCGGAGCCGCGTGATGTCGAAGCTCTTGCCGATCCCGCAGCCGAGGGCGGTGACCAGATCGGAGAGCTCCTTGTTCTCGAGCACCTTCACGAGCGAGGCGCTCTCGACGTTGAGCACCTTTCCGCGCAGCGGGAGCACCGCCTGGCGCCCGCGGTCGCGCCCCTGCTTCGCGGACCCGCCGGCCGAATCGCCTTCGACGATGAAGAGTTCGGAGTCCTCGCGGCCGGACGCCGAGCAGTCGCTGAGCTTGCCCGGCAGGTTGAGCCGGTTCGAGGTCGCGCTCTTGCGGGTCACTTCCTGCTGCGCGGCGCGGCTGGCCTCGCGCGCGCGCGCCGCCAGGATGATGCGCGCGACAATCGCCTCGGCCATGCTGAGATTGTGGTTCAGCCAGTGCTCGATCGCCGGCCTCACCGCCGAGTCCACCGCGGAGAGGATCTCGGGGTTGTTCAGCCGATCCTTGGTCTGCCCCTGGAACTGCGGCTCGGCGATGAAGATGCTGAGCACGCCGACGAGGCCCTCGCGGATGTCGTCGGCCGTCAGCGTGACGCCCTTCGGCGTCAGGGTGTGCGTCTCGATGAAGTTCCGGACGGCCTTGCCGATGCCGGCGCGCAGGCCGTTCTCGTGCGTACCGCCCGATCCGGTCGGGATCCCGTTGACGTAGCTGCGGATCTGCTCGTCGGTCGACTCGGTCCAGTGCATCGCCAGGTCGATGCGGAACCCGTTGTCGCGGCCGAGCACGAAGGCCGACTCGTGCACCGTCCGCAGGTGCGCGTCGGCGAGCAGCTTCTTCAGGTACGCCTCGATGCCGTCGGCGTGCTCGAAGACCTCGCGCGACTTCGACGTCTCGTCTTCGAAGACGACCTTGACGCCCTTGTGGAGGTAGCTCGCCACCTCCAGCCGCTCCCGGACGACGGCGGGCTCGAACTCGACTTTCGGGAAGATCGTCGCGTCCGGCCTGAAGAACACCGTCGTGCCCGTGCCCCGGGCCGGGCCGAGTTTCTTCACCGCGCCCTGCGGGACGCCCTGCCGGAACCGCTGCTCCCACATCGCCCCGTCCCGTTTGACGGTGACGACGAGTTCCTTCGAGAGCGCGCAGACCACGCTGGCGCCGACGCCGTGCAGGCCGCCGGCCGTCTTGTAGCTGCCGTGCTCGAATTTCCCGCCGGCGTGCAGGACCGTGAAGACCACCTCGAGGGCGCTCTTCCTGCTCTGCGGGTGCTTGTCGACCGGAATGCCGCGCCCATCGTCGGAAATCGTCATCGACGAGCCGTCGGCGTGCAGCGTGGCCGAGATGTTCGACGCGTAGCCGTTCATGGCCTCGTCGATCGCGTTGTCGAGGAGCTCCCAGGCGAGGTGGTGGAGGCCCGTGCTGCCCACGCCCCCGATGTACATGCCGGGGCGTTTCCGGACAGGCTCGAGGCCTTCGAGTACGGTGATGTCCTTGGCGGTGTAAGACGGCATCAACGGGTCAGGCTAGGGACCGGGCGCTAGGCGCTGGGCTGGCCAAGGGCGAGAACGCGCATCGGCTTCCAGGGAAAGCACCGAGCAGCGGCGGGCGTCCGATGCGCCGAAACAAGCCCCCCGGCCGACCGGGACGAGCCTAGAGCACTGGCCGCGCGCCAATTCGTTGCTGATATTCTACTTCGTTTCGCCCTCCATCCGCCACCTCCAGAAAAAGGTGACACTTTCCCTTTCCGGTCAATATGGGCCTCCCGGGGCTCGAAATGGAAAGTGTCACCGTTTCCATGACGGGCGTCATACCGGAGGGCCGGCGGGATTGCTACGCTCCTGATATGGTCGGGCCCGGAGCCGTTCAGCACGCCGTCTTCTATCGCGCCGCGGATCTGCGTGGCGGCGCCTCCGTTTCCCCGTCCCCCGCCCGAAGTGCCAGGAAATCCTTCACCAGGCGCGGGCCCGACCGCACGCCGCTCATCCGGCGCACGTTCCAGGCGGCGTTCATCCTGCTGAACCTCTGGATCGGGGCGCGGTTCTACTTCTTCGTCCGCTACTACGAGACCGGCGGCCAGACCGCCTGGGTGGGCCGGCCGCCCGGCGTCGAGGGGTGGCTGCCCATCGCCGGCCTGATGAACCTGAAGTACGCGCTCCTGACGGGGAACGTGCCCGAGGTGCACCCGGCCGCCATGTTCCTGCTGGTCGCCTTCGTCGCCATCTCCTTCCTGCTGCGGAAGGCCTTCTGCAGCTGGCTGTGCCCGATCGGCACGCTTTCGGAATGGCTGTGGGAGGGCGGGCGCGAGATGTTCGGCCGGAACGTCCAGGCACCCCGCTGGCTCGACATCCCGCTGCGAAGCCTGAAGTACGTGCTGCTCGGGTTCTTCGGCTACGCCGTCGCCACGATGACCGTGCCCGACCTGCACGGGTTCATCACCAGCCCGTACGGCCTGGTGGCGGACGTGAAGATGCTGAACTTCTTCCGCCGGATCGGGACGACCGGCGCCGTCATCATCGCGGTGCTGCTCCTCGGGTCCGTTTTCGTCAAGAATCTGTGGTGCCGGTATCTCTGCCCGTACGGCGCACTGGTCGGTCTCGCGTCGCTCGTCAGCCCCGCCCGCATCCGCCGCGAGGCGGACATCTGCATCGACTGCGCCAAGTGCGCGAAAGCCTGCCCGTCGCTGCTCCCCGTCGACAAGCTGTCCACCGTGAAGTCCGCCGAGTGCACCGGTTGTCTCGAGTGCGTCGCCGTCTGTCCGGCGGAAGGCGCGCTGCGCCTGTCCGTGGGACGCTCGCGCGCCATCCCCGCCTGGGCCGTGGCGGCCGCCATCGCAACCATCTTCTTCGGCATCGTGGGATACGCGCAGATCACCGGTCGCTGGCACTCGCGCGTCCCCGACGCCGTGTACCGCGAACTGGTTCCGGCGGCCGACTCATACGCGCACCCGCAGTAGGAAGAAGACAGAAGCAAGAAGCCAGAAAACAGAAGACAGAAGACAGAAGACAGAAGACAGAATAAAGACCCCCCCCGGTGCAGTTTGTCTTCTTCTGGCTTCTGACAAGCGTTAGCGGGCCCTTCTGGCTTCTTGATTCTGACAATGGGCTTCCCCAGCCCCTGGCCCCCTGCCTATTGACACTCCCCCTCCCTCCCCGTCAAAGTACCGGGATGCCGACGATTGACTTCGCCTCACTGACGCTGCAGGACGCCCTCGACCTCGCCATCCTCATCGAGGAAGAAGCGAAGGAACGCTACGAGGAGTTCGCCGATAACCTCTCGTTGCACCACACGCCCGAGGCCGCGCACTTTTTCACGACGATGGCCGGCAATGAGGCCAAGCACGAGGCCGACCTGCTGATGCGCCGCCAGGCCATTTTCGGCGAGGCGCCGACGCGGGTATCGCGCGCCATGCTCTGGGACGTCGAGGCGCCGGACTTCGATCAGCCGCGCGTGTTCATGACGGCCCGTCAGGCGATGGACGTCGCGTTGGCGTCCGAGGTGAAGGCGCACGACTTCTTCGACTCCGCCCTCGCCTACATCAGCAACCCGGACGTGCGCGTGCTCTTCGAGGAGCTGCGGGCGGAGGAAGTGGAGCACCAGGAACTGGTGAAGGCCGTCATGGGCCGCCTTCCCAACGGCGACGAAGCGAACGGCGAGTTCGACGAGGACGAACCGGTGGGACAGTAGCCCGCCTTCGCCAAGCGGCCTGCCGGCCGGCTGCGGCGAGGCAAGCGGGGCTCGGGAGCGGGCGGTCATTCCCGCGAAAGCGCAAATCCAGGGTGACCGAACCTTTTTCCTGACACGTCGAGGTACGATCCCGCGATCAGGTGCTCGGGCCGTATGCCCAGTGCGGTCCGCAGTTCCCGCATCAGCGCGCGGGCCTGCGCCATTCCCTCGGTCACCACGACCTCGATCTCAACGAAGCAGCCGAGCCCGTCAACCGTGTCGAGGTGAATCCTCGCGTTCCGAAAGAGCCATACGTCCCTCCGCTTTCGGACGCAGGCTCGGACGCCGAGCATCTGTTCGAGCAGCGCGCGCACGCCCGCCGCATCTGCCGTCGGCAGCAACTGGAACTCGCTCGTCCGGGCTGAAGTCCTGTCGGGGCGTAAATACGCGATGAGCTCGCCGTCGCGCCGCGCGCCGACGGTGCGCAGCTTCAACCGCCCTGCAGGCACGCAGAAGTACCAGTCCGTCTGCCGCAGGCTCGCGTGACGACACGCGCCTTCCAGCCGGCGCAGGCGAGACCTGACGGGCCCCAGCGAGAACACAGCGGCCTTGATCTCCAGATTGCGCATGCACCATCCTCCGCGTCGGCCCCGGGCGGAGGCCCCTATGGCGCCTGGTCACCGAGCGTCGAGGGCGCGGCGAGATCCTGCGGCACGACCCGGATGAACTGGCCCCGCTGGAGCAGTTCCCGCCCCTTCCCGCCGCGGCTGGTGATTTCGTACTTCGTGGTGCTGATGGTCTGCTCGGCACCGCGGCTGGTCTCCACCGTCAGCAGGTCGCGGTCGCCGACCGAGGCGATGAATCCGAGCACCCGATCCTCCTTCGGTTTCAGCTTGATGAGGATGACGCCCTTGCCGGGCCCCGACAGATAGTTGATTTCGTCAATCCTGCACAGCATCGCTCTGGCCTGGGCGGTCGCCGCGATGATGGTCTCGCTGCCGTCGACCTTTGCGACGCCCACCACCTCGGCCCCTGCAGACGGGCGGGCAAAACGCCTCCCTGCGCGCGTGCTCGGCTCGTCGAAACCCTGCAGCCCGAACCGCAGGCTGTAGCCGTCGCTCGTGACGGCGACGGCGTGGGTGCGCGGCACGTCGCCTTCTTTCCTCGGTTCGATCCCGGGCGTCGCGCGCGGGTCGAGACTGAACGCCGCAATCACGCGTTCGCCGTCCCTGAACTTGAACAGTCGCTGGATGGGCTCGCCGTAACCGGTCGACGCCGGCACGTCGGCAATCCGGACGCTGTACGCCGCACCGAAATTCGTGAAGAACACCGCCGTCGCTCTCGTGCTGCCGGGCACGACCGCGAGCACGGCGTCGCCCTCGCGCAGCCGCGTCGCGCCGAGGTCCTTCACTTCCTTCTGGCGCTTCACCCAGCCGTCCCGCGACACGATCACGACGTTGTCTTCCTCGACGATGAAGTCGTCGGCGGAGTACTCGACCTCCTCGACCGACTCGATGAGCGTGCGCCGGCTGTCGAGTTTTCCGTGCCTTTGGGCCTTCTGCAGCGCCGTGATCTCATCGCGCACGATCTCCCAGCGCCTCTCCTCGCTCTTGAGCAGCAGGCCGATCTGCTTCGCACGGGCCCGCCGCTCGTCGAGTTCCGTCCGGATCGCGAGAATCTCCAGGCGCGCGAGCCGGTACAGCTTCAGTTCCAGGATCGCATCGGTCTGCTCGGCGTCCAGGTCGAACCGCGCCATGATCTTCTTCGCGGCATCCTGCTTGCCGTCGGACTTGCGGATGATGCGGATGATCTCGTCGAGGAGGTCGAACACCTTCTCGAAGCCTTCGAGCACGTGGATGCGCCGGCGGAGGGACGCCAGCTCGTGCTCGAGCCGGCGCGTGACGACATCGAGGCGGAAGTGCAGGAAGTGCCAGAGGATCGACTTGAGGTCGAGCCGCTCGGGCTTGCCGACCTCGGGGTTCTCCGTCGGGACGAGGCACGTCAGGTTCACCGGGAAGGTGGTCTGGAGCGGCGTGTGCTTGCACAGGTACGCCATCACCATCTTCTCGTCGGCGTCCTTCTTCAGCTCCAGCTGGACCCGCACATCGTCGGTCGAGACGTCCCTGACGTCGAGGAGGGGCGGCAGCTTGCGCCCGATCACGACCTCGGCGATCCGCTCCACGAGCTGCGCCTTGTTCACCATGTAGGGGATGCTCGTGATGAACACGGTCTTCCCCCCGCGCGTCGCCGGGCCAGCCTCCCACGTGCCCCGGACACGCACCGAGCCGGAACCGGTCCGGTAAATTTCCTTCAGCTCGTCGGGCGAATTCAGGATGTGGCCGCCGGTCGGGAAGTCAGGCCCCTTGACGTAGCGGCACAGCTGGACGCTGGTGAGGTCGGCGTTGTCGAGCAGTTTGACGAGCGCCGCGCACACCTCGCCAAGGTGATGCGGCGGGATGCTGGTGGCCATGCCGACGGCGATGCCCGTGGCCCCGTTGACCAGCAGGTTCGGCAGGCGGGCGGGCAGCACGACGGGCTCCGACTTGGTGCCGTCGTAGTTGGGCCGGAAGGCGACGGTGTCCTGGCCGATCTCTTCCAGCATTTCGTCCGCGATGCGCGCCAGGCGGCACTCGGTGTAGCGCATCGCCGCGGCGGCGTCGCCGTCGAGGGAACCGAAGTTGCCCGAGCCGTCCACAAGCGGATAGCGCAGCGAGAAGGCCTGCGCCATACGTACGAGCGTGTCGTAGATCGCCGTATCGCCGTGCGGATGGTAGTTCCCCATCACGTCGCCCACGACTTTGGCGCACTTGCGGAACTTCTGGTCGGCGGTCAGGTGCTGCTGCCACATCGTGAACAGGATGCGGCGCTGCACGGGCTTGAGGCCGTCGCGGACGTCGGGCAGGGCGCGCGAGGTGATGACCGAGAGCGCGTAGTTGAGGTACTTTTCCTGGGCCGCCTCGTGGAGCGCCACGATCCCGTCGCCGCCGCCCCGGCCGCCCGCGCGGTCGCCGCCCCCGGGGGGCCATTTGCCGGACGGCGGCCACGCGCCGCCGGTGGGAGGCCACGAGGCGCCCTCGGATGCGGGTGTGTGCTCGATGATGTCGAGGAGCGACTGCTCCGGGTCTTTACGGCGAGGCGACAACGACTTCACTCCTTCATGACCCCGACACCGGTTCGATCTTCACGCCCAGCACCGCCGCGAATTCAGCGAGCACCATGGCCGTCGCGCCCCAGATCTGCTCGCCGTCGAGGTCGAAATACGGCATCTCGAAGTCGATGCCGTCCCGCACGCGGTTCACGCGATGATGGCGGCGCGCATCCAGCAGCTGCGCCACCGGCGCTTCGATGATGCGCTCGACTTCACCCGGTTCGGCCCGCATCAGCGGCCGCTCGGCCGCCAGTCCCACCACAGGGTGAAGCACATACCCGCTCACGGGAATGAAAAGCGGCGTCATGCGGCCGAGCACGCGGAAATCGGCGCGCGCGAGGCCAACTTCCTCTTCCGCCTCGCGCAGCGCCGCGTCCTCGATCGACTCACCGGGGTCGACGGCCCCCCCCGGCAGCGAGATCTGGCCCGCGTGGTGCGGCAGATCCGGCGCGCGCTTCGTCAGGAGGACCACCGCGCGGCCGCCCGCCGGGAAGAGCAGGAGCAGGGCCGCCGCGGGCCTGGCCGCGTCGGGCGCGAAACCCGGCTTCCATCCGCCCCGGGGCTGCGGGGCCATCCGCAACTGGGCTTCGACGCCCGGCAGGCGCGCCAGGCCAGCGGCCACGGCGGCCACGACAGCATCGAACGCCCCGGCAGTCATCCTGTCAATGCTACTGCTTCTCCCCGGCCTTCGCCTTCTTCGCCGCCTCCTTCTCCCGCTCCGCCGCAGACTTCTTGAGGTTCGCGCGGTCCTTCAGGTGCTGCTCCATCTCCAGGCGCGGCACGCCGTCGGTCATCCAGGCCGGCGCCGGCGCGCCCTTGAGGTAGTGGTCGAAGAACTCCTTCATGCGGATCGTGTAGTCGAACCGGTTCGCCGGCTTGACCAGCCCGTGGTTCTCGCCCACGTACTCCAGCATGATGACGTTCTTCCCGAGGCGGCGGAGCGTGTTGTAGTACTCCACGCCCTGGGTGAAATCCACCGCGCCGTCCCTGTCGTTGTGCAGGATGATGAGCGGCGTCTTCACGTTGCGGGCGAAGTTCACGGGCGAGTTCCGGACATAGGCCTCCCAGTTGTCCGAGTAACTGCCGAGGAACCGGCCCTGGCTGCTCTCGAAGATCGCCTGGTTGGTGCCGCCGGAGTTCTTGTAGATCAGGCTGTACATGCTGACCATGTTCGTCAGCGGCGCGCCGGCGACGGCGGCCGCGAACATGTCGGTCTGGGTCACGGTGAACGCCGTCTGGTACCCGCCCCACGAGTGGCCTTGCAGGCCGATGCGCTTCGGGTCGACCACGCCCGAGGCGATGGCGGCCTTGACCGCCGCCGTGATGCAGGCGACGGCCGAGACGCCGGGGTCGTTGAGCGCGTAGCTGATGTCGGGCTGCAGGACGGCGTACCCGTTGCTCGTGTAGACGGACTTGTTGAAGCCGTTCGCCGTCGGCGTCGCGAACTGGTTGTGGCCCTGCGTGAGCTTCTCGTAGATGTAGACGACCATCGGGTACTGCTTGCCCTTCTCGTAGTTCGCCGGAAGGGAGAGCGACCCCTGGAGCTTCTGCGGACCCCGGGCCTTGTTGAGCGTGAAGGTGTATTCGACGAGCATCTGGCCGCTCGACCACGTGAACGCCTTCAGCTGCTCGTCGGCTGAGGTGAGCTTCCTTCCAGGCTTGAGCGTCGCGTCGGTCACGTAAAAGTCGGGCGGCTCCTTGTGCGTCGACCACATGCAGAAGTACACATCCGCCTTCCGCCCCTTCTACAATCCGAATGCCGCATCGACCCACAACAGCATCTGGACGCCGGGCTTCCCGGGCTCGAGATGCTGGCATTGATAAAAGTATAGGCACTGCACCTGCATTTCACACAAGAAGAGCTGATAGGGTCCCCATCCCAAGCACTCAAGATTTTACAGATGCATACAAAATTGTCAACAACCTGAACATCCCTACTAAAACGAAAGAGATATCATTTCAGATTCTAAACAGAACACTGTGGAGTGGAAGGAAAGCATTTCTCTCTGGCGTGTCTAAAACGGCTGACTGTGTATATTGTGGGCAAATAGAGACAAC
>JAWOGY010000046.1:0-2872 GCA_046496425.1 Vicinamibacterales bacterium
CACAAGAACAAGAACAAGTACGACTACTACTACCCCAACTACGGCTACGGCGGCATGCCCTACTACCCGCCCTATCCGTACCGGCCCTCGTACGGCAGCGGGTATTACCCCAGCAACGGCTACAACCCTCCGCCGAGTTACAACAGCGGCTTCGTCAACACCGGCAACGTCGTCATCAACACCGGCGGCAATCGGCCAGGCAACAACTACTGGGACCGCTACGACCGAAAGCCGGGCGCCGGTGGCTACAACAAGCCGAGGCCGGTGAGCAGCCCCATTTCGGCTGCGCGCCCGAACCGGCCGGAACTGAACGAGCTGAACAAGCGGCAGCCGCGCCCGATGCCGGCCGACGTGAAGCGCCCGTCGCCGAATGCGACCGCTGGCAACTGGAAAGGCCAGGGCGGCTACGCCGGGGCCAAGCCCGGCGGCTCGAAGGACGCCAAGGACCGCATCGCGAACGCGCAGCCGGGCTACTCGAACCCCGCCAAGGCGAGGCCCGCGACCCGCGACGTACCCAAGGCCAAGGCGCCCCCGAAGGTGCAGGGCAGCTACGCCGGCGCCAAGGGCGATCGCGCCAAGCCAACCCCGGCGACTCGCGATTTGCCGAAGCCGCAGACGCGTGACGTGCAGCGCCCGGCGCCGAGCACCCGGGACATCCAGAAGCCGAACAAGGGCGCGAGCGATCGCGGGTACGCCAAGCCGGCGCCGCGGCCGCAGACCGCGGACCGATCCGCGAGCCCCAAGCCGATGCCGACGCAGCGTCCCGCGCCTTCGGGCGGCAAGGGTACGGCCATGTCCGGCGCGAAGAGCGGGAACAAGGACCGTGCCGCGAGCCAGCGCGGCAAGCAGAGCATGCCGCAAGGCGCCCGCAGCAAGGGCGCTGGCGGTGGCGGCAAGAAGCAGAAGCGCTGAGCGCCGGGAGCAATGCACATGAAACAGACACACACTTTGCGCGCGCCGTGGTGGCGCGTCGTCGCCCTGCTTGTCGGCCTCTCGATTGCGGCCGGTTGCGCCAAGAAGCCTGACGCGGAGGCGGGGTTCAAGACCCCCGAGGACGCCGTCACCGCGCTGGTCACCGCAATGCAGAAAGGCGACATGCCGGCACTGCAGGGACTGCTCGGGCCCGGCAGTGAGGACCTGCTCGATTCGGGCGACGCCGTGCAGGATGCGAGCGACCGCGCCGAATTCCTGGCCGCATACGCCGCCAAGCACGCGTTGATCGACGACGGCGCCGACCGCAAGGTCCTCGTGACCGGCGAGGACGACTGGCCGATGCCCGTGCCGATCGTGAAGCGCGACGGCCGCTGGTGGTTGGACGGCGAGGCCGGGATCGACGAGATGATCTACCGTCGTGTCGGCGCCAACGAGCTCGGCGCCATCGACGTGTGCCGCGGCTACGTCGAGGCGCAGCTCGAGTACGCCTCCGAGGGCCGCGACGGCGACCCCGCTGGCATCTACGCGCTCAAGCTCATCAGCGACGAAGGCATGCACAACGGCCTGTACTGGGAGACGGGCGAGGACGAGCCGCCGAGCCCGGCGGGCCCGTTCGTGGCTGCGGCTGCGGAGGAGGGCTACCGCACCGGCGGCGCCGATCGCACGCCATATCACGGCTACTACTACCGCATGCTCTATGCGCAGGGAGCGAACGCCAACGGCGGCGCGCGCGACTACTTCAAGGACGGCCTGCTGACCGAGGGTTTCGCGCTCGTCGCCTGGCCGGCGGACTACGGCTCGAGCGGCGTGCAGACCTTCATCGTCAACCAGGATGGCGTCGTCTTCCAGAAGGATCTCGGCGAGGACACCGCCAGCGCGGTCGAGTCCATCCAGAGTTTCGACCCGGACAGCTCCTGGATCGCGATAGCGCCGGACGCGTCGGAGCCGTCGGCCTGACCAGCCGCCCCTCACGGTCGAGGCGCGTGCCGGGCGGCGCCACTGGCGTGCGCCCGACCGCCCGGCCCGGGCCGCCACGCGCCTGAGTCTGGGTGGGATGGACGCGCTCACCCCCGCCAGTTATGGTTAAGTCGGGCGAGGTCGGACGGATACGCCGCCGACCCGACAGGGTTACCCGCAGGGAGAGATGAAGGGTGCGCCGCGACGAGCCATCACCGGAGGATGGCGCAGGGCCGGGGCTCCAGGGGGCCACGGCTGGCGCCGCAGCGACAGGGCGCTCGGACCTTCCGACGATCGTCGCGAGCTCCCTTTATGCCCGTCCCCACTCGAGCCATGCAGCCGAGGCCGTCCTCGACAAGCTCAACCGGGGCGTCGTGATCTTCGACGAAAGCGGCCGGGTGCACTTCGCCAACAATGCGGCGCTGCAGGCGGCACACGGGTCGGGAGCCATCGCGATCGTGGACGGGCGGCTCGGTTTCGGTGAATCGGCAGCGCAGGAGCACTTCGAGGCCTTTCTGCGGCAAAGTCGCGAACTCGCCGATGGCGGCACGGGGCAATCGTCGGTGGTGATGCGTATCGGCGCGGGCACAGGCCGGCCACCGTACCGCGTGCTGCTGAGTCCCTTGAACACGGCGGGCGACTCCGCAGCAGGAGGCCGCCCGGCAGGGCACGTGCTCATGATCTACGAGCCGCACGCCGACCGGCACGTTCCCAAGCGGATCCTGCGCGAGCTCTACAGCCTGAGCGACGCGGAGGCCGACCTCACGGTGCTCCTGTTCGAGGGGGAGTCGCTCGATGCCGCCTCACAGCGCCTGCACATCTCGGTCAACACGGCCAAGACCCACCTGCACCACGTCTTCGTGAAGTGCGACGTGCATTCGCAGGGTGAGCTGCTGCAGCTCCTGTCGCTGGGGCCACGGACACTGTGAAGGGCCAGACACGTGACGCCGGGTCCGGCGTGCACGGCATCGGCGACGACCTG
>JAWOGY010000292.1:0-2663 GCA_046496425.1 Vicinamibacterales bacterium
GAGCGAATGCCACGCCGCGACCTCGATCGGGATGGGCATCCACCCGACCAGGGCGAGCAGAAATGCGATCCCGCCAGCGGTCATGAGGCGCGGCGCGTCGGCAAAACCGCTGATTTTCGACCAGTCGGGCTGCCCGCCGAGCGCGAGCAGCACCGCCGCGAGGGTTGAAATCGAGAGGGCGGCCATCAGCACTTTCATGGCCAGGTCCAGGCCCCGGTAATTGCCGATCGTGAGCAGCACGAGGCAGGCCAGCAGGACCCCCAGCGAGATGTCTGCGGGGGGAAGCTCCAGGCCGAACACCAGTCCCGCCAGGCCCGCCGTGACCAGCGTCACGACCGCCAGAATGATGAACATCGTGCATACCGTGACCAGTGCAAACAGACCGAGGGCCCAGCGCCCGATACGGTGGAACCCCACCAGCAGATCCTCGCCGGTGGCCGCGGCGTAGCGCGGACCGAACTCGAGGAAGGGATACTTGAACAGGCACGCGAGGAGCACGACCGGCAGCAGCAGGAGCCCGTATTCCGCCCCTGCGCGGGTCGACTGCACCAGGTGCGACACGCCGACGGCCGCGCCGGCCATCAAGAGCCCGGGGCCGAGCGCGGCGCGCAGGCCTGGCTTCATGCGCCGAGGCGCCCGACCAGACGTGGCAAGGTCTTGCCCGCCGGACCGCGTAACACGTAGTCGGCGGACTCGCTCAAGGGCGTCGGATGGGTATTGGCCTCGACGATCACGGCCCCGGACCAGCGTGCGACCTCGACCAACTGCGCCGCCGGGTACACGAGCCCGGACGTGCCGATGGAGAAAAACACGTCCGCCGCCGCGGCGTAGCGCCAGGCCATCTTCAACGCCTCCGCGGGGATCGCCTCGCCGAACCAGACGACGCCCGGGCCCATGCGCTGGTGGCAGCGGGGACAGGCGGGGGGAGACTCGAGTTCGGGGTCCGGGTGCAGCATCTCGTGGCCGCAGTCGCGGCAGCGATTCCGGAACAGGTTGCCATGGAACTCGATCACCTCGTGGCTACCGGCGCGTTGGTGCAGACCGTCCACATTCTGCGTCACGAGCACGGCACCGGCCAGGCGCGCCTGCAGTTGGGCGATCGCATAGTGGGCCCCATTGGGCTGCGCCGCGGCGACGTGGCGTCGCCGCTCGCGGTACCAGGCCCAGACGAGGTCGGGGTCACGCCTGAAGGCCTCCGGCGTCGCGAGCTCCTCGGGACGATACCGCGCCCACAGACCGGTCATCTCGTCGCGAAAGGTGGGCACGCCGCTCTCGGCCGAGACCCCGGATCCGGTCAGGAATACGACCCTTCCGGCCCGCCGGAGGGACTCCAGCAGGCCGGAAGGAATTTCCGGCGACGCCATGGGCGCCCCGGCCTCAGGCCGCGTGATCGGCGCCGGCGAGCTGGCGCAGCACGTAGTGCAGGATGCCGCCGTGCTGGTAGTACTCGCGCTCCTTCGGCGTGTCGATGCGCACCTGGGCCGTAAACACGATGGGTTCGCCGCTCTCGCGCGCCGCCCTGACGGTCACCTCGCGCGCCTCGCCGTCGCCGAGGCCGTCGATGGTGTACGTTTCCGTGCCGTCCAGGCCGAGCGAGGCCGCGCTCTCGCCGTCCCGGAACTGCAGGGGGAGCACGCCCATCCCGATCAGGTTCGAACGATGGATACGCTCGTAGCTCTCTGCGATCACGGCCTGCACGCCGAGGAGCTTCGTGCCCTTGGCTGCCCAGTCGCGCGATGAACCGGAACCGTATTCCTTGCCGGCAAGGATCACCAGCGGCGTGCCGTCCTGCTGGTAGCGCATTGCGGCGTCGTAGATCGACATCACCTCGCCCGTGGGCAGGTATTTCGTCCAGCCGCCCTCGACGCCGCCGGCCAGCCGGTTGCGCAGGCGGATGTTCGCGAAGGTGCCGCGCATCATCACCTCGTGGTTGCCGCGCCGGGAACCATAGGAGTTGAAGTCCTCCGGGTCCACGCCCTTGCCGACGAGATATTTCGCCGCGGGGCTGTTCGAGGCGATGCTGCCTGCCGGAGAGATGTGGTCGGTCGTCACGGAGTCGCCGAGCACCGCGAGGACGCGCGCGCCGGCGATCTGCCGGAGCGGCTCCGGGGCCATCTGCATGCCCTCGAAGTAGGGTGGGTTGCGAACGTAGGTCGAATCCTCGGGCCAGTCGTAGATCTCGCCCTCGGGCACCGACAGTCCCTGCCAGTTCTTGTCGCCGTCGAAGACCCCGCCGTAACTGCCGCGGAACATGCCCGAGTCCAGCGTACGCATGACCGTGTCCTGGATTTCGTGGGAGCTTGGCCAGACGTCTTTCAGGTAAACCGGCTTGCCGTCGGTGT
Source organism: Vicinamibacterales bacterium (assembly GCA_046496425.1). Classification (GTDB taxonomy): domain Bacteria; phylum Acidobacteriota; class Vicinamibacteria; order Vicinamibacterales; family JAKQTR01; genus JAKQTR01. Next base: position 2,343 of record JAWOGY010000292.1, read on the forward strand.
CTTCGCCGAGCGGCTCGTTGAGCAGGTCCACGTCGAGGTTGCCCGCCAGCGCGTAGGCGACCACCAGCGGCGGGGAGGCCAGGAAGTTCATCCGCACGAGGGGGTGAATACGGCCCTCGAAGTTGCGATTGCCCGAGAGCACGGAGGTGCCGACGATATCGTGCTGCGTGATGGTCTCGGCGATGTCCTCCGGCAGCGGTCCGGAATTGCCGATGCACGTGGTGCACCCGTAGCCCACCACGTTGAAGCCGAGCGCCTCGAGGTCGTCGAGCAAGCCCGCCTTCTTCAGGTATTCCGTCACGACGCGGGAGCCGGGCGCGA
>JAWOGY010000064.1:0-19004 GCA_046496425.1 Vicinamibacterales bacterium
CGGCGGATCGGTCCTGGCGATGGTGTCGGCGACGAGAATGGGCATCGTCGTGCTGCCGAAGCTGCCTGTCTCAAAACGGCCGCTAACCTCCACCCACTCGTCGGCAGCCAGCTCGGGCGCCTGCGGCCAGCGCACAATCATAGTTCCTGAACGGCACGATCCTGGGGCTGATTCTCGGCCAGGCGATGGGCGGCGCGATGGCCGACACGCTCGGCTGGCGCTGGGCCTTCGTGCTGCTGGCGGCGATCTTCGCGGTGTCGGGCTGGAAGCTGCCCGCGTTGGTCGCGACGCTCACGTCGCTTATGGTCGTGTCCTCCGTCTCGCCTGACCGGTGGGATATGACGCAGCCGTAGCCCGACCGCTTCGCGAACCCCACCGTGTCGAGGGTCTCGGTCAGGGTGCCTATCTGGTTCACCTTGACCAGGACGGCGTTGGCTATGCCCTCGTCCACGCCCTTCTGCAGGATCACCCTGTTCATGACGAATATGTCGTCACCGACCAGCTGGACCTTGCGGCCCAGCTCCTTGGTCATCGTGCTCCAACCCGACCAGTCGTCCTCGGACAAAGGGTCCTCGATGGAGGCGATCGGCGTTGGGATGGGGCATCACCTCGAGGATCCGGGCGATGACAATCGTAGCCGGGTCCCACACGAGTCCTCTGGCGTGAGGGCCGCTGCGGCCGGCGGCAGGCAGCCCCGCGACGGGCTGGCTCGCGGGCGCGAGGCCCACGTACTCGATGTCCTCGACTTCGAGCCCGGCGAACGTCAGGCGGGAGGCGAGTTCCTCGGGCGTGTCGGTGATGGCGACGTAGTCGCGCAGCCAGGTCAGGGGAACGCGCATCTTAGAACTGCTCCAGGAACCGGACATCGTTGGCGAAGAAGTACCGGATGTCTTCGATCTTGTGCATCAGCATCGTGATGCGCTGGGGGCCCATGCCGAAGGCGAAGCCCGAGAACTCGCGGGGGTCGTAGCCGCCGTTCTGCAGCACCACCGGGTGGACCATCCCGCAGCCCAGAATCTCGAGCCAGCCGCTCTGCTTGTACACCGGGCATCCCCGGCCGTCGCAGACGAAGCACTCGACGTCCATCTCGGCCGACGGCTCCGTGAAGGGGAAGTGGTCCGATCGGAAGCGCGTGCGGACCGTCGGCCCGAACAGCGCATGGGCGAAGGCCGTCAGCGTGCCCTTCAGGTCGGCCATTGTGATGTGGCGGCCGACCGCCAGTCCCTCCACCTGGTAGAACTGGATCTCGCTGCGCGCGGTGATCTGCTCGTAGCGGTAGCACATGCCCGGGAGGATCACGCGAATGGGTTCGGGGCAGCGCTCGCGCATGACGTGAATCTGGCCCGGCGACGTGTGCGTGCGCAGGATGACGTTGGGCGCCGTCGTGTAGAACGTGTCCCACATGTCGCGCGCCGGGTGGTGCGGCGGGATGTTGAGCAGGCCGAAGTTGAACTCGTCGGTCTCCACGTCCCGCGAGCGATAGACCTGGAACCCCATCTCCGCGAAGATCGCGTAGATCCGGCGCAGCGTCTGCGTCGCGGGGTGCAGGCGGCCCCGGCCGCGGCGCCGGCCCGGCGCCGTGACGTCGAGGGCGCCCGCCTCGAGCGCACTGGCCAGTTCGGCCCGGGTGATCCGCTCGGACGCCTCCTCGAAGGCGCGCTCGAGGGCCTGTTTCGCCTGGTTGCCGCGCTGGCCGAACGCCTTGCGCTCGTCCTTCGGCAGGGTGCCGAGCGTGCCGAGCGCGGTCATCACGGGCGCGCTGCGTCCCAGGCAGGCCACGCGCCAGTTGTCGAGTGCCGCCGAGTCGGCCACGGCCGCCAGCGCGTCGAGGGCATCCTTCTCGATCTGATCGAAGTTCGTCGACATAGTCACGTCCGATGAAATCCGTCCTAGCGTACAACGCCCCCGCGGCGGGCGCCAGCCGGCGCGCGGGCCGCATGATCGATCAGCGCGCTGGCGCGGGCGGATCGGTGGCGAAGTGGGCGTGGGCGATGCGCCAGCCGTCCGCTGTGCGGCGCAGCACGAAGGTCACCGGGCCGCGCTGGGGAGGGGTGCCGGCGGCGACGTCCCGATCGAAGAGCCACGTGGCGGTGGCGTGCGCGGCCGGGCCCTCCTCGCGGACGTCGAGGTCCTCGAGCCACAGCCTCGCGTCGGATGTCCTGCCTCGGGGCACGAACCCGAACCCGCGGTGATGCGCCATCACCGCATCGAAACCCTCGATCCGTCCTGGCTTCTCGGAGGAATAGTAGGTGGCCGCAATCCCGGGTGCGAAGAGCGCGGCGGCGAGGTCGAGGTCGTACGCATTCCAGGCGAGCATCCACGCCGAGAGCAGCGATCGCGCGGAACTCCGATCAGGCCGCGCCCGCACGAGGTCCGCGAACTCGACCTCGGCGGCGATCGTGGCGAACGACGCCCAGGAGGCGCTTCCGGCCTGCCGTTCGAACAGCTCCCGGGCGCGGTCGGTCTCGCCGCGCCAGACCGCCGCCATGCCCAGCCCGAAATCCCGGATCGCGCGCTCCGGCGCCGTCTCATCTGGCTTCGGCCGGGCGAACTCGGCCTCCGGGATGACGCCCTTGAACATCAGCAGGCGGTCGAGATAAGTCCCGTTCTCGATGAGCGGTATGCCCGGGCGGAACGGTTCGAGTACGCGGGCGGCTTCGGCAGTGCGGCCCGTCCGCCGCACCGTCATGTAGAGCCAGTCGCTGAGGGCGACCACCGAGTCGTCGTTCTTCGACCAGCGGAGGCACTCCCGGTACGCGGCCTCCGCCTTCTCGAAGTCGCGGGCGAGGTACTGCGCCAGGCCGAGGTGGTAGTAGATGTTGAACTGGGTGTTCGAGACGGGGACACCGGCCTTGTTCGGCGCGCCGTCGGGCTCGATCTCGAGCGGGCGCCCCTGGACCAGCGTGGCGGCCCTCTCGAAGTCCGCGACCGCGCGCCCGAACTGACGGATCGAGATGAACCGGTGGCCGCGATGCCGGTAGAGGCGATAGGACGCGGGGAACTTCGCCAGCCCCTCGGTGTAGATCGCAATCGCCTCGCGGTAGCGTCCCGCATAGGCCGTGCGGCGGCCGAGCCAGATGTACTGGTCCTCGCCGGGCGCCGCGGCGAAGTCGCGCCGGGCTTCGTCGAGCTGCCGCAGGCTGGCCGCATCGGCGGCGGAGGCGGTGAGGGGCCTGCCGGCGAGCGACACGGCCTCGTAAGCCTTGGCTGCCGGAACCGTTCCGCCCTGCGCGGCCATCACGGCCGAACAGAGCAGCGCCAGTGCGGCTGCCGATCCCGGGGTGCGCGGCGTCATGCTGGGCATCGAGGCCTTCCTTTGCGCGGCGAGGGCTGTCCGGTGCCGGGCGCGCGCCATTCTATCAGGCGATTGATCGCGGGCCTCGGCTGCACTAACGTAGAAGCCGTGCTGCGGCCCGCCGCGTTCGCCGTCGTGACGCTGGCCTTTGTCGCCATCGGGTGCGGCCAGAGTGTGCCGGGTCCGCATGCGGTCGACCTCGGCCGATCGACCTGCGCGACGTGCCGCCACGTCATCGCGACCCTGGACGCCGCGGCGCAGGTGGCCTACCCGGATGGCACCGCCCGGCTGTACGACGACATCGGCTGCATGGCCACCGACCCGGTGGCCCTGCGGGGGGGCGGCGAACTGTACGTTCAGATGGCCGGCGGCAGGGGCTGGGCCCGCGCCGAGGACGTGACGTTCGCCTCGCCGCCCGGCGCCAGCTCTCCCCGGGGCTACAACTACTTCGCGTTCCCCGAAGAGGAATCGCGCCGCCTCGCGCCCGATCACTGGGCGCGCGGCTGGAACGATCTGGTCACGGAGCTGGCGCAGAAGCGCTGAGCCACGCGCCGGTCACCTCGAGCAGCCGCGTCACATCGTCCTGTGCGTTGAAAAAGTGGCAGGAGACGCGCACGCCTCCGACGCCGGAGGTGTAGCGGTGCGACACCAGGACGCGCGCATCGAGCAGGCGTTCGATGAGCGCGGCTTCGCGCGCCACGCTTCCCAGGCTGAACGTCACGATGCCCGACCGGCAGGCCGGGTCGCGGGGCGTGACGATGCGGACCGGGAGGTTCGACAAGCCCTCGACGAGCAGGTCCGTGAGGCCGAGGATGTGGTCCGCAATCGCCGCCGGCCGGAGCCTGTTGATGAGGTCGAGCGATGCCGCAAGGCCGGCCGCGCCGGGATAGTTGCCCGTGCCGCCAGTCTCGTAGCGCCTGGCGTCGGCGGTGAAGGTCACCGGCTGGAGCGGCGTGATGGACGGCGTGCGGAAGTACTCGGCCCAGCCGCCCGCGGGCGGCGTCACCGAGAGGTATCCCGCGACGGAGGGGCGCAGCCTGTCGCGCACGGCGGGGTTGATGTACATGAAGCCCGCGCCGAACGGAGCATTCAGCCACTTGTGGCCGCCCGTGACGAGGATGTCGACGGGCGTGCGCCCGACGTCGACGGGAAACGCACCGAGCTGCTGGATGCCGTCGACGACGAACCACATCCGGCGCTCGCGGCAGAAGGCGCCGATGGCGTCGAGGTCGGCCCGGAAGCCGTTCGACCACTGGACCGAGCTCATCACCACCGCGCGGGTCCGGCCGTCCGCGGCGGCGGCGAACCGATCGACAGGGAGCGTTCCGTCTGCGTGCGGCACGAGCCGGATTTCTGGCGCGAACGCGGCGGGCTGCTGCCGCCACGGGAGCGGAACCTGCAGGTACTCCAGGTCGGGCACGAGGATGTTGTCGCCGGCCTCGAGCGGGATCGCGGCGGCCGCGATGGCGAGGCCATGCGAGGTGTTCTCGACCAGTGCGATGTCCTCGGGGCGCGCGCCGATCAGGCGGGCGGCCGCCGGCCGCGCGGCATCGCGCGCGGCGTCGAGGCGGATGTGGAAGGCGGTGGCCGACCGTTCGGGATAGGTCTGCACGTCACGCAGGAGCGCGGCGATGGCGTCGGCGGCGGCCTGAGGCGCAAGGCTGGCGCAGGCGGCGTCGAGAAACGTCTTGTCGGCCAGCGCGGGGAACTGTGCGCGCCGGACGGCCTCGAGTGGCTGGGCCATCTGGACTCTCCTGGTTCAGGGGCGCGCCGCGCGCCGGCGGGCGTGCAGCGCGAGGGACAGCACGACGTAGTACAGCGGGTACGTCAGCGATGCGACGACGGCGGCGCGCGACACCTCGGGCAGCATCCAGGCGATGGCGGCCATTCCCCCGGCCCAGATCGTCCCGAGCGCGACGGTCGGCACACGCCAGGGCACGGTCCGCGACGGGTAGATATACCTGATCGGGACGAACACGAGGGCGGCGAGCAGGAGCAGCACCGCGACGTTCACCGCCGGGCCCAATCCGAGGACGAAGAGGTACAACGCGACGATGTTCCAGTAGGAGGGGAACCCGGTGAAGAAATGATCCGGAGTTTTCGAGTCGGTGCGGCAGAACTGGTAGGCGCTCGACAGCAGCATCGCGGCGGCGGCCGGCCAGGCCAGGCCCGGTGGCAGCAGCTCCGACCGCGCGAGGAGGAAGGCCGGGACCACGACGTAGGTCAGGTAGTCGACGATGTCGTCGAGGCGCGCGCCGTCGACACCCGGGGCCAGTTCGCCGACGCGGGCCAGGCGGGCGAGCCAGCCGTCCACCCCGTCGATCGCGGTCGCCGCGATCATCCACAGGAACGCGGCCCGGTAGTCTCCCGCCGCGGTCGCCTGCAGCGCGGCCAGCCCCATGACGGCGCCGCTGGCGGTGAAGGCGTGAACGGCCCACGCCGCGGCGCGCGATGGTATGCTGCTCATCCGCTGCCACAGTACCACGAGACGACGCGATGCAGGAGTGGGCCATCGCCGCTGACGCCGCCGGAATGCGGCTTGACCTCTGGCTGGCGCGCCACGGCGGCGCCGGGTCGCGCAGCCGCGCCGCGGCCTGGCTGGAGCGCGGGAAGGTGTTCGTCGACGGGCAGGCGGCAGGCCCGGAGGATGCGGCTCGTCGCCTGGAGGCCGGCGTGCGACTCGGCGTCTGGATCGACCGGCCGGGCTCGGCCCGGGCCGCCGACCGCGCCGCTCACGATCGACGCCAGCTGCTTCGCGTCGTGGCCGAGGACGCCGCCTTCATCGTCGCCGACAAGCCGGCGGGCATGCTTGTGGAGCCACTTCCCGGGAGGAGCGGAGCAGAAGTGACGCTCCTCGATCTGGTCCGCCATCATCTCCGGCACGATCCGCGCGGGGCCCTCCACGTGGTGCACCGGATCGATCGCGACACGAGCGGGCTGGTGCTCTTTGCGCGGACCGCCGAGGCCCGCGATGCGCTGAAGGAGCAGTTCGAGCGCCGAACACCCGTGCGGGTCTACCAAACCGTTGTCGAAGGGGTGGTGAGGCCCGCGCGAGGCCGATGGAGCGACCAGCTGGCCTGGGACGCGGCGCAGTTGCGCCAGCGGAAGGCCCATGCCACCGACGCGGGCGGCAAGGAGGCCGTGGCCGAGTACCGGGTGATGGAGCAGTTCGCGCTGGCGGCGCTCGTGCAGGTTTCGCTCGTCACCGGCAAGCGCAACCAGATCCGGGTCCAGGCCGGGCTGCGCGGCCATCCGCTCCTCGGCGAGCGCCAGTACCGCTTCGGCGCGCCCGCGCCGGCGCCAGACCTGCCGAACCCGGGCCGGCAGGCGCTCCACGCCTGGCGCCTCGGGTTCCGCCATCCCTCGACCGGCCGGCCGGTCATGCTGGCGGCGGACCTCCCGGAGGACCTCAGGCGCGTGCTCGCGGCGTTGCGATCTCGACGGTGATCTGCCGCCACTTGCCCTGGCGGAACCGCAGCACGCCCAGCGTGCACCGCAGCACGTGGCCCATCACGATGGCCGCCCAGATGTCCGACGCGCGCAGGCCGTGCCACGCGTCCATGACGGCGCAGAAGCCCAGCGGCACCACGATCTGGCTGACCAGCGAGATGTAGAACGGGCTCTTGGTGTCGCCCGTGCCCTGGAGCGCGCCGTTGTAGACGAGGGCGACGGTCACGAAGAAGCCCGACACGGTGAGGTACCGCAGGAGTTCGGTGCCGATCTCGAGCACGTGCGCGTCGCGCATGCCGAACACGCCGAGCAGCACCGACGGCATCGCCATGAACGCCAGGCCGACCACCGCGGCCACGCCGAGTCCGATGCGGGCGGCCACCCAGGCGCCCGCGATGGCGCGCTCGGGCTTGCCGGCGCCGAGGTTCTGCCCGGCGATCGTGGCCGTCGCGCTCATCAGGCCCACCGACGTCCAGGTGATCAGCGAGAAGAGTTGCGTGTAGCCGACCGCGTACGCGGCCTGCGCGGCGGCGCTGTACTCGAGCGAGCCGATGAACCGCAGCAGCAGCACGCCCGCCACGTTCATGGCGATGCCCTGCAGACCGGTGGGGAGCCCGAACCTGAAGATCGACCGGATGATGACCCAGTCCGGCGCGAGCGTCAGCGGCCGCGGCAACCGGATGGCGTACTTCCCCGAGAGCACCATGGCACTGCCGATGCCGGCGATGATCAGGCTCGCCGTCACCGTCCCGAGCGCGGCGCCGAAGGCTCCGTACCGCGGGATGAGCAGGACGTTGAACGCCGCGTTGAGCACGGTGGCCGCGATCCCCAGGCGCAGCGGGGTCCGCGCATCCCCGGCGGCGCGGAACGCGCCTCCGAGCATGAAGAAGACCAGGAGGCCGACGTTGCCGACGAACATGGTCCGCAGGTAGGGCAGCGCAGCCGCCTTCACGTCGGGCGCGGCACGGACCACGTCGAGCAGGTAGGGCGAGAGCGCGTATCCGGCGACGGCCAGCACGGCAGACAGGAGGACCGACGTGACGAACGCCTGCTGGACGACGCGGTTGACTTTGTCCGGTTCGCCGGCGCCCGTGAAGCGGGCGACAAGTACACCCATCCCCGAGTAGAGCGACGCGATGAAGACGATGACGACGAGGAAGATCTGCCAGCTGACGCCGATGGCCGCATTCGAGGTGTACCCGACGTAGTGGCCGACCATCGCGTGGTCGATGATGCCCTGCAGCCCCGCGATGACATTCTGCAGCATCGTCGGCCACGCCAGCTTCCAGACGGCGGCGGCCAGCGGCCCGTCGACAAGCGAGCGATCGAATGTCTGCAAGGTCCTCCCATCTTACCTGACGTCCGAGATCGCTGTGCTACGATGCTCGCGGGAGTCGCGCATGCCCGATTTCGTGCGCAGTGCCGTTGTCCGCGCCAGCGACGTCGTGTGGGGCCCCTGGAACACGGCGGCCGGCCCGGTCCCCGGGCCGCTGATGGTTTTGCTGATCCTCACCGGGCTCTACCTGACGATTCGCACGGGTGTGGTGCAGGTGCGGCGCTTTCCGGAAGCGGCCCGCACCATCGTGCCGGAACAGGCCGCCGGAGCCGCCGGGGCTCTCTCGCCGTTCCAGGCGTTCATGACGGCGCTGGCCGCGTCAATCGGCACGGGCAACATCGCGGGCGTCGCGACGGCCATCGTCTCCGGCGGGCCCGGGGCGCTTTTCTGGATCTGGGCGTACGGCTTCATCGCCATGGCGATCAAGTTCGCGGAGGCCGTCCTCGGCATGAGCTTCCGCGTGGCCCGGCCAGGCGGCAGTTCCTCGGGCCCGATGTACTACCTGCGTGACGGCCTGGGCGCGCCGAGGCTCGCCGCCGTGTTCGCCGCGGTGGCCGGCCTCGCCGCGCTGCTCACGACGCCGTTCACGCAGCCGAACTCCATGGCCGTGGTGCTCGAGAGCCAGTTCAACGTGCCCACCTGGGCCGCGGGCATCGCCATCGCCGTGCTGACGTGGCTCGTGATCATCGGCGGCGTCTCCTCCATCGGGCGCGCGGCCGAGAAACTCTCGCCCCTCAAGGTCGGGCTCTACCTGGCGGGCGGGCTCTTCGTCATCCTCAGCCACGCATCCGAGATCCCCGGCGTCATCGCGCTGGTCTTCCGCGAGGCGTTCTCGTTCCGCGCCGCGATCGGCACCAGCGCCGGCCTGGGCGTCGTCATGGCGATGCGCTACGGACTGGCCCGAGGCATCTACGCCAACGAGGCCGGGTACGGCACGGCTGCCGTCGCCTACGGCACCGCGAAGAGCGCCTCGCCCACGCAGCAGGGGCTGAACGCGATCATCGAGGTCTTCGTCGTGTCGTTCGTCACCTCGTCGATCAGCGCCCTGACGATCCTCGTCAGCGGCGTCTGGCAGTCGGGCCAGACCAGCACGGCGGTCGTCGCGCAGGCCTTCAATACGGCCATCCCGGTGGCCGGCGGCTGGGTCGTCGCGTTCTGCGCGTTCCTGTTTGGCTACACGACGCTCATCGGCTGGGCCTATTACGGCGAGCAGTTCTTCGAATACCTCTTCGGCACGCGCGTCACCGTGCCGTACCGCTGGGTCTACTGTTTGCTAATCCCCATCGGGGCCGTTGCGAGCGTCGAGACCGTCTGGGCGTGGGGCGACCTCATGAACGGCCTGCAGGTGTTCCCGAACCTGATTGGGCTGGTGGGGCTGAGCGGGGTTGTCGCCGCCGCGTCCCGCGCGACGGTCAAGAAGCGCGGGGGCTGAGGCCCTCGAGCAGCGCCTTGAATGCCGCCGGGCTTGCGTCCGGCAGATCAACCGCCAGCAGCGGACGCGACCGCCAGCCGCGCTCCGCTTCCGGCAGTTCCGGCTCGATGCCGAGCTCCTCGCGGATGACGTCGGCGAATTTCGCCGGGTGGGCCGTCGCCAGCACGACAATGGGCGTCCGGGTGCCCGTGGCGTGCTGGACTCGCTCCGCCGCCGAGTACGCGACGGCCGCGTGAGGGTCGAGGATCGTGCCCGACCGCCGGTAGGCGCCGCGGATGGCCGCGCGCGTCTCCGCTTCCGAGACGCGCACGCCCGCGATGGCCGCGCCCATCCGCTCGACCGACGAGCCGAACATCGCGGCGAGCCGCGCGAAATTGCTGGGGTCGCCGACGTCCATCGCGTTCGAGATCGTCGGAGTCGAGGCGCGAGGCCGGAACGCGCCGGCGTCGAGGTACTCGGGCAGCACGTCGTTGGCGTTCGTCGCGGCGACGAAGCGCGCGACGGGCACGCCCATCCGCGCCGCCATGATGCCGGCCGTCAGGTTGCCGAGATTGCCGGACGGCACCGAGAACACCACGGGACCGCCCCCGCGCGCCGCCACATCGAGATAGCCGGACACGTAGTAGAACGTTTGTGGCAGCAACCGGCCGATGTTGATCGAGTTGGCCGACGTGAGCCTCATCGGAGCAAGCTCCGGGTCCATCAGCGCCGACTTGACGAGCCGCTGGCAGTCGTCGAACACGCCCGCCACGCGGACGGCGGTCACGTTGCCGCCGATGGTCGCCATCTGCGCCTCCTGGAACGGCGACACCTTCCCGCGCGGGTAGAGCACCACGACCCGCGTTCCGGCCACGCCGGCGAAGCCTCTGGCGACCGCGCTGCCCGTGTCTCCCGACGTGGCGACCAGCACCGTGGCGTGGTCGCCGTCCTCGCGCAGCACTTCGCTGAAGAGCCGCGCGAGAAACCGGGCGCCGAAGTCCTTGAACGCCAGTGTCGGCCCGTGGAAGAGCTCGAGCAGGAACAGGCTCCCGCCCAGCGGCCGGACCGGCACCGGGAAATTCAGGGCGCCGGAGACGGCCCTGTCGATCACCTCCGTGGCGAACTCGCCTTCGAGGAGGCGCCGGGCGAGGTGGCGGGCCAGGGCATCGAACGGCAGGCCGCGCCACGCGTCGAGATCGTCCTGATCGAGCGCCGGCAGCCCGATCGGGTGGTACAGGCCGCCGTCCGGCGCCAGACCCTGGCGGAGGGCCTGGCGGAAGCTGGCCTGCGGAGCGCGGTGGAGCGTGCTGGTCAGTTCCATGTCAGGACAGCACGTGCGCGCCTTCGCGGTTGACCGGACAGACCCACGCCTCGCTGCCGAGCGCGGCGCCGTCCCTGAACGCCTGGCGCATCGCGAGCGCGACGCGCGAGGCGGCATCGGCGTCGTCGCACAGGGCGAAGATCGACGGCCCGGACCCCGAGATGCCGCTGCCGAGGGCGCCGGCGTCACGGGCCGCGGACCGGACCTCCGCGTAGGAGGGGATCATGCGGGCGCGGATTGGTTCGACGATGCGGTCCTCGATTGCCCGGCCGACCAGCGCCAGATCGCCCTGGTGGAGCGCCGCCACCAGCGCGCCGAGGTTGCCGGCGTTGGCGACGATGTCGGACAGCGCGAAGGTGCGGCCGGCGAGCCGCGCGCGGGCCTCGGCCGTCGAGACCTCGCAGTGGGGGTGGACCACGACAACGAAGAGGCCGTCAGGCACCGGCAGCCGCACAAGATCGAGGGGGTCGCAGCTCCGGATGAGGACGATGCCGCCCACGATCGACGGGGCGACGTTGTCCGCGTGGGCCGACCCGCAGGCGGCGCGCTCGCCTTCCATCGCGCACCGGACGAGCGCGTCCGCCCCGAGCGGGCGGCCGAGGGCTTCGTTGGCCGCCACGGCGCCGGCCGCGGCGGACGCGCCTGAACTGCCCAGCCCGCTCGCGAGCGGCATCCCCTTCTCCAGCCAGACACGGAGCCCCGCCGGCCGGCCGGCCGCCGGCGCCGCGCGCAGCACCTCGCCCGCGGCCACGCTCGCGGCATTGCGCTCCGCGTCCCTCGGCAGCGCGCCGCCCTCGCCGGAGACGTCCGCCAGTTCGATGCCGGGCCTGTCCGTGACCTCGACCTCGACGACGTCCCCGGGCCTGTGCAGGGCGAGCCCCAGCACGTCGAACCCGGGGCCGAGGTTCGACACCGTCGCCGGCGCGAAGACGCGGACACGGGACGCGGCGTTCAACGCTCTCATCGCGGGGGCATGTTAGCCCGGAGCCATCGCCAGGATCCAGCCGACGGGCAACCGGGTGCCGGCAGAGAGGGGACTGGCCGGCCGGCCGCCGGAACGTGTAACGTGGACGGAGGTCACCGGGTGTCGTGAGGCGACAAGAGCGCTGGGAGTACCTCGGCAGCGCGCCGAGGGTCGCGTGGGACGCCATCGTCCGCGGTCGGTACCGCTTCACGTTCGACACGATGCCGATGGCGGTCTGCGGCCTGTCGTGGCCGGCACGGCTGAACCTCCTGGCCGCAGGGGGCAACCTGGTGCACCGGCGCCTGCGTCCGTGGAACTGGCCGCTGCACATGCAGATCGAACTGACCAGCTTCTGCGAACTCGAATGCCCCGTGTGCCCGACGGGCCTCGGTGCGCTCGAGCGCTCGGCCAGCGCCCTCGATCCGGAGCTGTTCGAACAGGTGCTGCGTGAAGCCGGCCCGTACCTGCTCACGCTGTCGCTCTGGGCGTGGGGCGAGCCGCTGCTCTACAAGGCGCTCGGCCGGGTGCTCGAGGTCGCGGGCCGTTACCCGATGGTCACGCTCCTGTCGACCAACGGACAGAGCCTCAGCACTCCGCGCGTGCAGGAGGCGCTGCGCGAACACCCGCCGACCTACCTGATTGTCGCCGTTGACGGGCTGACCGACGAGACCAACAGCGTGTACCGCAAGGGCGCCCGCCTCGCGCCGGCGCTCGAAGGCGTCAGGTCCCTGGCAGACTGGAAACAGCGGACCGGCGCGCGGTTCCCCGTACTGCACTGCCGGTTCATGGCCATGCGCCAGAACGAGCACGAACTGCCGTCGCTGCGCGGCTTCGCGACGGACATCGGGTTCGACATGGTCTCTCTCCGCAGCCTGTCGATCATCGACTCCGCCGAGGACGCCCACCGGAACATGGTGCCGGCCGACGAGCTGTTGCGCGCGTACCGCTACGAGCGTGGACAGCGCGTGCAGCGCGACGATTTCGTCTGCCAGCATGCCTTCAGCTTTCCGACGCTGCTTGCGGATGGCACGGTCGTCGCCTGCGAGCAGGACTTCAACGGCGGTCAGCCGTACGGCGTCCTGAAGAAGGGGGGTTCGTTCCGGGACATCTGGCTGAGCTCCAGGGCCAGCGAAGTCCGCCGCACGATCCGCGACCGCCCCGGCGAACTCAGCTTCTGCCGGAACTGCCCGTACGCCGACCGGCCCATCAGCAGTTGCAGCTTCGACAGCTACGCCGTGCGGCCATTCGAGGTGTGAGCGGCACGCCGCGCCGCCAGGAATCCCAGCGCGCTCGCGAGCTGAGACACCACGATCAGCGCGGCGATGGCCGCGCCCTTCGGCGTCGCCGGTCGCGTCATCGGGTTGAACACGAGGCGTGTATAGAACTCCGGCGGTTCGAGCGTGACCCGGCTGCCGGCCGGCCGGTCGTGCCGGTGTCGGAACCGGTACGCGCCTTCGCCGAAGGCATAGTGCCGGCGCCAGAAGCGGAGGGGGCTGCTCGTGGCGGCGTGGACCGCCACCGCGTCGGCCGCGTAAACCATCCGCCGCCCGGCGGCAAGCCAGCGCGCGCTGAATTCGCGATCCTCGGACGTGCGGTGCGCCGGGTCGAAACCGCCGGTGTCGCGAAACGCGTCCGCCGGGACGGCGAGGTTCGCCGCCGAGAGGAAACGCGCGTGCGACGGGTCGGCGTTGTAGTACGCGTACACGACATCGAGGATGGCCTGGTCGGCGGCGCAATGCAGATTCCCGCCGCTGCCGTCGACGACCCGCCCGCCCACGGCGGCTCCGGGGTTGGCGGCGGAGGACGCGAAGAGCCGTGCGAGCCAGGCGGGGCCGGCGACGCAGTCGTCGTCGATGAACGCGAGGCAGCGGCCTCGTGCCGCATGCGCACCCGCGTTGCGCGCCGCGGCAGGTCCCCGGTTTTCCGGGAGCCGTATCCACGTCACGTCCGCAGCGCCGGAGGGCGGCTCCACCTGCTCCTCGAGCCGTTCCGCGTTTCCGTCATCGACGACCAGGACTTCGAAGGGACCGGGAGGAAAGTCGGACGCCACGACCGACCGCAGGCAGGCCGAGAGTTGAACGGGCCGCCCGTAGCTGGGGATGATGACCGAGACGAGAGGCTGATCGATCATTGCGTGTTCAACAAAACGCCATCTGTAGCATACTGCGCGCGCGCCGCTTCGGCATTCCATTTGCCGTCTACGGCCTCTGCGAGCCCTACGCGCTCCCCGCCTGCTGTCATGCGCCCGCGCCACGGTGTATTGTCTGGATGTGAGCCACCCCGAGTCGCCGGTGCTCGAGAGGGGGCCGATCGGCCTCGTTGACGGCGCCGGCGGGGAATTCACCCGGCGGTGTCTCGTGTGGGACGTTACATCATGATCGAATGGCTGACCGACCCGCAGATCTGGATCGCGCTGGTCACGCTGACGTCGCTCGAAATCGTCCTGGGCGTCGACAACGTCATCTTCATCTCCATCCTCGCGGGCAAGCTGCCGCTGGCGCAGCAATCCCGCGCGCGCAGGGTGGGACTGTTCATGGCGATGTTCATGCGCATCGCCCTGCTGTTCTCGATCACCTGGCTCATCCGGCTGACGGCGCCGCTCTTCGCGGTGTTCGGCCGAGAGTTCTCCGGGCGCGACCTCATCCTGATCGCCGGCGGCCTCTTCCTGATTGCGAAGGCTACCTACGAGATCCACGACAAGATCGAGGGCGAGGACGGACCCGGTCCGGCTCGCGTCGCCGCCTCGTTCGCCGCGGTCATCTTCCAGGTGATGCTGCTCGATGTCGTCTTCTCACTGGACTCGGTCATCACGGCCGTCGGGATGGCGAACGACCTCACCGTGATGGTGGCTGCGGTGGTCGCGGCCGTGGCGGTCATGATGGTCTCCGCGGATGCCGTCGCGGGATTCGTGGACCGTCACCCGACCGTGAAGGTCCTGGCCCTCAGCTTCCTGCTCCTGATCGGGGTGTCGCTCATCGCCGACGGCCTCGACCAGCACATCCCGAAGGGCTACATCTATTTCGCGATGGCCTTCTCGGTCTTCGTCGAGACCATCAACCTGCGGGTTCGCGGCCGGGCCTGAGCGCCTGAGGGGGGACAGGTTGTCAGGGACTGGGGGCTGGGGACTGGGGGCTGGGGACTGGGCGACGGCAGCGCGCAGGCCGGCGGGGGCATCATGGACGCCCTGCTGACGGGCCCGGGAAAGGTCTGGCTGCAGTCGTTACCGTTCAGCCGCCTCGCGGACCGCATCGTCAAGGCCGCCCGCGTCGGGCGGCGGCAGGAGGAGGGGTCGGTGCTGGACAAGGCGCTGGGCCTCGGCAGCCTCATCGACGGCAAGTGAGCGCGGCGGATCAGCCCGCGCCGCTCGACCCGCCGCCGGCCGCGCCAGAGGCGCCCGCGGTGTGCCCGCCCGCGTGCGCCCCCGCGCTCGATCCGGCCGACAGGATCGCGACCGTGGCGCCGATCGTCGCAGGGCTGTGAGCGCCGTCGCGGCTGACGGCCGCCAGCCACGACGGGCCTGCCGTGACGCCCTGCTTCTGGAGGCGCTTCATCCACGCGAGCGCCGTGCCGAAAGCCACCGCGTAGGGCAGCCACTGCTCCACGCGCTCGATACCCGGCGCACCGCCCGCCGAGGGTTCCGACGCGTTCCCGAGCGTCCGCTTGAACGCGCGCCACCGCTCGGCGCGCCGGTGGCCGTCCTCGGACAGCGGCGACAGCGACGCGCCCGTGATCATGCCGACAATGCCCACGATGAGCAGCGCGAACGGCAGCGCGAGCACCCGTTCGCCAAGCCGATCGAACAGCGCCACGCTTCCGGCGAACCCGGCGATCGACACGACGAGCACGATCAGGCCCGCAACCGTCACGCGGCCGCGCGTGCGCTCGCGGTCGCCGTCGAGCAATCGGCGCGACAGGAGCTCCGCCGCGATCGCTTCCTTCAGCGGCTTCCATTTCCGCGAGGACGAGAACGTCCTGGCGAGCTCCGAGAAGGTGACGCTCGTCCTGGGCCCGTGCTTGTCGGTGAACAGCAGCTCCAGCAGGGCGCGCTCGTGAGGAGCCACATGGCCAGGGACAGGTCCGCGCGAAATGCGTACTTCCTTCGACGTGAAGAGGCCGGCCTTTTCCACGCTCTCGATGGTCAGTGCGCGACGCCGTGCGAGGTCCATCACGGTCCCCAGCACGGGACCCCATCCCGCCGACGCGCCCGTGGCGATCAGAGTGCCGGCGAGCGCCGGGCTCAGATCATCGGGAGGGGACGAGACATCGCCCGAGTGGTCCGTGCGGGCGTGTCGGTGCGCCAGCGCGAACATGAGGAACCCGGCGACGCCCGCCACCAGCACGAGCCCGCCCAGTCCGAGAAAGAGCGGCGTGTTCTCGCGGTTTCGGATCGACCGCTGCTGCCATCGGGGCGCCACCGCCGCCACGGACCGCGGCGCGAAGCGGAGACTCACCACCCATGTCGCGTTTCGCTCCACAGGGCAACGCTCGAATTGGATCGTTCGTCCGTCCCGGATGACGCGGGACGCGGGTGGGTCGGTCACGACCTCCGCCGCGAGCGCCGCGCCTGCGGGGTGGACAACCTCGCCCGACGCGCAGTCGATCGCATACTCGTGGCGGGTCGGGAGCAGCGTCCACGTCAGCACGTCGCTGTCCGTGTCGTGCCATACCACCCCGGCGGCGCGATACGTCACCGTGAACGTGTGCGCGGCATTCGCGGTGGCGGGGAAGTGCCACACGATCCGCCGCCGGCTGTCGTCCCGCCTCAGTTCGAACTGCCCTGCGCCTTTTCCCCGCTCCATGGGGATGCCGTCCATCGAGGCGTCGATGACCGTCAGGCCGTCGGTCTTCCTGGCGGACAGCTCGCGGTAAACGTAGGTGAACTCCTCCGGCCCGAAGATGAACCGGATGGTCTCGGTGACAACGAGGTCACCGCCGGGTTCCACGACGACCCGCACGTCGAAGCGTTCCGCGCGGTAGGGTTTCGCCGCGGCGGCGGGAAGGGCAGCGGCGGCAAGCACGGTTGCGACCAAGATGAGGAGCATCGTGAAACGCCCGACGGACATGGCTGCCTCCAGTGCTTTCAGGATGATATCATTTAGAAATCTACCTGTCCAGCACCCGGAACTGGCAGTATGGACGAGGCCGCCCATTGAATGGGCTGATCGTCGTTTCGGCTTGTGTGACGATCCTGCATGGACTTCCAGTATCAGCCCGAAATCCTCGCGCAACTGCTGACGCACGGTGTCCGGCCGCAGCCGCACACCCGCCCGGCGCAGGTCTTCCGCTTTCTGGGCGAGCTCTACCGATATGAACTCCGCCGTTTGAAGCGACTCCGGGAGGCGGGCGTGATCGCGCCGGCCGACTACGGAGGCCGCGTGGTCGATCTTCGCCGCCGCTACCCGCTCGTCTCGGTGCCGGTTCGGCTCTGGACGCTGCCGGGCACGCCAGCCGATCCGGAAGACGTGCCGCTGTGCTGAGAAGACGGCGTGCGGTAACATGGC
The DNA here is from genome assembly GCA_046496425.1 of Vicinamibacterales bacterium. Taxonomy (GTDB): domain Bacteria; phylum Acidobacteriota; class Vicinamibacteria; order Vicinamibacterales; family JAKQTR01; genus JAKQTR01. Next base: position 17,279 of record JAWOGY010000064.1, read on the forward strand.
GCGTTCAACCCGATGAGCGACTCAAAACCCTCGCTGAGCGATTTGCGCATCGACGATCATGCGCGCTATGGCGGCTCCGGGCGTATGGGGCTCGCGCTGCTGGCCCTCGCCATTGCCGCCGTGGCAGGCGCGGCGCTCTGGTACTGGCTCCGCGCGCCCCGCGCCGTCCCGGTCCGCGTGGCTGCCGTTGTCGAGGTTGGCGCCGAGTCCGGCCGCGGCGGCCCGGCGGTCCTCAACGCCTCCGGCTACGTGACGGCCCGGCGGCGCGCCACCGTCTCCTCGAAGATGACGGGCAAAGTCGTCGACGTGCTGGTCGAGGAAGGGATGGCGGTCAAGGCGGGCCAGGTGCTGGCGCGCCTCGACGACACGACGCTCAGGCGCTACCTCGAACTCGCCGGGGCGGAGCTGGCCGCATCGCGGCTCGCGGCGGCGGAGACCGAGGTCAGGCTGAAGGAGGCGCGCCAGACGCTGGATCGCGCCCGGGCGCTGGTGCGCGACGGCATCTCCGGGCAGGCGGATCTCGACCGCGCCGAGGCGGAGGTGAACGCGCTCAAGGCCCGGCTCGAGCTGAGCCGCGAGCAGGTGACGGTGGCCGAGCGGCAGGTGGCGCTGCGCCAGGCCGATCTCGACGACACGGTGATTCGCGCGCCGTTTTCGGGCGTCGCGCTGTCGAAGGACGCGCAACCCGGCGAGATGGTGTCGCCGGTCTCGGCCGGCGGCGGGTTCACGCGCACGGGCATCTCGACGATTGTCGACATGTCGTCGCTCGAGATCGAAGTGGACGTGAACGAGAGCTTCATCAACCGCGTGACGCCCGGCCAGAACGTCGAGGCCACGCTCGACGCATACCCCGACTGGCGCATTCCCGGCCACGTCATCACGATCGTGCCCACGGCCGACCGGCAGAAGGCCACGGTGCTGGTGCGCATCGGGTTCGAGCAGCTCGACCCGCGGATCCTGCCGGATATGGGCGTGAAGGTCGCCTTCATGGGCACGCCGGGTCCGGCTGGCGCTTCGCCGTTCCGGCCGCGCCTCACCGCGCCCCGGTCCGCGATCCGGACGGACCAGGGCCAGTCAATCGTGTTCGTCGTCGTCGACGACCGGGTGGAGCGCCGCGCCGTCCGCGTCGGCGACGCCCGGGGCGACCTGGTCGAGATCATGAGCGGACTTGCCGCGGGCGACCGCGTGGTCGTCGAGGGCCCGCCCGGGCTCGCGGACGGCAGAGCGGTCGTTGTCCGCTGAATCAGGAGAGCCAGCATGAGTGGTGCCGCGCCGGCCGAGGGCGTTCTGGTGACCGTTCGGAATGTGCACAAGGAGTTCCGGCGGGGAGGCGAGCGGATCGACGTGCTCCAGGGGCTGAACCTCGACATCCCGCGCGGGGACTTCCTGGCGCTGATGGGGCCGTCCGGATCGGGCAAGTCGACGCTGCTGAACCTGCTCGGCGGCCTCGATCGCCCGACCCGGGGTGAAGTCGAGGTGGGCGGCCGACGCATCGACCAGATGTCGGGAGGACAGCTCGCCGCCTGGCGCGCCCGCCACATCGGGTTCGTGTTCCAGATGTACAACCTGCTGCCGGTGCTGACGGCCGAGCGCAATGTCGAGCTGCCCCTGCTCCTGACCAGCCTCGGTGCCGCGAAGCGCAGGCAGCACGTCGCCACGGCGCTGGCGGTGGTCGGCCTCACCGACCGTGCGAAGCACTACCCGCGGCAACTCTCGGGCGGGCAGG
>JAWOGY010000075.1:0-7320 GCA_046496425.1 Vicinamibacterales bacterium
GACGCCCAGACCTCCGGAGGCCCCATGTCCATCCGTCCCGTGAAACGGCTCGCCAAGTCCCAACTCGCCATGGAGGGCGCGGGCGTCCGCCTTCGCCGGGCCTTCGGATTCGGCGACACGACGGAAGTCGATCCGTTCCTGCTCTTCGACGACTTCCGGGGCGATCGGCCGGACGGCTACCTGGCGAAGGCGGACGCCCGCGCCCTCCATGACAAGTTGGGACTTGGCGAGCCGTTTCACGGGACGGATGGACATGGGGCCTCCGGAGGTCTGGGCGTCTGAATGTATGACCCGGCCCCCGCCGGCCGGGATCCCGCTTACCCGGCACGCGTGTCGAGGATCGAGAGGGCGCCGTCGATACGCCCGAGCGGCGCGGCCAGCTGGACGCCGGCCATTTCGCCGCGGATGCGCGTGAAGGTCTCGTGGGCGATCGCCACGCCCTCGGCGATGCCCTCTTCGCGCGTCGTCGTCTTCCGCATCCGTTCGAGGATGTCGGCCGGCACGCTGGCACCGGGCACCTCGTTGTTCATGAATTCGGCGTTGCGGTAGGAGGTGAGCGGCCAGATGCCGCAGAGCAGCGGGATCTTGACCTGCTCGATGCGGCGCATGAATCGCTCGAGGATGCCGATGTCGAACACGGGCTGGGTGATCATGTACTCGGCGCCCGCCTCGATCTTCCAGTCGAGCCTCCGCAACTCCTCGTCGAGGTTGATCGCGCCGGGATTCACCCCGACGCCGATGCTGAAGCCGGTCGGCTCGCCGATCGCGTTCCCGGCGAGATCGAGGCCGTGGTTGAGCCGGTTGATCAGGTTCACCAGGCCGATGGCGTCCACGTCGAAGACCGCGCTGGCGTGCGGGTAGTTGCCGAGCTTGGGCGGGTCGCCCGTGATGCCGAGGATGTTGCGCACGCCGAGCGCCCAGGCGCCGAGCAGGTCGGACTGCATCCCGATGACGTTCCGGTCGCGGCACGCGTAGTGCAAGACGACCTCGATGCCGACCTCGCGCTGGATGAGCACGGCCATGGCCATCGCCGACATCCGCGCCGACGCGCGCGGGCCGTCGGGGATGTTGATGGCGTCGATCCCGAAGTGGTGCAGTCGCCGCGCGCTTGCCACCTCCCTGGCCGGCGACACGCCGCGGGGCGACACCAGCTCGACCAGCGTCACGAACTCGCCTCGGGCGAGCCTGGCCGCCAGGCGCGACTTCTCGGCCCGGTCGTAGACGGTCACCGACTCCGGCGCCTGCAACGCGAGTTCGCCCACCTGCACGTCCATGCGCCGCGCGGGCTGCAGCGCCTGCACGGCTCGCCGGACCGCCCGGATGTGCGAGGGGTTGGTGCCGCAGCACCCGCCGACAATCGACGCCCCGGTCTGGATGAACCGCTTGGCGTACTCGGCGATGTACTCGGGCGACGTCATGTAGATGTAACGCCCGCCCACGGTCTGCGGTACGCCGGCGTTCGGCTGCACCGAGATCGGCAGCATCGTCAGGGTCTTCAGGTGCTCCAGCGCCTCGAGCATCGAGCGCGGCCCGATCGAGCAGTTCAGCCCGATGGCGTCGATCTGATAGGGTGCGATCTCGCTCACCGCGCTCTCGAGCGTCGATCCGCTGAGCAGCGTGCCGTCGTCGTTCACGGTGAACTGCGCGACGATCGGCGCGTCGGGCGCCACGTCCTTCACCGCGCGGATCGCCTGCTCCAGCTCCTTCGCCAGGCCGAACGTCTCGAGCACGAACAGATCGACCCCGCCGTCGAAGAGCCCGCGCACCTGTTCCTTGAACGCGTCCCTCGCCTCGTCGTACGACAGCGCGCTCAACGGCTCCAGCGGCACGCCGAGCGGCCCCACGGACCCGGCCACGAGCGCGCGGCCCTGCGCCGCCGCCTTCGCGATCTCCGCGCCCCGGCGGTTGATCTCGTAGACCCGCGTCTCGAGGCCGTGCGGCGCGAGCTTGAACTGGTTCGCCCCGTACGTGTTCGTCTCGATGACGTCCGCGCCCGCCGCCACGTAGTCGCGGTGCACCTCGGTCACGATGTCGGGATTCACGAGGTTGAGTTCGTCGAAGCAGGTATTGATGAACACCCCCTTCTCGTAGAGATAGGTGCCCACCCCGCCGTCAAAGACGACGATCTCGCGGCCGAGCCGTGTGCGGAAGTCGGTCATGCGTCTAGTGTAGCTTGGCGATCCGGCCTTGCTCGCCCACGGCCCAGGCGGCTGCGCCGGATGGCGGGATGCCGAGCGCGTGGAAGCCCTCGTCGCCAAGCGGCGTCCACGTGCGGCCGCCGTCGTCTGATGCGTCTGTGCCGCCGGGGCCCGCGGCGATCAGGCGCTGGCCTTTCGACCCTGGCACGGACGCGACAGCCGACCGGAAACCGCGCAGGCGCGTCCCGCCCGCGAGTGCCCACGTCTTGCCTCCGTCGATGGTCAGCGCCAGATTGTCGCCGGACTCGCGTTCGAGCCGGTAGTCGCCGCCGACGGCGATGCCGTGTTCCGCGTCGCTGAACGCCAGGGAGAATACCCCGGATGACGCGTTGCCGGCCATGATGGGCGTGTCGGAAACGGCCCACGTGAGGCCTTGATCGGCTGAGCGGAAGACGCGCGCCCGGGCCGCGCCGCCGCTGCCGAACCAGGCGTGGCGGGAACCCCGCACGACCAGGCACGTGCCGCTGGCCGCAAACGCGCCGTCGCCCGGAAGTGCCGCGGGGATGTTCGCGGGCGGCACCGGCGTCCACGTGCGGCCGCCGTCAACCGTGCGGATGATGGTGAAGCGTCCGTCCACCGGATCGCCCATGGCCAGTCCCGTCGTCGCGTCCCAGAAGGCGATCGCGTCGTAGAACGCGCGCGAATCCGGGTTCGTGAACTGCAGCGCCCAGGTCCGGCCGCCGTCTTCGGTCTTGTAGATGCGGGACGTGTCGCCGGCGCCGATGGCCAGCACGTAGGCGATGTCGGGGCCGAACGCTTCGATGTCGCGGAAGTCGAGCGCGTCCGACCCCGGCACGGTGACGCGGCTCCACGTGGCGCCGCCGTCGACGGTGCGCACCACGGTCCCCCTGTTGCCGCTGGCCCAGGCAACCTTCTCGCTCGGCGCGCTGACGCCGCGAAGGCGCTCGGTAGTGGGGCTGGCCTGGATGACCCAGGGCGAAGAAGCGGAAACCGCCGCCCCGGCGAGCAGGGCGGCGGCGGTCAGGATTCTCGGCACGGCGGGCATCCTCCCGCCACAGCGTACCGCTACTCGAGCGGAATGCGGCCCTTGTTTTCGCCGAGCCACGCGTCGAACGTCTTCAGGCCGGAATGCAGGGCGCGGGAGGTCAGAAGGTCCCGCGCACCGCAGAACATCCCTGCGAAATCGCGGTTGAACTGGAACATGTTGCCCAGGTCGTCCGCGCCGGGGAACCCGAAGCCGCGATAGATCTCCGGCGCCACCTCGTTATAGCGCACCGGCTGGCCCAGCGCCTTCGTCAACGCCGCCGCCATCTCGGCGCCGGTCAGGTGCCCGCCGGCGATGCCGACGCGCTTGCCCACGTACTCGGCGCCTTTCTTGAAAATTCCGTAGGCGCACGCGCCGATGTCATCCGACGCGATCCCGGGGAACTTCGTGTCGCCCAGGGGCATCGTGATGCCCAGCACGCCGTCGGGGCCTTTCTTCGGACCCATGCCGAAGTAGATGAAGTTCTCCCAGTAGAACGACGTCAGCAGAAACGTCGTCGGCACGCCGAGAGACGTGAAGAACTGGTCCGCCTCGCCCTTGGCGTCGAAGTGCGGGACCTTGTACTTGCCCTGCAGCGTCGGCATGCGGTTGTCGTCAAGCGGGATGTATTTGCGCGAGTCCTCCAGGGTGGACCAGATGACGTGCTGCACGCCGGCGGCCTTCGCGGCCCTCGCCATCGCCGCCGCCTGCGCCTGCTCCTTTTCGGGCGAGAAGTGCGCCCAGAAGAACGTCACGCAGTAGGCCCCGTACGCGCCCGCAAACGCCTTTCTCAGGCTCGCTTCATCGTCCACATCCCCGGCTACCACCTCGGCGCCGAGGCGGGCCAGTTCCTTCGCCTTGTCCGAGTCCGGGTCGCGCGTGATCGCCCGCGCCGCGAAGCCGCCGGCCGGGTCGGCCAGGATCGCCTTGACGAGCCCGCTGCCCTGCTGGCCCGTCGCGCCCACGACGGCAATGATCTTCTTGTCGGCCATCTGCTTCCTCCGTAAAGCTGTCCCCCGGGGGGGCAGGTCCAACAATCCAGCAAATTGTTGGTTACAGGGGTCTGACCCCTGCAGGCGACAAAACGCTGGATTGTTGGACCTGACCCCTTTAGACGCAGCTGGACGCCGGGACGGTTCACGAACGGACCCGTCTGGCGTGGTACTATGCGCGGATTCGGGCCGGACGGCCCGCCATGTCACCCTCAGGAAGCCAGCCATGCAGAAACTCTTCCGGCGTCCAGCCACGGCGATCGCGTTCGGCGTCGCCCTGCTCATCGCGTTCACTCCGGCACGGCTCGACGGCCAGCCCGCGAAGCGCGCCATCACCCTCGACGATCTCGCGAAACTCAAATCCGTCGCCGATCCGCAGCGCTCCCCCGACGGCAAGTGGGTCGCCTATGTCGTCCGCTCGGCGGACATCGAGAAGGACAAGAGCGAAAGCGACCTGTGGATGGTGAGCTGGGACGGCACGCAGACGGTGCGCCTCACGTCGGGTCCCGACAGCGAGAGTTCCCCCCGCTGGAGCCCGGACGGCCGATACCTCGCGTTTCTCGCCAGCCGCGGCACCGAGGACGAGAAGAAGAAGGGCTCGCAGATCTGGCTGCTGGACCGGCTGGGCGGCGAGGCGCAGAAGCTGACCGAGATCGACGGGGGCGTCAGCGACTATTCGTGGTCGCCCGACAGCAAGCGGTTCGTGTTCACGAGGGGCGACAAGGACCCCGCCGACGAGCCCGAGAAAATGGAAGGCTGGAAGCGGAAGACCGCGCCGCCCATCGTCCTTGATCGCTATCATTTCAAGCAGGACCGTGAAGGCTATCTGAAGCGTTTCTACACGCACGTGTACGTGTTCGACATCGCCGGCAAGAAGCTCGAACAGATCACAACCGGGCACTTCGAGAACTCCTCGCCCGCCTGGTCGCCCGACGGGACGAAAATCGCCTTCGTCAGCACGCGCCAGGGTGAGGATCCCGATCGTCACCAGAACTCGGACATCTACGTGGTGGACGCGAAGGCCGGGGCCGAGCCGAGGCTGTTGACCACGTACGCCGGCGCGGACGGTGGGCGGCCGTCATGGAGCCCCGACGGCCAGTGGATTGCGTATTTTCAGGGCGACGAGACGAAGTACCTCGCGTACGACATCAACAAGCTGGCGATTATCCCTTCCGCCGGCGGCGCCCCGAAGGTGCTGACCGCGGCGCTCGATCGGCCTGTCTCGGGCCAGATCTGGTGGTCGCCCGACGGGAAGACCCTCACCTTCGCCGTCGGCGACGACCGGATCGAGTACGTCGGAAAGACGACGACCGCGGGCGGCGCCGTCGAAAAGCTGACCACCGGCCGGCAGACCGTGTCGAACGTGTCGCTGGGCGCCGACGGCAACCTGACGCTGCTTGCGGGAACGGCGGCGCAAACGCCCGAGGTGCATGCCCTCGAAGGCGGCACGCTGCGCAGGCTCACGAAGGTCAACGACGGCCTGCTGGCCCAGCTTCAGCTCGCCACGACCGAGGACTTCACGTCGAAGAGCAAGGACGGCACCGTCGTCAACGGCCTGATCGTGAAGCCCGCCACGTACACCGCGGGGACGAAGTACCCGACACTGCTCATCATCCACGGCGGCCCCAACGGCCAGGACAGTCACGCGTTCGACTTCGACAACCAGTTCTACGCGGCGAACGGCTACGTGGTGCTGAACATCAACTACCGCGGCAGTTCAGGGCGGGGCGAGGCCTTTCAGAAGGCCATCTACGCCGATTGGGGCAACAAGGAAGTGGTGGACCTCATCGGCGCGGTCGACCAGGCCGTGGCGTCGGGCATCGCCGATCCCGACCGGCTCGGCATCGGCGGCTGGAGCTACGGCGGCATTCTGACCAACTACACGATCGCCACCGATACGCGGTTCAAGGCCGCGGTCAGCGGCGCCGGCAGCTCGCTGCAGTCGAGCATGTACGGCCTCGATCAGTACATCGTCCAGTGGGACATCGAGGTGGGCTTGCCCTGGAAGGCCCAGGATCTCTACATCAAGCTCTCCTATCCCTTCTGGCACGCCGACCGGATCAAGACGCCCACGCTCTTCATGGGCGGCGAAAAGGACTTCAACGTGCCCATCGCCGGCGGCGAACAGATGTACCAGGCCCTGCGCAGCCTGGGCATCGACACGCAGATGGTGATCTACCCCGGGCAGTTCCACGGGCTGACCATCCCGAGCTACCAGCGAGACCGGCTGGCACGGTACGTGGCCTGGTTCGACAAGTACTTGAAGAAGTAGGGCGCCGCTGACGCATCGGCCGGTCTGGGGGGTCAGATCCGGCTCTGACCCCAACCGTCGCGACACCGGGACCCGGAGAGGCTCTCGCGGCGTCGAACAGGAACGTATGCGTTTCCCCGGGAGGGTTGTACTGATGCGCGTCCTCGTGCTGACCGCGGTCGCGGTGATCGTGCTGGCCGCCGGCTTGTGGGCGAGGTCTACGCTGCTGGCGCCGTCGAAGGAGTTTTCGTCGCCGATGGGAACGGGTTCTCTCTACGACCTCAAGGTCGCTCGGCTGTCGGGCGAGCCGGTTGACCTGGCCGAATACAGGGGCCGGGTGTCGCTGGTCGTGAACGTGGCCAGCCAATGCGGGTATACGCCTCAGTACGCGGGACTCGAGCAGTTGCACCGGCAACTGGCGCCGAAGGGCCTGGCCGTCGTTGGCTTCCCGAGCAACGACTTCGGCGGGCAGGAGCCCGGAACAGCCGAAGAAATAGGGCAGTTCTGTCAGAAAAACTACGGCGTGACGTTTCCGATGTTCGCCAAGGTCGTGACGAAGGCGGGGCCGGACCAGTCTCCGGTCTACGCGTTCCTCGGCGAGTCGGGCTCGCTGCCCCAGTGGAACTTCTCCAAATACGTGGTCGACCGGGATGGCAAGGTGGTGGCGTTCTTCCCGAGCCGCGTCGCGCCCGACGCGCCGGAGCTGCGGGTCGCTATCGACAAGGCCCTCGCGCGGTGAACCCCGGGTCTGCCTGGCCTGAGCTGGTCGAAGGCAAGACCCGGGGCTCCATCTGTTACCTCTTACAGGCCGCTTCGACCTCCGCCACGGTCTTGGGGATCGGCGGCCCGAGCACCCGGTTGCCCGACTTGGTCACCAGCACGTCGTCTTCGATC
>JAWOGY010000107.1:0-7270 GCA_046496425.1 Vicinamibacterales bacterium
CCCGGGCGGCCGAGACCGGCCGCCCCGGCGCGTAGCCGAGGAGATACTGCGAGCGCAGTTCGATCGCGACATCGGTCAGCGCCCGGTCGATCTCCTTCTCTTCCCGCGCATGGAACGAGCGGCCGCCGGTCAGCGCGGCGATTTCGGCGAAGAGCGGCGGCGCGCGCCTGCCGACGGCGATCGGGTACACCAGCACGTCCGCGCGGCGGGCCCGAGCCAGGACCTCGTGAGGCTGCGCCTCGCTGTATCGGTCCTCCCCGTCGGACAGGACGACCAGGCCTCGACGGCCCCGCGCCTGCTGAATCAGGTCGATCCCGGCGATCATCGCGTCGTTGAGGCTGGTGGCGCTCCATGGCCTCAGGCCGTCGATGGCGCGGGCGTGCGCGGCGCGATCCAGGGAGAGCGGGGCCAGCACCGTCACCTCGCTCGACACGCCGAGGATCATCACCTGGTCCTCCGGGCGCAGCCGGTTCAGGAAGCGCGTCGCGGCGCCGGCGGCGACGCGGAGGCGGGAGCCGGCCATGCTGGCGCTGTGGTCGATGGCCAGCGCCACCGACAGCGGGAAGTCGCCGGCCGTGAAGACCTGGATCGCCTGCGGGCGGCCGTCCTCGAAGACCTCGAAATCGCCCGGGCCCAATCCGGTGACCGGCGCGCCCGAGCGGTCGCTGACCGTCGCGTACACCTCGACGAGATTGACCGAGGAGGCGAACTGCGGGGCGGCGCGGGTGCCGGCACCCGGGAGAACGATGGCGGCCAGCAGCATGGCCAAGAGGATCGAGCCCCGCAGCAAGAGGGATCGCCCCGCAAATTGGCGGAGGCACCGCATGGCTGATGGTACACCACGCCCGCCGCAGGCGCGTGGCGGCTGCGCCATCACAATCCTATCGCGTGCGCTGGTCGGCCTCGGACACCCACCCGCCGCCCATCGCCTTGTACACATTGACGGTCGCGGCAAAGAGCGACGCGCGCAACTGGACTTCGTTGAGCTCCGCCGGGAAGAGCTGCTGCTCGGCTTGAAGGACGGTGAAGTAGGGGGCGACGCCGCCGTCGAACTGGAGCTTCGCGAGCCGGCCATACTCTCGGGAAGCCGCGACGAGTCGCCGCTCCGCGGCCAACTGGTCTACCAACTTCGCCCGGGCGACCAGCGCGTTGTCGATGTCGGCAAACGCGCGCTGGATCGCCGCCGCGTAGCCGAACTCCGCGGCCTTCCGGGCGGCCTCCGTTTGACGGACCTGCCCCGAGATCGCCCCGCCGGTGAAGATCGGGCCGGCGATTGAACCTTGGTAGCTCCACGTGCCCGTGGGGCCCTTGAACAGGTTCGCGAGATCGATGCTGACCAGGCCGAGGGCACCCGTGAGGGAAATGGTCGGGAAGTAGAGCGCCTTGGCGGCGCCGATCTGAGCGTTCGCGGCAACGAGCTGCTGCTCGGCCTGGCGGAGGTCGGGCCGCCGCTCGAGTACCTGCGACGGAATGCCGGCGGGGATGGCCGGCATCGTGAGGGCGCCGATCGCCTGGCCGCGCTGGATCGGCCCGGGGTTGCGGCCCAGGAGGACTGAGAGGGCATTCTCGGTCTGCGCGATCTCCAACTCGATCTGGGGGATGGCGGCGGCAGCGGTCTCGTACTGCGTACGGGCCTGCTCCACGGTCATCCTGGACTGCACGCCGTACTTGAACTGCAGCTCGAAGAGCCTCACCGATTCGGCGTACGCCTCCTTCGTGCGAGTGGCGATCACGAGCTGCTCATCCAGCGCGCGCAGCTGCAGGTAGCTGTTCGCGACTGAGGCGACCAGCGAGAGTACCACGCCCAGGCGCGCCTCCTCTGTGGCGAGCATCTGGGCCCGGGCCGCTTCGGACAGGCGGCGGATGCGGCCCCAGAGATCGATTTCCCAGCTCGCCCCGGCAAGGGCGTCATCGCTGTAGACCGCTCCAATCTTCTCGTTCCGGCGCTGGCCCGAGGCGTTCGCACCATAGCCGCCCTGCGGATAGAGCGGGGAGCGTGCCTGCGTCAGCACGGCGGCGGCCTGCTCGACGTTGGCGGCGGCGATCTTGACGGACAGGTTGTTGGCGAGCGCCTCGTCGATCAGGCTGTCGAGCACAGGGTCCCCGAACTGCTCCCACCACGCGGTATTCGCCGTGTCGCGGGCCTCGGCCATCTCGTAACGATGGACCGGCGGCACCTCCACCACGGGACGCTGATAGTTCGGGCCCATCATGCAGCCGGCGATCGGACAGGCCATGAGCACGGCGGCCAGGCGGCGCATGTCAGTCTCCTTCTTCCGGGGCGGGCAGGTGAGGCTCGCCCGCCTCGGCCGGCGCGCCGCGCTTCTTCTTCCTGCCGCGCAGCCGCTCGGAGAGGCTCTCGAAGATGTAGAAGAACAGCGGCACGTACAGCATCGCCAGCGTGGTCTCGCCGAGCATGCCGCCGATGATCCCGGTGCCGATGGAGTGGCGGGAGTTGGCGCCCACCCCCATCGCGACCGCGAGCGGCAGCACGCCGAGGACGAAGGCCAGCGAGGTCATGATGATTGGCCGCAACCGCATCTCGCCGGCCTCGATGGTGGCGTCCATCAGGGAGCGTCCCTGGCGCCTGAGGTCCACCGCAAAGGTGACACGCAGCAGCGCGTTCTTCGCCCCCAAGCCGATCAGGACCAGGAGCCCGATCTGGAAGTAGACGTCGTTCTCGAGGCCCCGCAGCCAGTTGAGAAAGAGCGCGCCGAGGATGCCGAACGGGACGGCGGTCATCACCGCGCCGGGCAGTGTCCACGACTCGTACTGGGCGGCCAGCACGAGGAACACGATGACGAGGCCAAAGAGGAATGCGGCCGAGGAGGTGCCCGCCGACTGCTTCTCCTCGTAGGCGAGGCCCGACCACGCGAACGCGTAGCCCGCCGGCAGGACCTCACGCGCCACGTCTTCCATCGCGTCGATGGCCTGACCCGAACTGTAGCCCGCGGCCGCCGACCCGTTGATCTTGGCGGCGGGAAGTCCGTTGAAGTGCGGCAGGAGGTCCGGACCCTTGACCCATGACGTCTTGACCAGGGCCGAGAGCGGGACCATCTGTCCGCCGCTCGAACGCGTGTAGAGTCGGGTGAGATCGTCGGGACTCTGGCGGTACTGAGGGTCGGACTGGAGCACCACCCACCAGACCCGGCTGAACTCGTTGTACTGGCTCGCGGTGAGCGAACCGAACTGTGCCTGGATTGCGCTGTAGACGTCCGAGATCGAGACGCCGAGGAGCGAGGTCTTCTCGCGGTCGACCTCGGCCCGCAGTTGCACGGTGTTGGCGCGGAACGTCGTGTTCAGCGCGGCCAGCTCAGGGCGCGCCCGCGCCTTGCCCAGGACCTGCTGGGTCAACTCGTCGAGCCGCGACGGAGTCCCGCCGCTGGTGTCCTGGACCCAGAACTCGAAGCCGCCTGTCGTCCCGATGCCCGGTATCGCCGGAGGCGCCACCGGGATGACCAGCCCCTCCTTGATCTCCTGGCCCCTGGCGTACACGTTCATGAGCACGGCCTTCGCGTTCTCGGCCCGGGCCTTCGCCGCCGACTCGTAGCGCTCGTCGTAGGGCTTCAGCGTCACGAAGAGGGTGCCGGCATTCGTCTTCAGGCCGCCGTCCAGCAGGCTGTAGCCGGTGATCGCGGTGCGGTCGGCGATCCCGGGCGTCTGTTCGAAGATCTCGCCGACGCGCGTCGTGACCTCACGGGCCCGGTCGAGGCTCGCCGCGTCGGGCATGATCACGGCCGTCATCACGTAGCCCTGATCCTCGTTCGGCACGAAGCTCGTCGGCAGCGCTCTGAAGAAGTAGAAGATGAGCGCGATGAACGCGGCGAGGAAGACGAACGCGATCGCCATTCTCCGGATGACCAGCACGACCAGGCGGCCAAAGGCCTGCGTGAGGCTGTCGAACATCCGGTTGAACCAGGCGAAGGGGCCGCGCGTCGGCGGAGTCGTGTGCTTGAGGAACACGCCGCACAACGCCGGGGTCAGCGTCAGGGCAACGAAGCCGGAGATGGCCACCGATATCGCGATGGTGATCGCGAACTGCTTGTAGAGCTGGCCCGTCGTGCCGGGCAGGAAGGCGGCGGGGACGAAGATCGAGGCCATGACCAGGACGGTCGCGATCACCGGGCTCACCACCTCGCCCATCGCGCTGATCGTCGCCTCCTTCGGGGCGAGGTGCCGCTGGGTCATGTTCCGCTCGACGTTCTCCACCACCACAATCGCATCGTCGACGACAATGCCTATGGCGAGTACCAGGCCGAAGAGCGTGAGCAGGTTGATGGAGAAGCCGAGGGCGAGCATGAAGGGGAACGTGCCGAGCAAGGCCACGATCACGGCTGTCGAACAGATGAGGGTGGCCCGGAAATTCTGCAGGAACAGGTACACCACCAGCACGACGAGGACGAGCGCCTCGAAGAGGGTGTGAATCACCTCGTCGATCGAGAGGCGCACGAACTCGGTCGTGTCGAGCGACACCAGGTAGTCGAGTCCGTCGGGGAAACTCGCGGTCATCCCCTCCAGTGCGGCGTGGACCGCCTCCGAGACCTGGAGCGCGTTGGCGCCAGGCTGCTGGTAGACGGCGATGAACGTGGCGGGCAGACCGTTGAGGCGGCTGTCGACGGCGTACTGCCGGAGCCCCACCTCGACGCGGGCCACGTCCTTGAGGCGGACGATCGCTCCTTCACCCTGGCCGGCGCGGAGGATGATGCTCTCGTAGTCTGCCGGGTCGGTGTAGGGCTGCTGGGTGACAACCGGGAAGGTGAGTTCCACGCGCCCCGCCGTGGGCTGCTGGCCGATTTGCCCCGCCCCGTAGAGCGCGTTCTGGCTCGACACCGCCCGCTGGATGTCGCTGGTCGTGATCCCGAGCGAGGCCATGCGGTCGGGGTTCATCCACACGCGCATCGCCTGGTCGGGAATCCCCATGATCGAGGCCTGGCCAGCCCCCGGCACCCGCTTGATCGCGTCGAGCACGTAGACGTTCGCGTAGTTCGCGATGTACTCGCTGCTGTAGCGCTGCTCCTTCGAGTAGATGCCGACGAGCATCATGATCGACGAGGACTTCTTCTGCACCGAGACGCCCTGCTGCACGACGGCCGACGGGAGCCGGGGCGCGGCGAGATTGACCCGGTTCTGCACCTGCACCTGCGCCACGTCGGGATCGGTGTCGAGGCTGAAGTAGACGGTCAGCGTCAGCATGCCGGTCGACGAACTGGTCGACGACATGTAGAGCATGTTGTCGACACCGTTGATCTGGGCTTCGATGGGCGCCGCCACCGCGTCGGCGAGCGTCTTCGAATCGGCACCCGGGTACGTCGCGCTGACCGTCACCTGCACGGGGGTGATCGTGGGGTACTGCTCGACCGGCAGGACGCGTATGGCCACGAACCCGGCGAGGCACAGAATGATCGATACGACCGACGCGAAGATCGGCCGCTCGATGAAGAACTTCGAGAACATGGCGCTATACCCTTCGGCACTCCCCGGGGCGCATGCTCAGTCGCCGGCCTTGCCGGTCCCGACTGGGGGCTTCACCGCGACGGGCGTGCCCGCGTGAAGGGCAAGGCTTCCGTCGACGATGACCTGGTCTCCTTCGTGCAGGCCCTCCGAGACGAACCAGTCGTTCCCCTTCCACGTGTCGACCTGGATGGGCCTCGGCCTCGCCTTGCCCTCCTTGTCGACCACCCACACGAAGTGCCCCTCCGAGCCCTGCTGCACGGCACGCTGGGGGACGAGGATGGCGCCCGGCCGGACGGCGCCGGTCAGGCGGACCCTCACGTACGCGTTCGGCCGCAAGACTCCGTCGGGATTATCGACGCTGGCGCGAATCATGAACGTCCCCGTCTGGACGTTGAACGACGGCGACGCGAAGGTAATCCGGCCCTTGTGCGGGAAGAGCGAGCCGTCCACGAGGAGGACTTCGACGACGTAGCTGCCGTCCTTGGGCGGCACCACCTCACCTCTCGCGATCCGCTCTCGGAAGGCCTGCATCTCGTTCTCGGAGACGCTGAAGTTCACCCAGATGGGCGTCAGCACCGCAACCGTGGTCAGGAGGCTGTTCTGAGGACTGATGTAGGTCCCGTCCTGCTGCTGGGCGGCCCCGGTGATCCCGGTGACCGGCGACAGGATCGTACAGTACGACAGGTTGAGTCTGGCCGTTTCCACACGGGCCTTCGCCTCCTCTACCGCCGCCGCCGACGCGAGGTACTGGCCGTTGGCCGCATCGAGGTCCTTCTGCGCGAGCGCGTTTTCGGCAGCGAGCGGCTTGGTCCGCTCGAAGTCGGCCCGCGCCACCTCGAGGCCCGCCTGTTGCCGGGCGAGGGCCGCGGCCTGCGCATCGAGCTGGACCTTGAACGGCTTGTCGTCCATCAGGAAGAGCACCTGTCCTTCCCGGACCATGCTTCCCTCCGTATAGACGCGCTTCTCCAGGAAGCCGCTCACGCGAGCCTGAATGTTGACCTGGCGGGAGCTCTGGGTCTGGGCGACAAACTCGTAGCTGACGGGCACGTCCCGCGCGGCGACGGTCATCGCGATCACGTCGATCCGCGGCGCGGTCCCCTCGCCCGGCTTCGCGCCCTGCGAGCGACACCCGGAGAGCGGGAGCAGGGCCAGGATGATGAGCAGGTATCGCACGGCTGGCCTCCAATAGAAGCGGCGCTCCCCTCGGCCGAGGGCTGTCGCGTGAAGACCGAGCTTCATCGCATGGCCGATACATTCATCAGGGGTGCCTTACTCGATTTCCTCGGTGGAGGCGCAAGAAGCCGCATTGTAGCCCCGTAGTTTTCGTCATCCGTTCCCACAAATATCTGACGGCCATATTCATCGCTTTCACGAACGGCAATGGATTCTACTTTGAAACCCTGGAGAAATCCCTCGGGCCTTGGATCTTTGAAGAGAGAAACCTCAGGCCTGCCGTGTTCCTGTTTCAGCTTCCCAATGCAGTAGACCGCACTTGCAAAGGGGCCGTTATCAGGGTCTGGCAGTCCGGCCGCTTCCGCATCAAAAGCAGAGGCGACATAAATCAGGCCACGACTATCGATATCCATTGCGACCAACGGCCGATTGAACGCCGAAGGATCAGGGTTGGAAAATTTCACCGACCGGAACTCGCCAAAGGAGAGCGTCTCAGGATCGAACATGGCCCATCGCACTTCGGTGTGGGGCCTGTTCTGCGCACGCTCCGCATACAGGAACACATGCCGATCGCCGATCGCAGCGACAGCAGAAGATTCGACGTTGTAGACGGGAACAGGCCACGGAGTGACATCGATTATGC
>JAWOGY010000298.1:0-11744 GCA_046496425.1 Vicinamibacterales bacterium
GCTCCAGGTCGCGCACGCGGTCGAGGGCGTGTTCGACCTCGTGCAAGTAATCCCGGAACGCCGCGTCTTGGGCCGGCTGCGTGAAGTGCTGGGTCTGGAGCCACGCCAGGTGTTTCGTGCCCCAGGCGCGGAGCTCGGGAGCGGGCCGGCGGCCGTGCCGGAGCAGGAACTTGCCCAGGCGATGCCGGGCGCGCAATTGGTCCTGTTTGGCGGCGGTGCGCGCCCGGACCAGGTCGCGCAGCGCCTCCTGGGCGGGCGACGGGACCCACACCGCGGTCAGGACCCCTTGGCGGTGGCACCGGGCCAACTTCTCGGCGTCTCGCCGATCCGTCTTGACGCGATCGCCGACACGCACGGGGATCAGCGTCGGCGCCACGACCATGCAGGCAATCCCGAGCGCCGTCAACTGCCAGTAGAGGCCGTAGCCGCACGGTCCCGCTTCGTAGCACACCCGCAAGGTCGCGGCGGGACCCAGTTTGCGCATCAGGCGCGTCACCGCCTCCGGGGTGTGCGCAATCGTCCCCAAGGCCTCCACCGCCTCGGTGCCTTGGTCCGCCACGGCGACCGCAATCGTCGCGGCGTGCACGTCCAAGCCGACAAATCGGGTATTCTGCGACATGACCGGCTCCTTTCGTATGTAGCTCTGCGCTACGGACTCAACTCGCAGCGTAACCTACGTCTTTGCGAATCGAGCCGGTCGTTCCATTGTGACTAGGAAGAAGACAGAAGACAGAAGACAGAAGATAGCACCACCGCTGCAACGGTGACCGGCCCAATACCGGCCGGCCGACCACTTGCCGGGATTGCCGCGCCGAAGCCCCGCCTGGGTCCCAGCCCCAGCTACGCGAGGGCGAAGGCGGGCGAACCCCGATCAGGCGCCGAACAGCCCCTTGCCACCCTCGATCCGTCCGCGACACAGCGGGCTGCCGCACGCGCAATCGAACGGCGTCATGCGGCGGTCGTAGAAGGTCGCGTAGTCGACGGTCAGTTCCTCGCCGCTGTGGATGTCGCGCCGCGCCACCAGGTTGAGCCCGACAAACTCCGTGTTGGGATCGCACGAGTGGTTCTGCGGCGCCCAGCCGGCAGGCTCCGTGTCCCAGAGCACGAACACCTCCGGGCTGATGGGGTAGGCGTAGCGGAAGAACACGTCGCGGTCGGCCTCGGGCCAGGCGCGATCGACGTGCGACCGCGTCACGATCCGCTGCGCCCGCCCCTCTCCCTCGAAGACCACCGAGTCGCGCGCGAGGTCGCGGGTGGCGAACATGGCGAAGCCATCCCGGCCGGGTTTGACGGCGTAGGCCGGCTGCCGGCGCGCATGGCGCGCCAGGCCCTCGTCGATGATGGCGCGAAGGAATCCGGCCTGCCCGACTCCGTCGAATGCGAGGATGTAGTCCGCAGAACCCTGGTACCCCTCCGGATAGAACACCGAGCAGGTGAAATTGGCTTCGAGAAAGAAGATCCGTTCCGCGGCGTCCACGCGGAAGTCCATCCTGGCGTAGCCCTCGCCCGTGAAGCCCGTGAAGACCTGGATGGCCGCCGCCTTGAGGCGGGCGGCCAGGCCGGCCTCGGCGCACGGCACGTTGCACTCGGGATGGAACTCCGTGATCTTGAGATCGTAGGTCTTGAAGCGCAGGCCCGGCGGGAAGACGAACTCGATCGGGGTGAACGCCACGGGAGGCTGTGCGGGAACGGGTCCGGCCATCACGAGCACGGTGAATTCGCGGCCGTCGATGTACTCCTCGACGAGCAGCCGGCCGAACTCGGGCAGCTTGGCCGAGACCTGGTGCTCGAGCTCCTCGGGCGTCGCGACACGCGCGTGCTCGTCGATGCCCATACTGTCGCCGTACGCGGACGGCTTCACGAAGAGGGGGAACCGCAGGCCGTTGGTCGACGCCCGGCCGCTCTCGGCAGGGCCGACCAGTTGCCAGGCTGGCACCTCGACGCCCGACGACAGCGCCACCAGTTTCATCAGGTCCTTCGAGGGGTCGTACAGGCGGCTGGCGGGGCCCGTGAAGGGCAGGTTCAGGTCCTCGAGGGCGTGGATGACGTCGATCGAGGGCACATCGGAGTCGCGGTATCCCTCGCAGAGGTTGACGTAGATGTCGAACCCCCGCCGCTCGAGCGCCTTGATCTGGCCGAAGACCGACACCTTGTTCAGGAACTCGTGGTGGAACTCGTGCTCCGGCAGCAGGTGCGACAGATCCCTGGGCGGGTCGTAGTGCCGGTAGTCGCACGACGATCCCTCGTACGACGGCTGGAGCACGCAGATGCGCATGGGTCAGGTACGCCGGGGGTGCCCGTTGGCCGCGTGCCGATCGTACGCCTCGCGGAGGATTTCCAGGACCAGCTGCTGCACCGGGATCCCGGCCAGGCACAGCATCTCGCCCACCGACGTCTCGCGGTCGCCCGACAGGCCGCAGTTGGCGTTCACCTCGAGGACGAAGAGCGTATCGGTCCGCTCCTCGAGGCGGATGTCCACGCGGCCGTACCCCGTGCCCTCGAGGGCCACGAAGGCCCGCTCGGCCAGGTCCGCGAGCCGGGGACGCAGATGGGCCGGCGCGATGCCGTAGCGATAGAACGGCTCGCCCTCGGGCAGGCGCGGCTCCTCCTTGTACTCGGACCAGTACCGGTCGTAGCTCAGGAAGCGCTCGTGCGGGGGGAGCGCGGAGTGGAACAGGCGCTGCACCGGCGGGTACGCCCTCGCGCCGCGCGGCGCGCGGCCACCGCCAATGACGAAGACGGTGAACTCGGGACCGTCGACGAACCGCTCGGCGAAGACGCCGGACCGCCGGTAGAACTCGCCGTCCTCACCTGCGAGCAGCGCCGTGACACGGGCCAGCGCGCCGTCGGCGTCATGGACCCGCGAGGCCAACCCGATCCCGCCGCTTCCCGCGGAGACCTCGGGTTTGACGAATGCCGGGTAGCCGACCTCGGCACCGAGCCTGCCGACATCTCCCGGCAGGGTGCGCAGCGCCACGAACGGCGCCGTGGAGACGCCGCGTTCGCACAGCCTCGTCTTGAGCGCCACCTTGTACGTCGTGATGTCGTAGAAGAACGACGAACTGCCGGTGAACGGAATGGCGGCGTCCTCGAGGGCCCGGACCACCGACACGCCCGGCGACCCGTCCAGTTCGTTGCCGTCGCAGAGGTTCAGGACGAGGCAGCGGCCGGCCGCGCGGGACGGCTCGAGCGCCTCGATCGTCGCGCGCAGGTTCCGGAGCGTGACGGGCACCCACCGCCACTCGTACCCGAGGACGGTGAACCAGCCGTGCACCTCTTCGCGGAAGGCGGGAAGATCGTACTCGGGGCTCTCCAGCCTGCCGTTCTTCTCGTAGTACGGGATGAAGACCGAGACGGTGGGTCGCCAGACGTCGAACGATTCAAGTACACCCATCGCGAACGGTCCTCACAGCCGAGTCAGGCGATCGAACATCGATAGTAACGATCGCCGGGGTGTCATACAAGAGAAGAAGCGATGGGTGTATAAGAGTGCGGATGCCTGATGTCCGTCGCCCGCCGGTCTCCGCCGCTCGCGCGGCCAGGCGTGCCGTCTTCATCGCGCTGCCCGTCCTGGTCGTACTCTACGGCGCGGCGCTCCGCTTCGACGCGCTCACGCTCACGCGCGGCGCCGTGGCGGGCCCGCCGTGGCTGCGGGCGCTGCAGGAGTCGCGCGGCCCGTCGAGCGCGATCAGGCCGGACGGGGTGACCTGGACGCCGGTGACGGGCCGCTACATCAGCGATCCATACACCTATCTGCGATACGCCCGCGAGATGCGCTCCTTCTACGCCGCCCACCGCCGCGAGCCCCTCTTTCCGTTCGCGACGAAGATGGCGCTCGGCCTGCTCGATGATCACGACGTCGCGGTGAGCGTCGCTTCGGCGTCGTTCTCGGTGATGGCGATCGCCGCGACGTTCCTCCTGGGCGCGTACGCGTTCTCCTACGCGGTCGGCCTCGGCGCGGCCCTGGCCCTGGCCGTCGAGTACGACGTGATCACGTGGTCCGTCGGCGGCTGGCGGGACGACGCATTCACGTGCGCGGTGGTGCTGTCCGCGTACGCGATGATCCGCTATGCCCGCGACCCGTCGCGGAGGCACGCGGTCCTCCTCGGCGTCGTCGCCGGCCTCGCGTGCCTGGTTCGCATCACCGCGCTTTCGTTCGTGCTGCCGGGATTCGCCGCGCTCTTCCTGATGGCGGGGCGCCCCGTGAAGGAGCGTGTGGCCGGCCTCGCCCTCGGCCTGTCGATCATGGCCGCGATCGTCGCCCCGTTCATCATCAACTGCTGGCGCACCTTCGGCGACCCGTTCTACGCCATCAACGTCCACGCCAACGTCTATCGCGCCGCCGAGGGCCAGGCTGAAGAGTCCGGCCTGACCGCCGTCGCCTACCTGCGCGGCATGGCGCGGACGCGCCCGTTCGAGACTGCGGACACCGTCGCGCTTGGCCTGACCGCCTACCCCTTCCAGAACAAGTGGCGCGGGTTCGACCCGTGGGTCCCCGGCCTCGGCAGGTGGCTGTCGTGGGCGTCCCTGCTCGGTCTCTTCCTGTTCACGGGCTCCGCCGCCGGGCGCCTCCTGCTCGTCGTGCTGGCCGCCTCGCTCGTGCCGTACGCGGCCACGTGGAAGCTTATCGCCGACTGGCGGTTCACGGCCCACGCGTACCCGATCTTCCTTGTCGCCGCCGGCGCCGCCGTCAGTCGGGTGGTCCTCCTCGCGACGCCGTCCGGCATCCGCGTGCTCCGGGCGTCGGACTGGAAGCGGCGGCTGCTGCCGTGGGCCCTGACGGCAAGCGTCTTTGCGCTGCTGGTCTGGATCGTCCTGTGGATGTTGCCCGCGCAGACCGTGCGGGAGTCGCTGCTCGCCGGCGAGGCCGTCACCGTCGCGGCCGGGCCGCGGGACCGATGGTTCTTCACCGAAGGCTGGTCCCGTCCGGTGACGGAGGGGAACGTGACCGCGCGCGTCTCGCACGGGCCGTTCTCGGTCGTGCGGGTGAACCTGCCGCGGAAACAGGACTACGGCGCGACGCTCCGGCTCGATCCCTTCCCGCGGCCGCTCGACGCGATGCCATCCGGCCTGCCCGCTGTGCGAGTGTTCCTGAACGGCCGCAGGGTCGCCCGAATCGATCTCCGCTGGAACCCGGAACGCGTCGGCTCTTACGATATCCGGCTGCCCGCGGACGCGGTGCTCGCGGGAGTCAATCGCATGACGTTGCTGGCCGAGGGACAGGCTTCGAGCGCCCGGCTGGAAGAACCACCGCGCCCGGGATCGCCCGCCGGCGTGCGGTTCAGGCTCTGGTACGTTCGGGTCCGGCCATGACGATGTTCCGGTAACATGTTCGAGACGGAAGCCTCATGAGTCCCTTTCTGACGAAACACGCCGGCGATGCGCTGAGGGCGGCGGGCGCGCTCAGCACGGTGGGCCTCGCCTTCGTGTTCGCGCTCGTCATCGGCTTCTGGTCCGGCACGGTGCTTGACGGCTGGCTCGGTACGAAGCCCGTCTTCACGCTGCTGTTCTTTCTCTTCGGCCTGATCGCCGGCGTCCTGAACGTGTTTCGCATCGTGTCACACGCCAACCCCGGGCGCCCTGCCGCGGCGGGCGCCCCCGCCGCCCCCGCCGCGCCCAGGCCTCCGGGGCAAGGCGGGCCGGAGGCCGGCGACGGCCCCGAGGACCAGGAACTTGTCGATGATGACGATCGGTGAGGCGCGGAGGCCCCGGTGAGTCGGAAGCCTGCGGGTGAGACCGACCCCTCCCTGCGCCGCGTCCAACGGGATTCGACGATCATCGCGGCCGCGGCGGCCGTGCTCGCGCTGGTCATTCAGGGAGGCCGGCCTGAGGGCGCCCTGGGCGTCGTTGCCGGCGCTGCGCTCATCGGCGTCAGCTACGTGGCCATCAAGGGCGGCGTGACGGCACTCGTGCAGCGGGCCGCGGAGGCGGGCCGCGGCGTGCCGGGGCAGCGCGTCTCCAGGGGCCGCGTGGCCTGGCTCCTGTTCACGTTCATCGGCCGCTACCTCGTGATTGGCGCCGTCGCATGGGCGGTGCTCGTGCCCCTCCGGGCCCACCCGATCGGGCTCGTCGCCGGCGTCACCGTGCCGGTGCTGGCCATCGGGATCGAAGCGGTCCGGCTGGCCATTGCGCCGTCCAAACGGCCCTCGTGACGAGCTTTACCGGCGGGGCGCCATGCGATATCCTTGATACTTTGCTTGGCCACCCGGCACGCCGGTGAGTGGACGGCTCGTCCGGCCAGGGGTGGAGTGGCGCAGGTATGGAAAAACTCGAGCATCCGCTCTGGATCGTCGACGCGGTCAACGCCGTCTTCGGCCCTGCGGTGAATGCGCTGCTCGCACTCGTCGGCTTCCACGCCGCCGACCCGGCGCACCCGATCCCGAACTACCTGGTGATGGTCTACCTGATCGTCGTCGCGCTCATCGCGCTGGCGTACCTGCTCCGGTCGCGGCTGAGCGTGGAGAACCCTGGCAAGCTGCAGATCGTGTTCGAGGACGTCGTGGGCGGCCTCTCCGGGATGCTCTCGGACATCGTCGGCCCGAAGGGCCCGGCCTACATCGGGCTGGTCGGGACAATCGGCGTCTTCATCCTGGTGTCGAACCTCATCGGCCTGATCCCGGGGTTCATGGCGCCGACAAGCAGCATCAACGTGACGCTGGGCTGCGCGCTGACCGTGTGGGTCTACTACCACATCCAGGGCGTGCGCGAGCAGGGCCTCGGGCCGTACCTGAAGCACTTCGCGGCCCCGCCGGGCGCGCCGCTGTTCATCGCGCCGATCATGCTGCCCATCGAGATCATCAGCCACCTCTCCCGCGTGCTGTCGCTCTCGCTGCGACTGTTCGGCAACGTGTTCGGAGAAGAGCTGGTCATCCTGATTCTGTTCAGCATCGTGCCGTTCATCGCGCCGCTGCCCGTGATGTTCCTGGGCATCATCACCATGCCGCTGCAGGCGTTCATCTTCGTCATGCTGACGATGATCTACCTCGGTGGCGCGGTGGAGTCGGAGCACGGGCACGAGGAAGCTCACGGGCACCAGGAGGCCGTTGGCGCGCATGGCGCGGCGGCCTGACTCGAAGAACGTCGAACCCTACTGAGGAGGCTGAGGTCGTGAAGACGCGTTTTGCACTGCTCGTCACCTTCGTTGTGCTGGTCCTCGGGCTCGCCAGCCCCGCTGTCGCGCAGGAGACCGCCGCGGCCGGGCCGTCCGTCTCCGTGGAACTGGTGCGCTGGTCGATCATCACCGCCGGATTCGCCCTCGCGATCGCGGCGGCCTTCGGCGCGCTCTCCCAGGCCAAGGGCCTCAGCGCGGCGGTCGAGGGGATCGCGCGCAATCCCGCGGCGGCCAACGACATCCGCGGCAACCTGATCCTGGGCCTCGTCCTCATCGAGTCGCTCGTGATCTACGTGCTGCTGATCTCGCTCATCCTGTTCTTCATCAAACCGTTCGGCGGCTAGCCGGACGAGGGAACCCCGGTGGCTCGAGGGCCGGGACGGGCCTGCCCCGCCCCGGCCCTCGCCCGCTCCGGCCGGCTCGCGGCCGGGCGGCCGGCGCGGAGGTGGCGTGTGCGCCGCTCCCTGACTTTCACTCCCTTCGACGGCCTGCTGCTCCTGATGGTCCTCATCTGGGGAGCGAACTACTCCATCGTCAAGTCCGCGATCAGGGAGATGCCCCCGCAGGCGTTCAACGCCCTGCGCATGGGAGTGGCCTCGGCCGTGTTCGCGGCGGCCCTGGCCGCGAGGGGCCTGCCGCGAGTCGCGCGGGACGACTGGGCACGCCTCGCACTGCTCGGCACCGTCGGCCACTTCGTGTACCAGGCGTGTTTCATGGGCGGGCTGGCGAGGACCACGGCGTCGAACAGCGCGCTCATCATCGGCTGCTCGCCCGTCGCCGTGTCGATTGCCTCCGCCTTGGCGGGGCACGAGCGGGTGCCGCGCGGCCAATGGGCGGGCGTCCTGCTCTCGGTCCTCGGCGTCTACCTGGTGGTCGGGACCGGCGCGGACTTCGGCGGCAGCTCGCTCGCCGGCGACCTCCTCACGCTCGGCGCCGTCGGCTGCTGGGCCGTCTACACGGTGGGATCGAGGCCCCTGCTGTCGCGTTACTCGCCGCTGGCCGTGACGGGCCTCACGATGCTCGCCGGCACGGCGCTGTACATCCCGGCAGCGGTTCCCCAGCTTGCCCAGGTCGAGTGGGGGCGGGTGTCCGCGTTCGCCTGGGCGTCGGTGGTGCTCTCGGCGCTGCTGGCGCTGAACTTCGCGTACCTGATCTGGTACACCTCGGTGCAGCGGATCGGCAACGTCCGCACGTCGGCGTATTCCAACTTCATCCCGCTCGTCGCCATGGCGGTCGCCGCCGCGACGCTCGGCGAACCGATCGGGGCGTCCAAGCTGGCCGGCGCCGGCGCCATCCTGGCTGGTGTCGTCGTCACGCGGGTGGTTTCCCGGAATCGCCTGGAGCCCGACCCGCCAGCCGAGGAATAGCGGGACCCGTCAGGACCCGGGCTTCGGTGAAGCGGCGGCGCCTTGCCCCTAGTACCTGGCCGTCTCCCTGATCGCCTCCAGGATATTCGAGGCATTGGGCAGGATCACCTCCTCGAGGTCCGGGCAGTAGGCGACCGGCGTGTCGAGCGCCGCCACCCTGCGCACCGGCGCGTCGAGGTGATGGAAATGATCCTGGGCGATGCGCGCCGCGATCTCGGCGCCGAACCCGCAGGTCAGCTGGTCCTCGTGTGCGATGATGACGCGGTTTGTCCGCGTGACCCACTCGCCGACGGTGTCCCAGTCGCATGGCACCAGCGTCCGCAGGTCGATCACGGCCACGCTGATGCCCTCCCGCTCCGCCTGCTGGGCCGCCAGCAGCGAGCGCTGCACCAGCGCGCCCCACGTCAGGATGACGGCCCGCGTGCCCTCGCGCCGCACCGCGGCCAGCCCGAACGGCACCATATAACCGGGTCCCGGGTACTCGCCCTTGTTGTAGGTCTGCCGGTAGAGGTGCTTGTGCTCGAGGAACATCACCGGATCGTCGCAGCGGATCGCCGTTCGCAGCAGCCCCGCGGCATCCCGGGCGTTCGAGGGAAACACGAGGCGGATGCCCGGCGAATGGGCGAAGATGCTGACGCCGGACTGGCTGTGATACGGGGCGCCGCCCCGCAGGTACCCGCCGATCGGCACGCGCACCACCATCTGGCACGACCAGTTGTTGCCCGACCGGTACCGCATCATCGCCATCTCGTTGCGCAGTTGCTGCATCGCGGGCCAGATATAGTCGAAGAACTGGATCTCCACGACGGGCTTGATCCCGCGCAACGCCATGCCGACCGCGCGGCCGATGATGTTGGCCTCGGCCAGGGGCGAGTTGAACACGCGGTCGCTGCCGAACTGCCGCTGCAACCCGTGCGTCACCTTGAACACCCCCCCCTTGCCCTGCACTTCGTCGAGGCTGGCTTCGCGGCTGCAGTCGGCGACGTCCTGGCCGAAGACGACGATGCGCGGGTCGCGGGCGAGTTCGTCCTTGAGCGTCCGGTTGATGGCCGCCACCATGGTGTCCGGCTTCCCGTCGGGCTGCGGCTCGGTCCGGAACGCCTCGGACGTCGGGTCGACATCCGGCGAGAACACCCACAGGGCGGCCGTGTCGCGGGCCGGCCTGGGGGCGGCCAGGGCCTCCCTGGCGGCCTCGTCGATCTCGCGTTCGACCTCCGCGTGCACCGCCTCGAGGGCCTTCTGGGTGGCGAGGCCGCCTGCCACGAGCGCGTGCGCCATCTTCCGGACGGGGTCGCGACGGCCTTCGGCCTCCCGCTCCTCCGCCGTCTTGTACAACCGCTCGTCGTCGGACAGCGAATGCGAGTACGGACGGACGACGCTGGCATGCACGAGCGCCGGCCCGCGCCGCGTCCGGGCGTAGGCGACGGCCTCTTCCATCGCCCGGTGGCTGTCGGCGAAGTCGGTGCCGTCGGCCGTCACGATCAGCAGGCCGGGGAAGGAGCGGAGCAGATCGGAAATGCTGCCGCCCGGCGTCTGCACCTCGACCGGGACCGAGATCGCCCACCCGTTGTCCTCGACGAGATAGACGACAGGCAACCGGCTGCTGCAGGCCGTATTGAGCGACTCCCAGAACTCGCCCTCACTGGTCGTGCCGTCGCCAAGCGACACGTACGTGACTTCGTCGGCCTGGAAGCGCGACTCGCGACCTTCGATGCCGGGGAGTGTTCCGTAGAGCAGCCCCGCCTCGGCACACCCCACCGCCTGGAGGCACTGGGATCCGGTGGGGCTGCTCTGGGACACGATGTTGTGGCGCCGATGCCCCCAGTGGGATGGCATCTGACGTCCGCCCGATGCCGGGTCGTCGGCCGCACCCGCCGCCTGCAGGAACATCTCGTACGGCGTGACGCCGAGGGCCAGGCAGAGCGCGCGATCGCGGTAATATGGAAAGAACCAGTCGTACCCGGGCCGCAGGCACAGGCCCGCCGCCGTCAGAATCGCCTCGTGTCCGGCGCCGCTGATCTGAAAGAAGATCTGGCTCTGGTTCTTGAGCTGGATCTCCTTGTCGTCGATCTTCCGCGACTGGTACATGATGCGATAGGCGCGCAGCAGGACGTCCGCGGGGAGTTCCGCAGGCCGCTCCGCACCGCCACGCGTCGCGTCACTGGTGGTTGTCGGGTGCATATGACAGGAAACCCAAGTATATCATCGGGTTCCGGGTGTTATAATCTCGCCTCCCGAGGTCCGGCCTCGCCCGTGGGGGTGCTCGCCGGGTCCCTTCGCGCAGGAGCACAGGAGCATGTCTTCCCCCGTCATCCGCCACTACCGCTGGGACGAGATCGCGCCCGAAAAAGTCACCGACATGATCTCGCGCAAGATCGTGACCGGCGAACGCGAGATGATCGCCCAGATCTGGCTCAAGAAGGGCGCCATCGTGCCGGTGCACGATCACGTGAGCGAACAGATCACCTACATTTTCCAGGGCGCTCTCCGGTTCAGCATCGGCGGGGAGGAGCTCATCGTCCGCGAAGGCGAGGTGCTGTGCATTCCATCCTCCGTCCCTCACCAGGCCGAGGCCCTCGACGACACGTTCGAGTTGGACGTGTTCAGTCCGATCCGGCAGGACTGGCTGGACAGGACGGATGACTACTTTCACAAGAAGTAAGAAGTAAGAAGTAAGAAGTAAGAAGTAAGAAGGAAGAAGGAAGAAGGAAGAAGGAAGGCCGGTTCCGCCGCAACCCCTGTTCTGTCTTCTGGCTTCTGACAATCGTCAGTTGGCCCTTCTTGCTGCTTGCTTCTCCTGATTGAAAGACACAGCGAAGCAGAGGCCAACCATGGACACAGGACTCGCGGGCAAGGTGGCGCTGGTGTGCGCGGCAAGCCGGGGGCTCGGCAGAGCCGCCGCGCGAGGATTGGCGGCCGAGGGGGCGAAAGTGGCGATGTGCGCGAGGCACATGCCGACGCTCGAGGCAGCGGCAGCGGAGATCCAGGCCGAAACGGGGGCCGACGTCCTGGCCATCGGGGCCGATGTGTCCCTGCGGTCCGACATCGCGAGGCTCGTCGAGCAGACGGTCCGGCACTTCGGGCGCCTCGACGTGCTCGTGACCAACTCGGGCGGGCCCAAGCCGGGCCTGTTCGGCGCGACGACGGAGTCGGACTGGCGGGACGCCATCGACCTCGTGCTGATGAGCACCGTGCTGCTGTCGATGGAGGCGGTCCCGCACATGCGGCGGGCCGGGGGCGGCCGCATCATCAACATCACGTCGATC
>JAWOGY010000251.1:0-3254 GCA_046496425.1 Vicinamibacterales bacterium
CCAGTTCTGTGCTCATGTCGTTGCTCGTTTCTGCGAAGCGGCGCGGGCCCGGTCCCGCACCTGATCTCGAAGCCACGCCATCGACAGCGCGGCGAAGGGCATCAGCACCGCGTCGACCGGCAGCCGGTATCTCACGAGTGTCCAGGAGGCCAGGTGAACGAGGGTGTACACGCCTGCCACACCCAGCAGCAACCGGACCGCCGGGTGTGGTTCCGGGTGCCCCTTCCCGCCCAAGACCAACGCCCTGGAACGCGCCAGGATCATGCCGCCCACCATGAACGGCAGGCACACGCCGAACGACACCACACGCGCGAAGTTGCTCACATGGCCTGAGTTCGGCGAGGGCCAGAACTTCAGATACTCTTCGAGGCGGCCCGCGGAGAGCCGCAGAAATCGCCAGGGATCGGCGGCGACGAAACGGAGCCCCCGCTCCATCAGCTCCCGCTCCACCCGGGCCTCGTCGAGTTCGCGCAGGTCGTCAGGGATCAACGCCGCGTACATCCCGTCGGGCAGAATCGGCACGAACCGGGTTCCGTGGATGGGGTGGTTGCCCCAGTAGAACGCGAACCCGGCGTTGGTGTTGAGCAGCACGAACCGGCCAAACGCCTGGTAGTTGCGGGCGGTCCACGGCAGGATGGCTGCGGCAACGACCAGTACGGCAGACAGGACGCCGGCCGCCGCCTGGCGCCGGCCCGACGCGCCCGAGCCGCGCGTCTCCCCCCCTCCGGCCGACTGCCGCCACGCCCACAGCAGGATCACGGGAACGACGACGAGCACTACCTGTCTCAGCAAGACCGCGGCGGCGAGCGCCAGACCCAGTTGCAGCCAGAGCCACCGGGCCCTCCGGACTGGCTGGCCGCGGGCGTCCGCAAGCGCGATCGCCCTGTCGACGCTCCACAGAATGGCGACCATGTACAGGGATTCGGTCAGCAAGGCGGCCGCGTAGTAGACGAAGTAGGCGTATCCGGCGACGACCGCAGCCGAGACAAGACCCACTCTCGCACCGAACATCCTCGCCGTCACGCGGTACGTGAGCAGGGGATGCAGCAGGCCAACCGCCACGGCCTGAATCACCCTCGCCAGCAATGGTTCGGGACCGCCAACGCCGTAGATCGCGGCAAGCAACAGGACATAGAGAAAGCTCCAGTGAGCGGTCGGTTGGCCGGCTGCGGTCGCGGGCCACCAGTCGGTCCCGAAGCTGAACCCGTGTCCGTCGAGAACCCGGATTGCCAGCGTGTGATACGACACCTGGTCGTAGATGCCCGGCATCGGATCCACCGAGTTGCCGAGATAGAGGGCCGCCGCGAGCCGGAGCGCCACGGAGACGCCGATCGCCGCGCACCCGAGACGCGTGAACCGGGCGGACGTGTCAAACGGCGCTGGTGATGGCTGAGGCAATGGCGCCACGATAGACATCCGAGAGCCGGAGCGCGACACCGCGCCAGTTGTGGGCTCGCTCCACGTATGCCCTGCCCGCGTGGCCGAGTGCCCGACGGTGCTCTGCGTTCAGCAGGAGGGTGACGATGGACGTCCCCAGTTCCCGAGAGGTCCGCCCGATGAGAACCTCGACACCGTCGCGGACGGACAGCGCCGACACGGCCTGGGGCGTCGCGACCACGGGCGTCGCGCACGCGAGCGCCTCCAGCACCTTGTTCTGGATGCCGACGCCGTATCGGATCGGGGCGACGGCCAGCGCCGCCGTTCTCAGGTACGGCCGGATGTCGTCAACCGTGCCGGTGACGACGACCCGACCCGTAGAAGAATCCTGCAGCCGGGTGACCTCGCGAGGAGGGTCCTTGCCGACTATGAGAAGCCGAACGCCGGGCACGCGCTCCCAGACGCCGGGCATCACGTCGCCGACGAACCGAACGGCCGCGGTCGCGTTGGCGTGATAGCCCATCTTTCCCGTCATGACCAGCGTCATCGGATCACGCGGCTCATCGGTGGAACAGAAGAACTCGAGATCCACGCCGTTCGGAACCACCTCGACGCGACCGTCGAGATCGCTGCGGCGCGAGGGCGGAGCCAGGGCCAGGAGGTCGTCCCGGTCTGTGCTCGAGGACATCAGCACACGGTCGAACCGGGCTGCCACCCTGCCCTCGAAACGTGCAGTGCGACGGAGCTCGAACCGTGCAGCCATTCGGACTCGGAGTGCCGGGCTCTCCCGCGAAGCCCTTCGAAAGAGACTGCTGATGCAGTCGACGCTGTCCCAGATGACGGGTGGGCGCCGTGCGCCGGGCCGCGGGGCTCGGTTCGCCGCGGCCTGCGCGTACCTGGCGCCTCTCAGGTGCTCCACGTGGATGACGTCGAATAGCGAACCATCCGTCATCCCGGCGAGGCGGCGCGACAGAGCCGGGCTCCAGCTGTAGTGCGCCTGCAACGGATCGGCGGTCGGCAGTGCCCGCGCGCAGTTCCATAGCGAGCGGGTGCGCGTGAGAGGCTCTCCGACAACGGCATGGACGCCGCACGACTGCAACGAATCCAGAGCCCTGCGCTCCTCGTCGCTGCTCCAGAGCGTCGCCACGGTCACCCGATGCCCCAATGCGGCCAGGGTCCGTATGAAATGGAACGGTCGCGTGCGGATGCGCGTCGGCGCATACGGCACCACGAACAGCACGTTCAGCGGTAGATCCTGTCCCACGCGCCGTACACCTTCTGCCAGTCGTAGAGCGCCTCGACCGTCGCCCTCCCGTTCTGGGCGATTCGAGATGCTTCGCGTCCGTCGCGGAGAATCCGGATGACGTGATCCGCGAAGGCATCCGGCTCGTCGCTCATCAGCACGTTTTCTCCGGGGACCGCGTGGAGGCCTTCGGCGCCGACCGTGGTCGAGACGACCGGAAGCGCCCAGCACCAGGCGTCGAGGATCTTCACGCGCATGCCGGCGCCGGTCAGCAGCGGCACTACGAACGCGGCGGTCTCCGCCAGGCAGGGCTGGAGGTCCGGAACATACCCGGCGACCACGATTCGCGACCTGTCGCGGAGGCGGCCCGGCGACCCCTTGCCGATCACCGTGAAGACGGCGTCCGGGGCGGCCGCGCTGACCGTCGGCCACACGCGGTCGGCAAACCAGCGGACGGCCTCGGCATTGGGCGGCCAGTGGAGGCCGCCGAGGAACGTGACCCGGAAGGGCCGCCGGCGCTCCACAGGCCTGGCGGCGGCGGGATCGACGGCGATGGGGATAATCGCATCGTGGCTCCTGTCTCGCACGCGAGTCGTTTTCGATCCGGCGCGACTCGGCACGCGCCTCAAGCCGG
>JAWOGY010000055.1:0-11848 GCA_046496425.1 Vicinamibacterales bacterium
CTCAGACCATCATCCGGTTGCCCCTCGCCCGCGGCTCCATTCTCAGCCTCGGGTATCATCTAGCCCAATGGCGACTGTTTTCCCCACGCCTTTGCCTGAATCGGTGCTTCGCGACGTTGCCCGCGAGGCCGAACGGAGAGTCTACGAGGCCCTCGCGGGCTTGCTCGGTCCGGACTACTGCGTCTTCTACAGCGTCGCCTGGCTCACCCGCGCAACCGGGCCCGCGGCCCGCGACGGCGAGGCCGACTTCGTCATCGCCCACTCGGACCTTGGCGTGCTGGTGCTGGAGGTGAAGGGCGGCCAGATCGGCCACGACCAGATGACGGGCGAGTGGCACAGCACCGACCGCCACGACCACCGCCATCCCATCCGCGACCCCTTCGCCCAGGCCACGTCGTCGCACCACGCGCTGGAAGCGAAGCTCAGGGAACACCCGGTCATCCGACGCTTCTACGTCCGAATCGGCCACGGCGTGGTGTTCCCCGATTCGGCAAACCCGCACCGGCCGCTCACGCCCAACGCGGAGCCGGCCATCACGATATTCGCCGAGGACCTGGACCACATCGACGCGTGCGTGCGGCGGATGTTCGACTACTGGGCAGGCCGCATGAGCCGCGCGCTGGCCCCGGCGCCGGGATTCGTGCAGGCGGTGACGGACTTGCTCGCCCCGCGTTTCGAGCTGCCGCGCTCGCTGGGCGCAACCATCAAGGGCGACGACCGCGAACTGCTGCGCCTGACGGAAGACCAGTTCCGCGTGCTCGACATGCTCTCGCGCCAGCGGCGCGTGGCGGTGTCGGGTGGCGCCGGCACGGGCAAGACGATGCTCGCGCTGGAGAAAGCGAGGCGCCTGGCGGCGGAGGGGCTGGAGGTCCTGCTGACTTGCTACAACCGGCCGCTCGCAGACTACCTGCGACAGGCGGCTGGCCCATGCGATCGGCTGACCATCGCGAACTACCACACCCTGTGCTGGGACATGGCGAAAGCGGCGGGCCACCCGTTCCCGGACACGTCCGTGGCCGATCCGCCGCCGGGTTTCTTCGAGCGAATCCTGCCGGAGGCGCTCCTCGCCGCGCTCGACAGGCTGCCGCGGCGCTTCGATGCCATCGTCGTCGACGAGGGGCAGGACTTCCTCGACTCATGGTGGATCCCGCTGATGCTCTCGCTGTCCGACCGCGAAGGCGCCATCCTCTACGTGTTTCACGACGACAACCAGAAGCTCTACCGCCGCTCCAACGCGTTCCCGGCGGGCATGCTCGAGATCCCCCTTCGCGACAACCTGCGCAATACGCGCCGGATCAGCGCCTTGACGGAGCACTTCTACCAGGGACCGCCCATGCGCGCGCTCGGCCCGGAAGGCCAGGATGTCGAGCGCATCGCCATCCAGGATGCATCGCAGATCGAGCGGGAGGTGAGTCGCGCGCTCCACCACTTGATCAAGGACAACGGCGTCGCACCCGCGCACATCGCGGTGCTGATGGGCTCGGGGCGCGCGTGCCCGCTGCGGAAGGGCCAGCGCATCGGCGCCTTCGAGACCACCACGGACCAGGCGGCCGAGCCCTCGAAGGTCTTGCTCGAGACGGTCCGGCGCTTCAAGGGGCTCGAACGGCCCGTAATCATACTGACCGGCATCGACGACCTGTCGGTCGCCGACGAGACGGCGCTGCTCTATTGCGGATTGAGCCGCGCCCGCGTCCACCTGGTCATCGTCGCGACGGAGACGACACTGGAGCGCGTCGTTCTAGCTCCTTCAGTGCGGATCGAACCTGGCGAGTGATGCAGCCCGGCCGCTACGCGACGCGGCTCTGCACGGTGGGCTCAACCTTCCTCCAGGTCGTCCGCCGGGCCACGCGCAACTCGTAATCCGACTGCAGGTCCAGCCAGACCTCGGGGGACGTTCCGAAGTACTTCCCGAGACGGAGAGCGGTATCAGCCGTAATCGCCCGTGTGCCGTTGACGATGGCATGGATGCGATTGGGTGGGACGGCCAGCGCCCGGGCCAGTGCGTTGACGCTGAGCCCGAGCGGACGCATGAAGTCCTCGAGCAGAATTTCGCCCGGAGGAATGAGATCGAGCTGTCCTGGCTTGCCGGGCATGTGGCGTTCCTCAGTGATAGTCGACGACTTCCACGTCGTACGCGTCGGCATTTCTCCACGTGAAGCAGACGCGCCACTGGTCGTTGATCCGGATACTGAACTGGCCGGCGCGGTCGCCCCTCAACTTCTCGAGGCGGTTCCCCGGCGGCGCCGTCAGATCCTCGAGCGTGCGGGCCCGGTGCAGGTAGAGCAGCCTGCGCCTGGCCACGCGTTCGATCGCCCGAAACCGTCGCACAGCGATGTCAGCGAAGAGCGCCTCGGTCTCAGCGTCTCGGAACGACCGAATCACGCTGCTACTATATGACGCATGACGTCATGCGTCAACCCGTGCCCCCCGACCGCTGGAGCGGTGCCTGCTCCATCCCGACGTATCATCACATCTGAGGGGCGATGGCCACGACATGCGGCAAGTGTGGGCGGGATTGCGGCCCGGATGGGCGATGGCGTTCGAGGGTTTCACCCTCCACGCCCGCGTCGAGGACAGCATCGAGGTGGTTGGCGGGCCGCTGCTTGAGACCCGGGACCCTGACGGAGACCCCTGACGCGCTGCCACTGCGGTCGAGGGACGCCGAGTTGCTCGCAAGTAGTTCGGGCGACGGTCTCCGTGATCCATCGACGACCTGCCGGCCGCCGACGAAACGGCGCTGCTCTATTGCGGCTTGAGCCGCGCCCGCGTCCATCTTGTCATCGTCGCGGCCGAAGTGACGATGGGGAGGGTGGGCGGCGCCCGTGAGAGGTAGTGCCAGGCGACAGCTACAGAATCGTCGGGCAAAGCGCCGTCCATTCGCTCCAGACCCGGTCGTAGTCCGGCCCATGATCGAGAGTGGGTAAGAGCTGGGTGTTCCACGCACCTCGGTTCCACTCCCGCAAGTCGACGGATACGAGGTGCCGCGGGTCTGGGGTGATGCCCCGTACCGAACATTTCGCCTCGAAGAGCTCGCGCAGTTGCTTCGTCGGCACCGGCTCTCGCTGCTGGCAAAGGATGAACCACAGGTCGTAGAGGTCTCGAGGGCGCGGCCACTTCTCCTGCTGCTGGAGCAGGGCACGGAGCTTCTCGGCCACGATTTCCAGCTTGCTGTAGCAGGCGACGCCGAAAGCCTCGAGATCGGAGTAGGGTGGCGTGACATCGCGCGTGGCAACCGGCGCGAGGATTGGCTCGTCGAACGTGAGGTGCACGATGACCGCGGGCAGGGCTTGGCGCCTGGCACCTCCCCTGGAGTATTCGATGCCGATCTCCAGCTGTTCCTGGCCGGCGGACCACTTCGCGGGCTTGACCGCCAGCGTCAGGCCGGATTCGTTCTGCACCTGATGCGCGGCGAGCTCGAGTCGCTGCACGCTCCGGTTCACGTTGTCGGAGCCGTTGTGGCAGGAGAAGTCGATGTCCTCGGAGAACCTGTAGCCCGGGTAGTAGCAGTGTCGCAGGCAGGTTCCGCCCTTGAAGATCCACTCCGGTGATTCGGTCCATGATGCGGCGAGCGCCTTCAAGGCCCAGAGGATCACATAGTCCTTCTCAACCTGGTCGAA
The DNA here is from genome assembly GCA_046496425.1 of Vicinamibacterales bacterium. Classification (GTDB taxonomy): domain Bacteria; phylum Acidobacteriota; class Vicinamibacteria; order Vicinamibacterales; family JAKQTR01; genus JAKQTR01. Next base: position 3,618 of record JAWOGY010000055.1, read on the forward strand.
TCGAAGGCGCTGTGTGGCGGCTTCGCGATGCAGCTCCGGCGTCGAGATCAAGGCGCCACCTGCACGTTCAGCCGCAGGCCCCACCGTCTGTTGTGCGCGCCGCGGGCGGGCTGTGACGGGTCCAGCCGCGGGTAACCAGCCCCAAGCGTGACGGCTTTCCGGAGAGCCTCTGCGTTGCCCAGACCGAGGCTCTCCATCAGGAATCCCAATCGCTTGGCTGCGGCCGAGTTGCCTATTCGATCCGCATAGTCGCGCAGCCGCTGCTCGTCCAGCCTGTCCCAGTGCGAGGCAAGGCCCGCTGCGACCAGTCCGAGGCCGCCGGCGAGATTGGGCAGATCCAGAGCGTCAATGATCGACTTCTCGAGATTCGTGACTGAAAACGCATGGTCGTCGACCCACGCCTTCTCCAATCCGAAGTACTTGTGCGGGCGGAGTGAGACGATCCTGAAAGAGTTGCCCATCGACTCCCGATGACGCTGGCGCACCGGGTGATTCGTGGCAACGAATACCGTCCGCGGCAACTGCTCCGTCAGGCCATGGTGACTGAGCGCCGAGAGGTAGGCGATGGCCGCAGGGTGCACCAGCTCCATGGCGACGGCGAACTCGTGCAGTTGCGCGGACCCGGTGGCGCCGGACGACAGGGGGATTACGGCGAACCGTCCGCGAGCCACGCGGGCCAGCCACCCCTTGTCTTGCAGCCGCTTCAGGATTTGGGCGGTGAACGCTCGTTGCCGCGGCTCGAGGGCCAGTCTGGCGTCGCTGACGGTGAAGGTGGCAAGCTGGCTCACCTTGCTCAGGAGACGCGACTCGATACTGCCGAGGGGCCTGTTCATGATATGTCGTGTGCTCTTTATAGTCTGTAGCGCCTATCTTCTACGCACGAAATATAACACCAGCTGCCTGCCAAGGGAAGCCCCATGACGAAGGCATCGGGGAACCACGCGGTCTTCGCCTTCCCAGTCGGCGTCACCGTCGCCCGTTTCTCGCCGGCCGCGGAGGAGACGGCGCTGCTCTATTGCGGATTGAGCCGCGCCCGCGCCCACCTGGTCATCGTCGCCACCGCGGCGACGATGGAGAGGGTGGCTGCGGTCTCCGGCGCTAGAAGACGAAGGTCGGGATCACTACGGTGAAGTAGATGCGCCCGTTCCAGCGGCTTCCTGGCTTGTCGCCCGGATGGATGACCGAATAATCGATCTCCCCGTCGACGTTTACCGGCAGCGGGCCGATTTGGATCATCCGGCTGACCCCCAGCCCGATTGGAACGGTCACCTTGTCGCCCTGCGCCGCCCAGTTGATGGAAATATTCGGGCTCATGCCGATGCGCCACCCCGCGTCGGGATCCAGGCCGGGAGGGGCCCAGAAGATGAAGTACTGGATATTGGTCAGATTGACGTCGGACCGTCTGCCGTCGCCGCCGATGGACCACCAATGTTGCGGGAAGACGGCCGCCGTCCATTGTTTCCCCAGGTAACCGAACACTCCGGTGGGCCCGAGGCTGTACTTGCCGGTTCCCAGCACTTCCTCGGCGGCGGTCGGGAACATCGCCGTCGTCCCGACGCCCCAGATGAGCGTGCCGCCGGTCGACTCGATCTTGATGGTCTTCTTGGGCGCGACCGCCCCCACGTAAACCACGTCCCCGAAGCCGGTCGTCCGGTCGAACGGATCCTGCAAGGCGGCGGGAAAGCTGGGACAGGAAGAGATGTTGCTCGCCGTCATCCCGACACAGTCGCCGAACGCCTTGTTGAACGGGACGCTGAAAAGCGGGATGACAACGCGGTTGATCAGGCTCCAGTTACTCCCTAGTTTGAGCGGGAACGTCGGGGTGAGTTGGAGCCTGTGTGCGACCTTCGTCTCGCCGATGCGCGGTCCGTTCAACGTGATGTAGTCGTACTGGAGCGGAATCGCCACGAAGTTCGCCACCGGGTTCTCCAGCAACTTCGCGATTTGCGCCATGCTGGGGGTGCAGCCAGCCTTGACGACCTCCTTCAGGTCGATGAAGAGGTCCTGCTCCAGGGCGGCGCAGGCGGCGGGCTTCGTGGCAGGAGGCTCCTGGGCGTATCCCTGCGTCCCGGCGACCGCCATGCCAAATACCGCGGCAGCGATCATCCACCTCGTGTTCATCGAGATTCCTGTCTGGGGGCCAGGCTCGCGGCATTCTACGCCAGTGGGCAGGTTCGGCGGGCGGATTCTCGAATCCCCGGACCCGACGGGATAACCGACCCGCCGCTCAGCCTCCCGCTACATGTCCCCGTAGGGCATGGGCGGGACGATGCCCTGGAGTCGGGCGTAGACCGTGAGGGCGCCTCGATGATGGGCGGTGTGGTCGGTGATGGAGCTGAAGATCGCCATCCGCGGGAGGCCGCCCATGATGGGGCCTTCGGGCAGTGGCGCAAGCAGTTCGGCGTCCGTCAGCGTCGCCACGCGCTGCTTCGCGGCCGCCATCGCCCGATCGAACCATGCTCGCGCTGCGGCGAGCGACGTACAGGCCTGGCACTCCGCGGCGTGCTTCTCGAAATCGAGGTCGAATCCCTCGGGCCGGAATGCGCCCTCCATGAACCACTCCACGGTCTGAGCGGCGTGGGCCACCTGCTGCGCTGCCGTCATCAAACCCTCCGCCGGCACCACCAACGAGTGCGATTCCGGGAGGTTGCGCGTGGAACGGTTGAAGAATTCGTGCGCGGAATTGAGTTCTGCGGCCGCCTGCTGAGCGAGTGACATGAGCGACACCCTCCTTACCCGAAAGTCTCGCGTGGCGCTCGCCGTCCTGCAAGCGGAATCTGCCGCCGGACCCGGCGTCAGAACCCGGCGGCGTCTGCGAGACCGCGCTGATTGTGGATGGTAATCCTGGGGTCGGCAGTCGGAGACGGGACGGGCATTCCCTGCACACGAAGCAGGGCGACGTGGTCATCCATGCCTACCCGGGCCTTCTCAATGCACTCCTCGATGGACGTGCCGACGCCGGTGAAACCGGGCAGATCGGGCGCGTAGAACCCGAAAAAGGAGGGGTCGCCGGTGGCCTCGATCACGAGCGAGTACTTCAGCGTAATCACCGGCGGCCTCCTGGAGGGATGTACGCACTTTTCAGCACGGCCTGGCACGTCCCGGTTGGCACTTCTTTCGACCCATGATAGTCGACCCGGATCAGCCTGTCGCGCCAACCTTCGAGTAGTACCGCACGGAGCCCTTCTGCTTCAACAACTTGAAGCCATGCGCCTCCAGCAATCTGACGAGTTCGGCGAATGTCACCCGTAGCCCCGTCTGCCGACCGTGCAAGCGCCGTTCCGGTGTTTCTCAGGCGGCCACCTCGGGTATCATCGGCGCACATTGTGCCGAGGACACCCATGCCGAAGCAGCCGCCGAACACCCTGACGAGACGCACGCTCCTCGCGACGGCAGGGAAGGCCACCGTCGTCGCGATGGCGGCGCCTTTCGTCGAACTGGCGTCGGGCGGGCAGGCCGAGGCCGCAGCGCAGGCGTCAACGCCGCCCCTCACGGCCGTCGCCGGCGCCGACCGCGTCGTGATGCGGCACGGGAAGACGTATCTGCAAGCCTGGGCGGGATACGGGCCGCGCCCGCAGCGCGGCCGCCGGCCGCCGACCGCGCCAGACCAGCCGGCGCCGCCGCCGCTCGGAGCTGAGGCGAAGCTCCGCTGGAGCAAGCGCTCAGGGGCCGGCACCGTAACCTTCGCCGACCCGGCGGCGCAGACGACGACGGCGGTCTTCGCAGAGCCGGGGGAGTACGTGCTCGAGTTCTCGGCTGAGGACGGCACATCGACGGCCTCCTCTCAGCTCCTCGTGAAGGTGGAACTGCCGCCTCCGCCAGAACAACTCAGTCCCGTCGTCACGCGGTTCCACACAATCACGAGCCCGTTCTGGGCGTCGAGGGCCCGTGCGCTCATCACCTCGTGGATCCCGCACTGCATCGAGCAGATCGAGCGGACCGACATCCCGCCCGGACGCGGCGACGGCGGCATCGACAACTTCGTCGAGGCGGGCAAGGCGCTGCGCGGCGAGCCGCACGGCCCGCACAAAGGCTACGTGTTCTCGAACGCCTGGGTGCACCAGACCGTCGAGTCGATCTGCCTGGCGCTGATGGTGGACCCGCAGGGCGACAAGGCGATGGCGGCAGCCCAGGCGAGAATGCGCGCCACACTCGACGACTGGATTCCCAAGATCCTCGGCGCTCAGCACCCGGACGGCTACCTGCAGACGGCGTTCACCCTGCGCGAGATGGCGCCGGCATCAGGCTATCCGGCGGCGTCGAAGGCGCCGTGGACGGCCCCCTGGTCGCCGGCGGCACGCCCGAACCACGAAGGATACGTGGCGGGCTACTTCATCGAGTCGGCGATCAACCACTACATGATGACGGAAGGGCGCGACCGGCGGCTCTACGACGCGGCGAAGCGGCTGGCGGACTGCTGGGCTGACCACATCGGTCCGCCGCCGAAGCAGGAATGGTTCGACGGGCACCAGGAGATGGAGCAGGCGCTGGTGCGCTTCGGGCGCTTCGTCAACGAGGTGGAACGGCCCCGCGGCGCTGCCCCGGGCCCGGGTGACCGCTACGTGGCGCTCGCGAAGTTTCTGCTCGACTGCCGCGGGGGCGGGTCTGAATACGACCAAAGCCACTTGCCGGTGCAGCAGCAGTACGAGGCGGTGGGCCACGCGGTGCGCGCGGTCTACACGTACTCGGGCATGGCCGATGTCGCCGTCGAGACGCACGACGTCGACTACCAGAGCGCCGTCAAGTCGCTCTGGGACAACATCGTCCACAAGAAGTACTACCTCACGGGCGGCGTGGGGAGCGGTGAAACGTCGGAAGGCTTCGGGCCGGACTACTCGCTGCGCAACAACTCGTATTGCGAGGCCTGCTCGAGCTGCGGCGAGATCTTCTTCCAGTGGAAGCTGCACCTGGCGTATCACCACGCGCAATACGCCGACCTCTACGAGCAGACGCTCTACAACGCGCTGTTCGGCGCGATGGACCTCGACGGGAAGGCGTTCTTCTACACCAACCCGCTCGACGCGAACCAGCCGCGCGCGCCGTGGCACAACTGCCCGTGCTGCGTGGGCAACATCGCGCGGACGCTGCTGATGCTGCCCACCTGGATGTACTCGAAGAGCGCCGGCGCCCTTCATGTGAATCTGTTCGCGGGCAGTCGGATCGACGTAGGCGAGGTGGGCGGGACGGACGTGGAGGTGGTGCAGGCGACCGACTATCCATGGAACGGCGCCGTCACGCTCACGCTGAATCCAAAGGCGCCGGCGCGGTTCGCCGTGCGCATCCGGGCGCCGAAGCGTGATGTGAGCAGCCTCTACCGCGCAACGCCCGTTGCGGACGGTATCATGCGGCTCTCGGTGAACGGCGCCGCAGTGCGCGCGGCCGAGGCGAACGGGTACGTCGAGGTCGTCCGGCAATGGAGGCGCGGCGACACGATCGAGCTCACCCTGCCGATGCCGATTCAGCGCGTCTACGGCAGCGACCGCATCGTGGCGGGAGGCAACCGCCCGTCTCCGGTGAAGGGGAAGGTCGCGCTGCGCATGGGCCCGCTCGTCTACAACATCGAGCAGGTGGACCAGGACATCAGCGGCGTGCTGCCGCCGGCGGCGCCTCTGGCCGCGGAATGGCGGCCGGATCTGCTCAGAGGGGTGACGGTCATCACCGGCCGGTTCGCCGACGGCAGGCCGATGGTGGCCATTCCGAATTACGCGCGGTACAACCGCAACCCGCCCGCACCGCCTCCTGCGCCCCCGGCGTCGCCGGCGCCTCGTCCCGCGCCGCCGCCCCCGACATCAATCGTGTGGATGCGGGAGGAGTGAAGCAGAGACATGAGCCACGACGCTCTCGCCCTGACGATCCGGCCCGCCCGCCACGATGACGAGGCATTCCTCCTGAAACTGCTGCCGCGCCTGGCGGACTTCCCGCTGCCGGCGTGGCGCACAGCGGAGGAGATCGCCCGTGGCGACCGCCAGATCCTCGTCGACGCGCTCCACGGCAGGATCGAGCACGCGGCGATCCTGGTGGCGGAGCTCCCACCGGCCGGCGAGCGGGCGGGCTACGTGTTCGCAACCACGAAGCACGACTACTTCACGCGCGCGGCCCACGCCCACGTGGAGGTGATCGCCGTCGAGGACCGCGCCGAGCGCCGGGGGGTCGCGCGGGCGCTGATGGAGGCGATCGAGCAGTGGGCGCGGCGCCGCGGGTACCGGCACGTGACGCTCAATGTCTTCGACCGGAACACGCGCGCCAGGGCCCTGTACGACGGGCTCGGCTACCAGCCCGAGACCATCCACTATCGAAAGGATGTATGAAAACGATCGGCCTCATCGGCGGCATGAGCTGGGAATCGACGGTCCCGTACTATCAGACGATTAACCGCGTCGTAAGCCGCCGCCTGGGCGGCCTGCACTCCGCGAAAGTGGTGCTCTACAGCGTGGACTTCGACGAGATCGAGAAGCTGCAGCACGCGGGGAAGTGGGATGAATCGGGCGAGATCCTGGCAGATGCCGCCCGTGCCGTCCGCCGCGCGGGCGCCGATTTCATCGTCCTCTGCACGAACACGATGCACAAGGTGGCGCCGCAGATCGAGGCGGCGGTGGACGTCCCGCTGCTCCATATCGCAGACGCGACGGCCGACCGGGTGAAGGCGGCCGGGTTGTCGCGCATCGGCCTCCTGGGAACGAGATTCACGATGGAGGAGGACTTCTATCGCGGCCGCCTCGAGAGCCGGCACGGCCTGGAGGTGCTGACGCCGCCCGCCGGCCAGCGCGCGCTGGTGCACGGCGTGATCTACAACGAACTCTGCCTCGGAAACGTGCGGGACGACTCGCGCAGCGGATTTCAGCAGGTGGTCGCCGATCTAGTCGCGCGCGATGCGCAGGGCGTGATTCTCGGCTGCACCGAGATCGGCCTGCTGCTGCGTCAGGAGGACGCGCAGGTGCCGCTGTTCGACACGGCCGCGATTCATGCGGAGGCGGCGGCGGAGTTCGCGCTCGGCTCGTAGCGCGGAGACGGCAAAGGCCGCCCGGCGCGGTGATCGCGCGGGGCGGCCCCTGCTCGAGTGCGAACGACTACACAGGCTTCACGTTCTCGGCGCGCGGGCCCTTGGGGCCCTGGCCGCGCTCGAACGAAACCGCCTGGCCTTCGTGCATGCTGTCGAAGGGCGTGCTGGTGCACGCGGACTGGTGGAAGAAGTACTCGTTACCGTCCTCGGCGGCGACGAAACCGAAGCCCTTGTCGCTCACCATACGCTTGATCGTGCCGTTCATTGCCATTGTCGTTACCTAACCTCTTGTAGAACCGATCCCGCCGTAACGCCGCAAGCGGCGCCGTGTGAACGTTCACATACCGCTTGAGGTCGCAATCGATTCTGCGATAAACAGAGGGCAGATCGCGTCGAACAGCAAGTAGCTTTGAAGTATGTCGGGAGCGGCAGGCCACATGGCCGGCCGTCGTCGGCGGGACTCAAAGCGGAACTCCACAAGCATAACACAGATCCGCCCAATTGCAACATCGGGGGTCGGGTCTATTTACGTACGGGGCCCTCCCGCGATTACAATCCTGTCCGCGACGCCCGCAGGCCGAAACCGCGGGAGCAGCGCCGACGTAGGAGACAAGAGGAGGCTGACGTGTTCGAGAAGTTGTCGACGAGCTGGGAACTGGTGAAGGCGAGCGCCGCGGTGCTCAGCGCCGACAAGGAACTGCTCCTCTTCCCGGTGATCTCGACGGTGCTCTCGATCCTGGTCGTCGTCACCTTCGCGGTGCCGGCGGTGCTGGCCGGGGTGTTCGCGTCCGGAGTCGCCGACGGCGCGGGCCTCCCGGCGGCGGGCTACGCCGGCGTGCTGTTGTTCTACGTGGTGCAGTACTTCGTAATCTTCTTCTGCAACACGGCGCTGGTCGGCGCGGCGCTAATCCGCCTGCGGGGCGGCGACCCGACGGTGGCCGACGGCTTCCGCATCGCGGCCTCCCGCATTCAGCCAATCCTCGGCTACGCCCTGATCGCGGCCACTGTCGGCATGGTGCTGCGCGCCATCTCCGAGCGCAGCGGCCTGCTCGGACGCCTGGTCGTGGGCCTCCTCGGCTTCGCGTGGAACCTGGCCACCTTCCTCGTCGTGCCGGTGCTCGTCGTCGAGGACGTGGGCCCCATCGAAGCGATTCAGCGGAGCGCCTCCTACCTGAAGCGGACCTGGGGCGAGCAGATCGTCGGGAACCTCGGGATGGGGCTGGTGTTCGGC
>JAWOGY010000172.1:0-3159 GCA_046496425.1 Vicinamibacterales bacterium
CTCGAGGGCGGCGCGTTCGTCCTGCCGCTGGGCGAGCGCGTCCTGCTCGCGCCTGAGCTCGAGGTAGCTCTCCAGCCGCCGCTCCTCGAGCCGGCCCTCGGCCACGGCCGCTTTCACCGCGCAGCCGGGCTCCATGTCGTGGCGGCAATCGCGGAAGCGGCATTGCGGGGCCAGGCCCTCGATGTCGTCGAAGGCGGCACCCAGTCCGTCTCCCGTGTCCCAAAGCTGAAGTTCGCGCAGGCCCGGCGTGTCGATGAGCAGGGCCCCTCCGGGCAGCACGATCAGCTGGCGATGGGTCGTCGTGTGGCGGCCCTTGTGATCGCTCTCGCGCACGGCCCGCGTGCGCTGGAGGTTGTGGCCGACGAGCCTGTTCACGAGCGTCGACTTGCCGACGCCGGACGAGCCCAGCAGCGCGATGGTCCGGCCCGGAGCCAGGTGGGGCTGGATGGCGGCCAGCTGCTCGTCGATCTTCGTGCTCACGGCGACAACCGGCGCGCCGGCGGCGGCCGCTTCGACCTCGGCCACCGCGGCTGCGACGTCGTCGCAGAGATCGGTCTTGTTGAGCACGACCACCGGGCGGGCGCCGCCCTCGTGGGCCGTGGCAAGGTAGCGCTCGATGCGGCGCAGGCTGAAGTCGCGGTCGAGGCCCATCATGAGGAAGACCGTGTCGATGTTGGCCGCCACGATCTGCTCGTCGGTTTCGTCGCCCGCCACCTTGCGCGAGAACTTGCTGCGGCGCGGGAGCACGTCCTGGATGACGCCCCGCCGCCCCGCCTCGAGCGCCCGCAGGGCGACCCAGTCTCCGACGGCCGGATACTCGCGGCGCGCCGTGATTCTGTGGCGCAGGCTGCCCGCCACGGTGGCGAGCAGGTCCGACTGTCCCGTGTGGACGGTGTAGATGTGCTGGTGCTCGAGCGTGACGCGGCCGGGGACGAGGCCTTCGGCGGCACGGGTCTGGAAGTCGGCGGCGAACCCGTCGTCCCAACCGAGGGCATGAAGGTCCACGACCCGAGAGTAGCACAGCCCGCCGCGCGATCGGCGGCGGGCCGGGATCCATCAGACGGCGGGTGGCGTCGTACAAAAGTGGCTGCGCGTGGGCGCGCGGCGTTCACCCTGACGTGGAGGCACGCATGTTTCGCACATTCGCCGTCGCGGCCGGCCTGTTCCTGGCCGTGGCGTCCTCGGTGCAGGCCCAGACCTGGACCATCGACTCGTCGCACTCTGCCGCGCAGTTCGCCGTCCGCCACATGATGGTGACGACCGTGCGCGGCGACATGGGCAAAGTCACCGGCGCGGTCTCGTTCGATCCCGCCAAGCCGGCGGCCGGCTCGATTGAGGCCACCGTCGACGTGACCGCCATCAACACCCGCGAAGCGGGCCGCGACAAACACCTGAAGAGCGCGGACTTCTTCGACGTGGAGAAGTTCCCCACGATCACGTTCAAGTCCAGGAAGATCGACGCGGCTGCCGGCGGCGGCTTCAAGGTGACCGGCGATTTGACGATGAGGGGCGTGACGAAAGAAGTGGTGCTCGACGTCGAGCCGCTGCGCCCCGTCATCAAGGATCAGCGCGGCGCCTCGCGCACGGGAACGACGGCCACGACGAAGCTGAACCGTCAGGACTTCGGCGTCAACTGGAGCCGGGCCCTGGACGGCGGCGGAGTCGTGGTGTCGGACGACGTGTCGGTGACGATTGACATCCAGTTGATTTCGGCGCCTCCCGCCACGAAGTAGTCCGCTATCTGACTGGCGGCGTGCTGTCCGGCGGGCGCCGGTGGCGCGCCGCCTGCTCGTACCCGTAAGCCAGCCTGATCAGCACCGGCTCGGACCACGCGCGGCCGAAGAACGTGATGCCGGCCGGCAGGCGCCCGCCCCGCGTGTACCCCATCGGCACCTGGATGGCGGGGAACCCCGTCGTCGGCGAGAAGAACTGGCTGTTGTCGCCGTGCGGCGTGTTGAGGTCGCCGATGAGGCGCGGCGGGTTGCTCCAGGTCGGGTACACGAACGCGTCCAGTTTCAGCGCGTCCATCGTCTTCGTGACGGCGGAGCGGACCGCATCCCGATACGCGCGGTCGGCCTCGCACGCCGGCGAGTCGGGGCCGTTCTCCGGCCCGGCTTCCGCCTGCTCGAGCCTGCGCTGGACAGTCGGGTGGAAGCGCCCGCTCTTGACGATCTCCGCGAGGCTCTTCACGGGGACGCCGTCTCCGTGTGCAGCGAGGTACCGGTTGATGTCGTACTTGAAGCCCATGCAGGGGCCGGCATCGCGGGGCCGGCGGATCGCGTCGAGGCCGTCGACGGTCGCAGGGTCCACGACGATCGCTCCCGCCCGGCGCAGGTCTTCGACGGCGGCGAGAAACACGCGCACCACCTCCGGATCACTGCCGGCACGCTCGTAGGCCTGGCGCAGCACCCCGATGCGCGCACCCTTCAGCCCGCCTGGCACGAGCGCTGCCGCATAGTGCTGAGGCAGGTGCGCGGGTGCGGCCGCGGTCACCGGGTCCGCAGCGTCCTCCCCCACGATCACCTGGAACACCGCCACCGCGTCCGCCACCGAGCGCGCCATCGGGCCCGCGATGTCCGCGAGCGTCGAGAGCGGCATCACGCCGCCGCGGCTCGTCAGCCCCATCGTCGATCGGATCCCGACGAGCGCCTGGTGCGATGAGGGCCCGCGAATCGAGTTTCCCGTGTCGCTGCCCAGCCCCACCGCCCCGAGACTGGCGGCCACGGCCGCCGCCGTCCCCCCGCTCGAGCCTGCTGTCACGCGGTCCAGCGCATACGGGTTCTTCGTGTAGCCCGGCAGGATGGAGCTGACCGTCTCGTACGGGGTGAACGCCCACTCCGCCATGTTCGACTTCGCGAGCACGATCGCGCCGGCCTCCTTGACGCGCCGCACCTGGAAGGCATCCCTCGGTGACACGAACCCGGCCAGGGCGAGCGAGCCGTTCGCGCTCTGCAGGCCGATGGTCTCGAAGTTGTCCTTCACGATCATCGGCACGCAGTGCAGCGGACCAAGCGGCCGGCCCGCGGCGGCGTGCGCATCGAGCGAATCGGCGATGGCGAGCGCGCGGGGATGTGTGAGCACGGTATCGATTATGGCTGGTACGCACTGGATCTGGAGAATCCCGAAGATCCTGCCACATTGGGATTTATAGAGGGTGTT
>JAWOGY010000177.1:0-16004 GCA_046496425.1 Vicinamibacterales bacterium
CTTCCGCCAGAACATCTCGATGGGCAAAGGCATGGGCCTGATGGCCATGGTGCAGGCCGTCCAGGCTCTCGCCCGCTCGGCGCGGCAGCGTTGACGGTCAGCCGCCGTAACCGGATCGCTGGCGCCGCCGTCGGCCGGACCGCCGGAACTCGACGGCATGGTCGATGAGCCCCCGGATGTCGTAGCGCGGCTGATACCCGAGGACGTACCGGGCTTTTGTCGTGTCGATGCAGAAGTCCTGGCCAACCGGATCGACCAGGTCGAGGACCCCTATCCCGAGGCGCTCGGCGGCGTGGCGGGCCGCATGCTCGTAGTCGAACGGGTCCGTCATGGCGATCATGAACGTCTGGCCCTCGATGCCTTCCGCGCGCAGCGCCAGCAGGAAGGCTTGAACGCAGTCTTCTACTGCCACGATGTGTCTGCGCATCGGGCGGCCATCTGGATGCCGCAGGGCGACGGCCGCGTCCCGTCCCCCGCTCCAGGCCGCCCGCTGCTCCACGCGCATCAATTCGTTCCAGGCGGGCACGCCGAACGCGTCGCCCGCGACCGTGAGGTGATTGAGGATGTCGTCGTCGGCGTGGATCCACGACATCCGCAGGCAGACGGCCGGCACGCCCTGCTGGCAGTAGTACTGCTGAAAGAGCGTCTCTTCCAGCGCCTTCGACAGCGGATAATAGCCGGGATAGGCGGTCAGAGGCAGGCCCTCGTGAATCGGGACCGGCTGGGGTCTGAAGTAGATGCCGTTCACGGCATCTCCGCTCGCCAGGACGACCCTTTGAGGCCTGCCGGTCCGCCCGCAGGCTTCCAGCAGGTTGAAGGTGCCCAGGACGCTGACCGGGATGAGCGCCTCTCGGTCTTCCTTGCACGTGGCCAAATGCAGCACGGCGTCGCTTCTCGACACCATTTCCTCGATCAGGCCGGCGTCGTTGACGCTTCCCCGGACTTCCTCGACCCCGGGCACGCCCACCGCCTGGCGGTGGCACAACGCCAGCACGTCGTAGCCTGCCTGCAGGAGAGCCGTGCAGAGCGGAACCCCGAGCTTGCCGCTGGCTCCCGTGACGAAGACGCGCTGAATGCGAAGTGACATCGGTACTCCTCCCGGGGGGCCGGCATCCGAGTCGGCCAGCGCAGAATACCGTAGAATCATCCCGTCGAAGGGAGCGTGAACATGGCGAATCGAAGGGCGATGACGTGGGCGTGTGCGGCGGCGATGGCGCTGGTCGCGCAGGGATCCTCCATGGCGGCCCGGGGCGGTGCCGGCGCCACCAATCCGCTCGGTGTCTTTCTCCGCTGCACGGGGCAGGCCGACCCGCTCCCGGCGCTCCAGGCGGTGAAGTCGCTGGGCCTCGACACAATCCAGGTCAGCAAGCTGCCGGACCGCTTCTACACGCCCGAGGGCGCGGCCGAGTTTGCGGGCATGCTCCGCAGCACCGGCATCCACGCCGACTCGGTCGTCGCCGTGTTCGCGGGCGAGAGCTACGCAGACCGGGAGACCGTCGTGCGCACGGTGGGATTCCGGCCGCTTCACCTCATCAAGGAACGTCTCGAGTACCTGCGCAAGTGCGTGGATTTCGCCGACGCCATCGGCGCGAAGATCGTGACATTCCACATGGGATTCCTTCCCGAGGACCCCGCGAGCGAGGCGTATCGGGCCATGCTGGCGGCCGTCACCGACATCGCGGGGTATGCCGCGAAAAAGAAGGTCACCATCTCCCTGGAGACCGGGCAGGAGACGGGCCAGCAACTCGCCGCGTTTCTCGACCGGATCACCGTGGCCCGTGTGGGCGTCAACTTCGACCCGGCCAACCTGGTCATCTACGGCGTGGATTCGCCCTCGCAGGCGCTGAAGCACGTGGTCGCGCGCGTCACGTCGGTCCACGTGAAGGACGCGCTGCTGCCGGAGACGCCGGGAGCCATGGGCCGCGAAGTCAGGCCGGGCGAGGGGCGCGCCGAGCTGACGGAGTGCTTCCGGATGCTTCGCGCCTCCGGGTTCACGGGCGCGCTCATCATCGAGAACTACGTCGCGCGGGGCCTTAAGACCGACCCGATGGACGAGTTGCGGTTCGCGCAGGCGTTCCTGCAGAAGTCCGGATGGTGAGCGGCGGGCGCTGGCCCTCGGTCCGCGTTCATGAAGCCGGCGCTGAGACATTGGCGAGGCCAAGCCGCGCCAGGATGGCCTGGAACCGCTCGTCCCTCGCCAGAGCGGGTGCCATGGGCTCCGTGTAGATGTGCAGGAACACGATCAGGGAGTCCCGCTCCTCGATTCCCCGAGCGAGCCACTCAAGCGCCTCGTCGATGCGGCCCAGCACAGCCAGGGCCCACATGATGCCGATCGACGACACGTTGCTGTGCGGCTTTTGCGCGATCATCCCTTCCACGATCCGGCGGGCTCCGTCGTGATCCCCACGGTCGAGCCGGATCCGCGCGAGCATGCTTTCCGCCCATCCTGGATGCGCGGCGATACGTGCTCCGGCGTCGAGCGTCGCCTCGGCTTCGTCGAACATGCCCTTCGACGCATACGCGTAGCCCGCGTGGAAGTAGGGCAGGCCGAATGCGGGGTCGATCTCCCGGGCCTTCCCGAACATCCGCAATGCCTCGTCGTGGCGTCCGGCGGCCGCGTGCAGGCCGACGGAAAAGGCGTAGTAGAGAGGCATCAGGGGATCGAGACTGAGAGCGACTCCAATCTCGTGGAGGCTCTCCTCGACGCGGCGGCGGTTGGACAGAAACCAGGCGTAGTCGGCGTGGGTGAACGCGTCACCGGGCTTGAGCGCAAGTGCCCGGCTGTAGCCGGCCTCCGCGGCGACCCAGTCCCAGTCGTACCAGAAGGCCACGGACGCCGCCATCGTGTGAGCCTCGGGCAACTGGTCGTCGATGGCGAGTGCCTGTCCGACTGCCGCCTTCGCCTTGCGCCACGACTCGGCAGGCGGCGCGAAGTTCAGGTTGCCGAGTATGCCGTAGACGAGGGCGATGCCGGCGTGCGCCTTCGCGAATCCGGGGTCGCGGGTGAGGGCCTCGCGGAAGAACCGAAGCGCCGTCTGAAGCAAGTCAGGGCGCGGGCGGGCTGCGAGATAGAGGCCTTTCAGGTAGAGATTGTAGGCTTCGTGATCGACGGTCGACCGCTTCTGGAGCGCCTCGCGCTCGCCGACGTGCAGCGTCACCTTGAGGTGCTCGACGATGGAGAGCGACAGCTCGTCCTGGATTCCGAAGATATCTCCAGCATCACGGTCGAACCGTTCGGACCAGAGATGAAATCCGTCCGCCACGTTGATGAGCTGCGCCGTGACTCGCAGCTTGTTGCCTGCCGCGCGGACGCTGCCCTCGAGCACGGCGCCGACGTCGAGCATCCGCCCGATCTCGCGGACATCCAGGCCCTTGTCTTTCAGGGCGAACGCCGACGTGCGGGCCACGACGCGGAGGCCGCGGATCCTGGTCAGCGCGTGGATGAGTTCCTCGGCGATGCCCTCACCGAAGTAGCCCTGGCTCTTGTCGGGGCTCATGTCGGCGAACGGCAATACGGCAATCGACGGCACGTCGCGCGGCGCCGGCACCGCCGCCGTCGCCGCGCCGGGACCCAGCGACTGCAGGCCGGCGAGCAGGCCCGTCGCGTCCGCGTACCGGTGTTGGGGGTTCTTCTGGAGGCACCGATCGACGACCGCGGCAAGCTGCGGCGGCGCCTCCGGGCGGTACTCGGTGACCGGCCGGTGAGCGCCGTGCAGGAGGCCGTACATGTCCACCGAGCCCCCACCGGATGAGAACGGGGCGCGGCCGGCCAGCATCTCGTAGATGACGCAGCCCAGCGACCACACGTCCGTGCGCGCGTCGGTCCGGAGGCCCTGTGCCTGTTCGGGCGACATATAACCCAGCGTGCCCGCGACGCCTGCGGTCCTGGTGCTCTCGCCGGACCCCTGAACTCTCGCGAGGCCGAAATCGGTGACCTTCGCCGCCCTGTCGCGGGCAAGCATGATGTTCGCCGGCTTGATGTCGCGGTGCACGATCCCCAGCCGGTGCGCCTCAGCCAGTCCGTCGGCGACCTGCCGCGCGATGGCCAGCGCCTCGGCGACCGGGAGCGGACCCGCCGCGAGCCGATCGCGCAGACTCGGGCCGTCGATGAATGCCATCGCAATGTAGGGGCGCCCGTCGCCTTCGCCCGCCTCGTAGACGGTGCAGACGTGGGGGCTGTCGAGGGCGGCGGCGGCCCGGGCTTCGTCCAGAAACCTGGTGCGGGCCGTCGGCTCCGCGGCGAGCTCGGCTGACAGAAACTTGAGGGCCACCTGGCGCTTCAGCCTGACATCCTCCGCGAGCCAGATGACGCCCATGCCGCCGCGACCGAGCTCCCGGAGGATGCGGTACCGGCCGGCGAACATGCCGTCCGGTCCGCCGGGCCCTGTCTCGCGCGCCTGCGCCGTCGCCGCGGTCCGCGGGCCAACGCAGTGCGGGCACCGAGCGCCGTCGTCCGGCAGGTCGCCACCGCAATCGGGACACGTCACCGGATGGCTCCTTCAAGGCTGGCGCGAGAGCCGGAGCTGATGCGAACGGGTCGATCATACCGCCGATGCCGGACGGGATCGACGGCGATGTGGCGACCGTCGCGCTCGGACCCGGCGTCAGGCGGGCGGCGCCAGGCGCTTGACCTTCAGGTTCCGGAACTCGACCCGGAAGCCCTCCGCTTCGAGGCCGACGAACCCTGTCGGGACTTCGCCGTCCGCGAACTCGCTGGTGACGGCGCCGTTCACCCATAAGGAGATCCGCGGGCCGACCGCCCGGATCTCGTACGTGTTCCACTCGCCGGCCGGTTTCACGCGGTTCTCGCTCATGGACTGGCGCAGGTTCACGCGCTGCGGCGTGCCGTTCACCAGGGTGTTCCCGAACAGGTACCCGCCGGCGGCGCCGGTCTGCGCCTGGTGCCAGATCGCGCCATCGCCCGCGGTTCTGACGTAGATGCCGCTGTTGTAGGGCCGCTCGCCCTCCAGCCTGGTGAATCTCCACTCGACGTGCACGATGTGGTCGGCCCACTCGGTCGTATGGCGCAACATCTCGTGACCGGCCTTGGCGCCCTCGCAGACGAGCGTGGGTCCGGACGGGTCGAGCGTCCATGGCGAGGGGTCGCCAGCCAGGCCCGCCCGCACCTGGCCGGCCGCGCCCAGGGGCACGCGGACCCAGTCCTTCAGGCTGTGGTCCGCCAGCAGATCCACCCATCCCGTCGAGTCGGAGAGCAGCGCACTCTCGGTCGGAGGCTGCGCTTGCGCGAACACGAACGCGCCGAGAAGCACGGCGAGAGTGAGCCGCATGGGGAATCCTCCTTGCCAGCCCGGCCGACAGTCCTGACGGCCTGGGCTGCACAGGCGACCGCCTACGGCACGCGCGTGGTCGGCCGAGGGCGGAACACCGGGCCGGGGAACGCGAACACCGCGCGGCCGGCCACCGGGTTGATGAGCAGCGCGAACGCAATCCAGAGCGAGATCGCGGCAAGGGCGATCGTGCAGAGGCCGATGACGAAGTCCAGCCATTCGCCACCGCCGAGGTGCCTCGCGATGCGGGCGGCGTAGAGCAGATCGATGTCGACGAGAAACGCCATCAGCAGCGAGGAGAAGAAGCCGAAGCCGTAGGTGAACGCGAGGAAGACGACGAGGAAGCAGACGTCGACGGCGAAGACCACGGTGGCGTCGGGCACCTGGCCGCGCGACAGGCTGTCGAGCGCCCACCAGTTGATGACCCAGTTGAACGCGAACGACGTGAAGAGCGTGCCGCCGTACACGTTCTTGTTCAGCAGGCTGCCCAGGCCGGCAACCAGCTGGCCGCCCGCCCCGAACAGCAGGCAGAACATCGCGGCGGTCCTCAGGCCGGAGGGTGTGAGGCTGGCGCCGAACGCGATTGGCACCAGTGCCGCGCATCCGATGGCCAGGCAGATCAGGCCGATGGGCGTCGGGTCCGCGATGGGCAGACCCTGACTACCCTGCGGGTCGGCAGCGTGGGACATCGATCCTCCAGCGTGGTCGGTCGGGGGACAGCGGGGCGCCTGATTATACCGTCCCCTTCCGGCGGCTGGGTCTTGTCCAATCGTGGAGGCGACGTGCACGTTTCGTCTCGTGCACGTCGCCTCACAGGGTTTGTCGTGACTCCCCGCCTGTGCCAGCCCCCAGGCGCATCAGGCCAGGCCGGGGAAGGCTATGCCCGGGGGCGCAGGCGGCGGAACGCGGCAACCCCGCCGAAGACTGAACCCAGAAGCAGGAAAGTCGACGCCGGTTCCGGCACGGTCGCGGCGATCGTGCCCTGGGTCATCTCGAAGGTGATGAAGGCCGGAGCTCCCGCGTCGTTCATCACGAACTGAGGATTGCCCAGCGCGAAGGCGAAACTGCCGGGGTTGGACGTCCCGCTGAACGTCAGGCCGCCGCCCACGAGCGTCGTCCCGCCGAAGTTCGCCAGTGCTCCGTCCAGGCTTCCTGAGAGGAAGAGGAAAGCCGAGTCGAAGGTGCCGCCCAGCCAGGGTAGCGACCCAGAACCGCTGTCAAGCCCCATGGCGAAGGCGCCGGCACCGTACGTGAACGTATTGGGGTCGACGGCCCCCGTGAGAGCCAGTGGCGTCAGCAGGAAGAACGCAGGAATCGGCCCGATCGGACCGGGCGTGAGCTGCGTGAAGGAGATCGGTGCAGCCGGGTTGAACGGATCGCCGGCAGGAAGTCCATTCAGTGTGTTGATCGAGCCGAAGGAATTGTCTGCGAGGTTCAGGTAGAAAGTCGGGACGCCAGGCGCGGACTGGATGCTGGCGATGGCCACCGGATCCGCCCAGGCGTCGTTCAGCGGCGCTCCCGCGATGGTCGCGACGCAGGCCAAGGCGATCAGGAGCGTCCGGTATCGTTTCGTCATGCTGTGCCTCCTTCAGGCTTCCTGCCGCCAGGCAGGTGGAAAAGACGAATCACTGCCGCACTCACCACGCAAAGGCCAGTCTCTCAGTCACCGCCCGCCTTCCGCGGCATCGACCCGCTGATTGGCGATGGCGATGGCCACAAGCGACCACAGAACTCCCGCCATTACGGGGATGCGGAACGAGAAGGCGAACATGTCCGCAATCCAGAAGCAGAGCACGCCGGCGAACAGGGCGATGCCTCGCAGCCTCGCCGCCTCGCCCCGGCATCGATGCGCCCGCTTCCAGGTCTCCCGGATGGTGAGGAAGGCGAACGCCACAATCGCCAGGCCGGCTCCAATGCCCGCCTCGCTCAGTTCGAGCAGGAAGATGTTGTGGACGGGGAACGCCCGGATCCGGCTCATGCCCGACGGGTCGTACTCGGCCACATGCTGCACGAAGGTGTTCAGCCCGGCGCCGGCGATTGGGTGATCGGCCCAGAGGCGCAATGCGGCGATGGACAGATTCGAGCGGAACGACACGGCCTCACTGGCTGTCTCCGTGAGGCGGAGCCAGATGAGCGGAGCGGCGCGCCACACCGCGGCCGCGAGCCCGATTCCTGCCAGCGTCGCGGCGACGCGATGGGCGGGACGGAGCCGCAGGGCCCGCCAGCGCCAGGACAGCAGCAGCCACACTCCGAAGCCGATGACAGCGACGCCCCACCCGGATCGCGAAAGCGTTGCGTAGAGCGCGAGGGCGCCGATGGCTGCAGAGGCTGTCGCAGCCCAGCGAACGAGCGCCGTGCGGCCGGACTGCGCAAGGCAGACCGCAAGCAGCAACTGCGTGACCAGGAACACGGCGAGCAGGTTGGCGTGGATGAGCATGCCCATCGGGCGGACGAGAACCTGGCCGGCAACAACGGTCTGTCCCAGGTCGACGCTGGGCAGGTCGATCTCACCGCCGCTCGTAACCACGACTTCGCCCTGCGCCTGCGAACCCAGCGCCGTGAGTTCGAATTGCCCAGGGAAGCGCCATTGGGCCACCGCCGCCGCCGACTGCATCACGAGGCCGCACAGGAGGCCCGCGAAGAGGATCTCGAGGCGGCGCCTGCTGTTGACGTAGTTGCTGAGGAAGAGAAAGAGCAGCGCACTCTGGAGCATGGCCAGGATCTGAAAGAACCCGAGCTCCGGGTCGGGGCCAAGCACCGTCGAGAGCAGCGCGAAAGCGGTCCAGGCGACGATCGGCCACACGAGCAGCCGCGGCGCGGCGAGCCGGATCGAGCCGTGCGCGCGGAGCAGCACGAGAACGGCGATGCCCGCCACCAGCAGGTCGCTCACGCTGATTCGCACGCCAACGGCTCCGCCGATGTGATCCGCGCGGAACAGCGGATGGACCTTCAGGCTCAGCGACAGGGTCGCGGCAAGGGCGAACAGGAGCAGGCCCTCCGCGCGGAGCCCAAGCCAGGCGAGAACCGGGACGAGCGCGGCGGCGGCCAGCACCGCCAGTGCGATAGCCGCGAACGCGGAACCGCGGCCGACCGCAACGCCCGTCACGACTGCGAGGACGATACCTAGCGCGGCCACCGCGGCGGCATCCCGGGCGCGGTGCAGTGCCAGAGCGCCGGTCATACGGGTTCCCGTTTGAGGTTTCGGCCGCACGTGCGCCGGCGAAGCGCCATGACGGCCTGGAAGGCCAGCGGCTGCAGGCAGAACAGCGCTTCGAGCGCCCGCCCCGTCGCTCCCCATGTTGCCAGCCGTCGGTTGCCGTCAAGCAGCTGTCTCGTGAATCTGGCGAGCCGCGAGGTGTCCGCGGACGCGGGCCCCGTGGCCAGCACTTTGCCCACGCGGATGACGCGCACGTCGAAGCCCGGCCAGCGCGCTGCGGCCTGGCGGAGGGACGCCTCCTGGAGACGCTTCAGAGAGCCGTAAATATCGCGATCGGGACTGGGGAGTCCGGCCAGCAAGGACGAGATGAGGACCGTCCGCGGAGGACGTGCCGGCTGACGTTCCCGGAGCGCCAGGACGAGATCGAGCGGGGCGAGGAAGTCGACCTCGGCGCAGGCGCGCAGCCGGCGGAGATCGACATCCCCGTCGCGGAGACCGCTCGTCGCCGATGCGGCGTTGAAGCAGAGGTCGACGGACTCGCTGCCGAGCTGCGCGAGAAGGCTCGCAGTCCCCGCGGAAAGATCGGCCGCCAACACTCGTGCACCGGCGGCGCCCGCGCCGCGGCATCCAGCGGCGACGGCTTCGAGACGACCGGCCTGGCGGCCGCACAGCGAGACATGGTTCCCGGAAGCGAACTCCAGCGCCAGGCTCTCCCCGACGCCTGACGTCGCCCCCAGCACGAGCACGTTCATGCCTCACCCGATGTCGTGGCGGCAGACGCTATCGACATGGGGTCGCACTGGATCGGATGAAGCATCCAGCGTGCCTGGTCCAACGTGACGCCCGGGCCGCCGAGCAGCACGCGTACTGTGTAAATCAGCACGAGCGTGTCGCAGCGGACGATGTTGCCCTTGCGGTAGAGGTCCACATAGCCGAGTTCCAGTGCCAGCCGCTGTTCCGGCTGCAGGTTCAGCTTGCCCACAACCTGCGCGATGCCCGAAATGCCCGCAGGAGCGTCGAAGCGCCCGACCGCCCTCGGGTACTTCTGCCGGAGCAGTCTGACGTTCTCGGGCGGGAGGGGCCGGTTTCCGATCAGGCTCATCCCGTCGATGAGAACGTTCAGCAGTTGCGGCAACTCGACCAGTTGCGTCCGTTCCAGGAAGCGACCGACCGGCGTGAAGACTTCGCAGGACAGCGGAATGTCGAGAAAGCCGTCCTTCATGAAGCGCTCGGCCAGCCGGTAGTGCGGCGACGTCGCGTCGCGCACCATCGAGCGGAACTTGAAGATGCGCACCGTCTTCTCCGGCGTCACATGCCGCCGTGACACGTAGAAGATCGGCCGGCCCTCCAGGACCAGCACTGCGAGCGCGACCAGCGCAAACACCGGGGATCCAAGGATCAGGCCGGCGGTCGCAATCATCAGGTCGATCGTTCGCTTGACGAGCTGCCATCCTCTCATCTCTGGGGGCCCTCCGCCGCGGCTATTCCGCGAAGCCTTCCGAGCGGTTCGTCGCTGCCACAAACGCCGGCGCCGGGCGCTCGGCGCGCGCGGCGACGTTGGTCACGGTTGCGTCGAAACCGTCGCAGAACAACTGCCAGTCGAACGACAGCGCGCGCTGCCGTGCGGCCTCGCCCATCCTCCGAACGAGGCCTTCATCCGATGCAAGGCGCTCCATCGCGTCGGCAAACGGCCCGGGGGCGGGAGGCACCAGGTAGCCGGTCTCACCGTCGACAATGGTCTCGAGCGGCCCGCCCCGCGCCGATGCGACAATCGGCTTTCCCAGCGCCATGGCCTCCAGCGGCACGAGTCCCCAGTCCTCGTTGAACGGCGGGTACAGCACCGCCCAGGCCCGGCGGCACAACGAGAACAACTCCTCATCGCTCGGGCCGCAGACGAACCGGATGCCGTCGCAGCCGGCCGCCCGCCGCTGAAGGGCCGCCAGGTACGGGCGGCTCTTCTCGTCGACAAACCCCGCGAGGGTGAGGGTGAATCGAGCGAGGTCGGGGCGGCGCTCCCTCAGAAGCCTGTAGGCATCGATGGCGAGTTCGAGGTTCTTCGTCCACATGATCCGCCCCGGGATCAGGAACTGCGGGTCGTACTCCCAGGTGGGCTGCAGCCTGCCCGTATCGATGCCGGGATGGATGATGGAGATCCCGCCCTTCGGGAACAGGCCACCGGCTTCGATGCGCTTCCGCACCTCGGCGCTGATCGCGATCACATGGTCGTATCGCGTCCAGAGCCGGCGGTCGACCACGCGGAAGACGCGCTTCGCCGCCGCGAGCAAGAGTCGCCGGCCCGGCGTGTTGCCCTTCATGGCGAGGTAGCCGCGCTGGTACTCGGGGTCGTACGCGGCCCGGAGCGGCGTGAAGCAGAGGCAGACGGTGGGAATGCGGCTGTTGCGGAGGGTGACGAAATCACCGAGCCCTTCGCAGAAGACCACGAGCACGTCGAATCCGTCCAGCGGCAGCTTCTCCCCCGCGATGCGCAACGCCGCGCCGCCGACATCCGCGAACGTGCGGCGCACCGAGACGCGGCGCCGCAGTTCGACGATGGGGGCGGACCTCAGGCTCGGGAACGTCGCGTCGGGTTCGAAGCGGCTGGTGAAGACGGTGATCCGGTGGCCGGTGCGCGCGAGCAGTTCCGCAATCGTGCGCTCGGGCCCGCCGTGCAGGTAGATCCACGGATAATAGACGGCAACGTTCAGCGGACGCATGACGCCTCCATTCCCCTGAGTGCCGGTTCGGGCAGGCCGCACACGCGGTGATATGCGGCCAGCGCGATCCGCGCGGTGCGCGCCCACGCAAAGTCCGCAGATCGCCGCAGGCCGCGCTCGGTCAGCGTCCGCCGCAGGGCGGGATCCAGCAGGAGCGACTCGAGTGCCACGCTGACGGACTCGACTGAATGCGGGTCGCAGGCGAGCGCGGAATCCCTGTAGATCTCAGGAAAACACGTCGTGTTCGCGACCAGGCAGGGCGTGCCCAGCCGTTGGGCCTCCATCGGGGGGATGCCGAAGCACTCGTAGAGCGACGGAAAGGCGAACACCTCGGCGGCCCGCATGCACCGGACGACTTCCTCGTCGGTCAGGTAGCCCGTGAGGCGGATACGGTCGCGATGGCGGGTCTCGGCCAGCGCCGCTTCGAGGTCGACGTTGCCCCATCCCCACTTGCCGGCGAGGACGAGCTGATGAGGCAATCCGCATCGGTCGACGACCGCATCGAAGGCCCGCACCAGTCTGGCGAGGTTCTTTTTCGGCTGAAGCGCCCCGACGAACAGCACGAACGGCGGACGGATGCCGAGACCCTCGAGGGTTCGCCCGGTTTCCTGATCGACAGAGGCTCGATGGTCGGGTGCGTTGTAGGTGACCACCACCTTGCCCGGGGGCAGGTCGTAGATGCGCTCGAGGTTCGCCCGGCCGAACTCGGACACGGTGAACACCAGGTCCGCGAGGCGGATGCTCCATGGCACGAACGTCTTCAAGCGCCAGCGCGTGAGCCGGGTGAAGTCGTCCGGGAAAAGCTCGAAGTTGGCGTCGTGCACCGTCAGGACCGTGCGGGCCCGCAGCGGCATCGGCTGGATGAAGGGCACGTGCACGAGATCGAGGCCGTGGGTGGTCGCATAGAGCGGCAGGCTGAGCGGCCGCTGGATCCACTGCGAGCGGGGCCACAACGACACGAGACGGGCGTTGGCATGCCCGCGCACCGTCTCCGCCATCGCCTCGGGATGATTGACGAAGACGTGGTATTCGTTGCTCCCGTCGAGGTCGAGCAGCGCACCGATGAGGTTCTGAAAGTAGGTCTCGTTGCCGGGTCCGAGGCTGTGACCGCCCACGCCGTGCGCGTCGATGCCGATCTTCATCGTCCGCCTCCCGCCGGCGCCGCGGCAAAGGGGTGCCGGAAGCGCGACTTGTCGGACAGGCTCCAGGAGAGCAGCGCCGTCGCCATCTCCCTGACGTGGCGCAGGCGCACGCCCAGGCCCTCGCGGCCCCGCAGCACCAGGGCAGGGACGGCCAGGCCGGCCCACGCGGCCACGGACCAGGCGAAGATGGCCGCGCTCAGGGTTCGGCCCGACGTGCGCCCGAAGTGCTTGCAGCGATACACCCAGAACGACTGCAGCATCGCCTGGCGCTGCCAGGCCTGCCGCTGCTGGACGATGCTGCTGCGACCGTAGTGCACGATGGGCGCCGCCGCGACGTACCACACGCGCCAACCCGCGTTCCGGATGCGCCGGCAGTAGTCCATGTCCTCGACGCAAAACATGGCTTCGTCGAGCCCCCCGAGCCGTTCCCACACGCTGCGCCGTATCAGCATGGCCGCGCCTGAGACAGCGGGCACCTCGCGGTCCTCGTCGTGCGCCCAGTCGCCGAGTTTCCGGCCGTTGAACCAGCGGCTGCGGGGAAAGGCCGCCGAGAGCAGCGTGAAGTCGCAGAGCACGTTCCAGACCGTCGGGAACCTGACGGCGGCCTCGTACTGAATTCTCCCGGCCCCGTCGTACTGCAGGGGCGCGAATGCGCCGGCGTCAGGATGAGCGTCGGCGAAGCCGAGCAGCCTCCGCAGCGATCCCGCAGGGACCAGCGTGTCGGGATTGAGCAGCAGGAGCCAGTCGCCGGACGCGCGGCTCAGCCCCAGATTGTTGCCCCTGGAGTAGCCGATGTTGCCGCCGCTCTCGATCAGCGTCACCCATGGGAACTCCGACCTGACCATCGCCGCCGATCCGTCCCGCGAGTCGTTGTCCACGACGATCACCTCGCCCGCATCCGCGGCGCAGTCGGCTTCAAGCGACGCCAGGCAGTCCCGAAGGAGGGAGCGGACGTTCCAGTTGACGATGACAATCGACAGGCGCCCGCCGGCCCCGGGGCCGCCCTGACGGCTAGAGGAACCAGGGCTGGTAGCTGAGGTCATAACGGCACGCCTCCGGGTTTCGTGTCTTGATCGTTTTCGCGGGTACTCCGGCCACGACGTGGTAGGGCGGCACGTCGCGGGTCACGACGGCTCCGGTGGCCACCACGGCACCGCGCCCGATGCGGACGCCGCCCACGACCGTGACTCGCGTGGCCAGCCACGCGTAGTCCTCAATCACAATCGGCGCCAGCACCGGGCGGAAGTCGGCTGAATCGAGATCGTGATCGCCGCCGAGCAGGATCGAGTAGCTGCTGATGTTGACCTGCGCGCCGATGACAAGCCCTGCTTCCCCGCCCAGAAAGCAGTCGAAGCCGACAACCGACCCGTCGCCGACGGCGATCCGTTCCGGCCGCATGATGGTGGTGCCGGTGAACAGCGCGACGCCGGCGCCAATCCGCATGCCGAGCGCACGCAGGTATGCCTGACGGACCGCGTGGAACGGGACGTGCGTGATGCACATCCGGTAGAACGCCGCGCCCAGGTGAGACCGGAGCTTCGCCCAGCCCTCCGGGTCCGCTAGTTCTCCAGCTGACGGGGGTGCCACCGGAGCAGCGTGATCGAGGAGGGTGGGAACGAGTACGTCCTGGCGTGGGTCCATGAAGACCTCCTGATGGAGACGCGATCGTGAGCGCCCGGCGACGTCGACCTCGTCAGGGCGGGCCCGTTGATGGCATTCGGCGATTCGGCGCCAATCGTCAGCACCTCTGCCGTCGCGCCCGCGCGCAGGCCTTCCACCGTGACGGCGGCCGGTTCGGCGGCGGCGAAATTGCGGTTGATGACGGCGAGGCATACGGTGCCGTCCGACGCGATCGATGCGACGGCATCGAGGAGCGGCACCCCGCGGGCGGGGGACACGGTACCGACACGGGAGGTCGAGAAGGTGGGCCCGGAGACGGTGGACTCGACCAGCGCGGTCCCGAACTGGTTGCGATAGAGATCGTAGACGTGATACGTCGGCGTCCGGACCAGGCCCTCAGGGGTGTCCGTTACCAGGGCGCCAAACCACTTGCTGACGGCGATGTTGTAATTCGCCATCCACACGCCGTCGCGCATCCAGGTGTGAAGCAGGCTGGCAGTGTAGACAGCCGAAGCGAGGGTACGGGACTGGTCGAGGATCTCATGCAGTTGCGGGCCGCCGGCGCCGAACAGCGGGAAATGCTCCGTGATGGCAATGCGCGGGTTGGACCGGGGCCCCGACTCGGTGAACCCCTTGGTGACGCCTCTCACGTCGAAGGACACCGCCTGGGTGTGGGCGATCATCGCGGCGTAGGCTTCGCGCCGCTTTCCGCTGTCCTGGTAATCCCACCGGCTGGTAATGAGCGGTGCGAACGAGTTGTGCAACGCGACGAAGTCGATCTCACGCCCGCCCTGGCCCAACAGGTCGTAGATCCACCGCCGGTGGCGGGACCCCGTGTTGAAGGTGCCCGCGATGGCACCGACCAGGGTATCGGGATCGGCAGCGCGTAGCCTCCGCGCCCATTCGCCGAACTGGCGGCTGTACTCGGCGCCGGTTCGAAAGATGCGTAGGTCGTTGCCGGGGATAGGGGCGCGCTCCACCGGCTCGCTCAGGTAGATTTCATTGCCGATCTCCCAGTAGCGAACCCGGAAGCCCTTCTTCTGGAAGTAGCTCTGCCAGGCGAGCGCGTCCTCCAAACGACCGGTTCCGAAATTGGCGGTGACGAGCGCGTCGCCGTTGAGCGCGCGGCAGAACTCGATGAACTCGTCGGTGCCGAAATTATGTTCCTGGGCCGACCCGTCCATCGGGTGCGTCCCCTTCGGACGGCGGGCCCGCGGCCCCACCCCGTCACGCCAGTCGTAGTGGTCCGAGAGGATGCCGCCGGGGAAACGCCACACGGGGATGCGAAGCGGCCGCAACAGGTCCAGCACGTCCTCCCGCAACGACGCGCGCGCAGGGTCGAAGATTCCGTTGCCGTTGTCCGTCCACTCGACGGCCGCGCCGAACAGCAGGGGACTGACTGGCGCGACCGAACGTGACGGGCGCACGACGATCGAGCCCTCGCGCGCAGCCTGTCCGCCGGCCGGGCAGGAGACCGCCACAAACATCGCGGCTGCCAGCAGAGAGACCGCCGGAGCGCGGCTGGAGCGCCGCGCGTCGGCTGCGCGGTGCCGGACCAACTCGCGGAACGCACTCAGTGCGAGGAGCAGCGCCGTCGCGACGAAACCGATTGCCGCACCCAGTGCCCCGAGTCGCGGGACCAGCGCCACGTAGAGCAACGCGCCGCCGGCAATGGTCGTCAGCATCGTGCGTGCGACGGCGTCCTCGAAGCCCCGGGCGATCAGCAGGTCGCCCATGGCGCGGGCGAACGCAAAGGGGAGCAGCGCCCAGACCAGGACCTGAAGGGCGGGGACCGACGCGTCATAACCCGATCCGAACAGCAGCGGCACGATCCCGGGCGCGAGCACCATCCCCACAATGGCCCCCGGCAGCAGCAGCGCACCCAGCAGCGTAAGGGTCCGTCTGAAGAGCGCCGTCGCAGCGCCGTGGTCGCCCTCCCTGGTCAGGCGAGCCAGTCGCACGAACGTCGCCGTCATCATCGAATCCGGGAGGATCATCGCTACCGACACGAGGCGGATGGCCGCGCCATAGACGCCGACCTCCTCGCTTCCGCGCACCAGACTCAGGATGAGGACGTCCAGGC
>JAWOGY010000252.1:0-5675 GCA_046496425.1 Vicinamibacterales bacterium
CTCTTTGCCGCCGAACCTGAAGAAAACACCATCCCGATACTCGCCATGCGTACAGCCAGCGGTGCCGACTTCTCAAGGATCACTTTATCCCTTCTCTGCGAGCTTGCATGGAAGGTTCGCAGCGACCCAGCCCATGAGCGGCATGATCGAGTCGAGCATCGCGATGTCGATGAACTGGCCCTCTCCGGTGCGCTCGCGGTGATACAGGGCGCCCATGATGGCGAAGGCCGCGTTGAGGCCGCCTACCGTATCGCACACCGGGAACCCGCAGCGGAGCGGGTGCAGGCGCTCGTCGCCGTTGACGTCCATGACGCCGCTCAGCCCCTGGATGATCTGGTCGTAGGCGGGCTTGTTCGCGTCGGGACCCGTCTGGCCGAATCCGGAAATCGCGCAGTACACCAGGCGGGGGTTCAGCTCGCGCAGCGCCTCGTAGCCGACGCCGAGGCGCGTCATCACGCCGGGCCTGAAATTCTCGACGACCACATCGGCCGCGGCCGCGAGGCGACGGAAGATCTCCCGGCCCTCGTCGAGTTTCAGATTCAGCGTGAGCGAACGCTTGTTGGCGTTCTGCGCGAGGAAACTGGTGCCCATCAGTTCCTGGTTGAGCGTCGGCACGTTGCCCAGCTTGCGCGCGAGATCGCCGCCCTCGGGGTTTTCGATCTTGATGACCTCGGCGCCCGCCAGGGCCAGGTGCATGGTGGCGAAAGGGCCGGCCAGCACGTTGGTCAGGTCGAGCACCCGGACGCCGTCGAGCAGTTTCACGGTTCGCACCTCGATGCCGGATCAGGCCGCCGGGAAAGGGATCGGGCCCGTCCGGTGAATGACGCCGGGAAGCGCCCGGCCGAAGAACGCGGCCGCGTCCTTCGTCACGCCGGCGACGGCGTCGACGTCGACGCCCGTTGTCGCGCCCATGCGCTGCATGAGGTGCACCAGGTCCTCCGTGCAGACGTTGCCCGCGGCGACCGCCGTGAACGGGCAGCCGCCGAGGCCGCCGAACGCCGACTCGAACGAGGTGACGCCGGCGCGGAACGCCGCGTATGCGTTGGCCAGCCCCATCCCGTAGGTGTCGTGGAAATGGCAGGTCATCGCCACCCGGCCGTCCAGCGCCCGCACCGCGCCGACCAACGCCTCGACCTGCGCCGGATTGGCGTGTCCGGCCGTGTCGGCGAGGCTGATGGTCGTGAGCCCCGCCTCCAGGAAGCGCCGCGCGAGATCGAACACACGCTCCGGCGGCACGGCACCTTCGAAGCCGCACCCGAAGGCGGACTGGACCGACACCTGGACGCCCTTGCCGGCGGCCGCCGCCGCCCGGCCCATCGCGACGATGCGGCCGGCGGCCTCCGCCGTGCTCATTCCCGTGTTCTTCCGGCTGTGCGTGTCGCTGGCCGAGACGCCCATGCAGAAGTGGTCGACGAGGCAGGCGAGGCCGCGCTCGAGGCCGCGCTCGTTCAGGACGAGCCCCGAGTAGACCACGCCCGGCTGGCGATCCGCCTCCGCCAGGCGGCGGAACAACTCGTCGGTGTCCGCCATCTGGGGGACCTTCTGCGGGTTGACGAACGATCCGACCTGGATCATCCGGAGTCCCGCGCGGGCGAGGCGGGCAATCCAATCGAGCTTGCGTCCCGTCGGGACGGCCTGCTCCTCGATCTGCAGGCCATCGCGCAATCCGACTTCGTGGAGCGTGATATTCGCCATAGTGCAGCGGCTCACCTCGTCAAGGGCCAGAAGTCATCATCCAGCGTTCGAGTCCCGAGCCCCGAGCCCCTATCTAGAGTTCCCTGGCGACGGCCTCTGCCATCTCCAGCGACGTATGGCTGCCGCCCATGTCGTACGTGCGGACCTGGCCCTGCGTGATGACGGCCGCGGTGGCACGTTCGAGGCGGGTGGCAAGATCCAGCTCGCCGAGCCACTCGAGCATCATCTTCGCGGTGAGGATGGTGGCGATCGGATTCACTTTGTATTGTCCCGCGTACTTCGGAGCAGAGCCATGCGTCGGCTCGAACACGGCGAGTCTCTCGCCGATGTTGCCCGAACAGGCAAAGCCGAGGCCGCCCACCATCTGGGCGCAGAGGTCCGACACGATGTCGCCGTAGAGGTTCGGCGCGACGAGCACGTCGTAGCTCAGGGGGTTCTTGAGGAGCCACATCGTCATCGCGTCCACGTTCCCTTCGTCGAGCACGATGTCCGGGTAGCGCACCGCTACCTCCTTGGCCGCGTCGAGGAACAGGCCGTCGGTGGCCCGCACGACGTTGGCCTTGTGCACGACGGTGACCTTCTTGCGCCCGTGCTTGCGGGCGTAGGCGAAGGCCGCGTCGATGATGCGCTCGGAGCCCCGCTTCGTGTTGATTTTGCAGGAGACGGCGTACTGATCGGGCGCGAGTGCCGAAAACGGCGCGAAGGCCGGCGAGAGCGCCTTCAGCGTGTCGGCCAGCGCCGCCGGGACGGGGCTGAACTCCACGCCGGCGTACAGGTCCTCCGTGTTCTCGCGGAACATGACCAGATCGATCTGGTCGTTGAAGTTCAGGGCGTTGCCCGGGTACGCCTTCAAGGGGCGCAGGCAGATGTACAGGTCGAACAGTTGCCGCATGCGCACGATCGGCGAGCGGTAGATGAGGCCCGTACCCTTCAGCGACGGCACCAGTTCGGCCTCCGCCGCCTTCACCGGCTTCGACGTGATGGCCCCGAACATCGCAGCATCCACGTGCTTCAGCAGGTCGATGGTGCGCGCCGGCAGGGCGTCGCCCTCCGTGCGCCAGAACTCCCAGCCGATGTCCCCGTGGATGTACTCCGCGTCGAACTTCAGCCGGTCGAGCACGACCCGCGTGGCCTCCATCACGTCCACGCCCACTCCGTCACCGGGCAGCCAGGCAATCTTGTATCGCGACATGCTTCACCATCCTCACAGAAGGGACGCGTTGAACATACGGCGGGACCAGTGAAAAAGTCCGGAAGCAACGGCCGGGGCGCCGCGCCGGGGGGCACTGACAGGATACCAAGAGTAGGGACCTGGGGCTAGGGGGAGGGGACTCGGGGGCATGGGGCAAGGGGCAAGGGGCATCACAGCCGTGCAAGGTACCTCGCCGATTCCGCCGCAAGCCCACAAGGGTGAGTATTTCACACTAAGATAATATTACTTGACACACATCATGTAATGCCGTATCTTGTTCATGTGGGCAGCGAACAGGGTGCCGTGCCGAGGGGTATAGCGAGCTGTCTTGAATAGGCGAATTCGAAGAGGAGGTACGACTATGGCTATCGTTCGATGGGATCCTTTCCGTGAGCTCAATGCCGTGCAGGAGCGGATGAATCGTCTGCTTGGCGATGCCTACCGCAATGCCGACGATGACGTGATGCGCCGCGGGGCGTGGGCGCCGCCGGTCGATATCTACGACTCGGGCAACCACGAGCTGGTCATCAAGGCCGAGCTGCCCGACATGAACAAGGACGAGATCGACATCAGCGTCGAGAACAACACGCTCACGCTGCGTGGAGAAAAGAAGATGGATAGCGCGATCAAGGAAGAGTGCTGCCATCGCATCGAGCGCACGTACGGCGCGTTCAGCCGGAGCTTCTCGCTGCCGGCGACCGTCGATACCTCGAAAGTGTCGGCCGACTACCGGAACGGCGTGCTGACCATCAAGCTGCCGACCCGGGAGGAAGCGAAGCCGAAGCAGATCCAGGTCCAGGTGCAGGGCTAACGCCCGGCAGGGGGCCCGAACCGGCGGCGCGGGGCGGGGCGCTCGATAGCGCTCGCGCCCCGTGCCGCGTTTGCCGCTTGCATCCGCTGTCTGGCGTGGTATACGGTAAAAGGTTGTGAACGAAGATAACGACCTTCAGCCGCCCGTTCCCGAGCCTCCCCAGGCCGACGAGCAGTTCGCGCTCAACCCGAACGAGAGCCGCTTCCTGTTCGTGGAGGTGGCGGCGCAGCGGGCCAAGCAGCTCCGCCGCGGGGCCCTGAACCGCCTGGCGCCCGCCGAGCCTGCCGAAGGCGCGGCTTCAGAGACCCCGGTGCCGGCGCACAAGCCCGAGCGGGTCGCGATGGAAGAAGTCCGCCTCGGGTATATCCGGTACGGGATGGGCGAGAAGTCCCTGCTCCCGCCGAAGGCCGAGGACCCCTCATGAGCCTTGCGGAGGCAGGCGCGCTGCTGGTGGCGACCATTCAGGCCGCGGGCGCTGGCGCCGTGTTCATCCTCGTCCTGATGATCGGCGCGTCGTTCGCCTTCGATGTCTTCAAGCTGCGCCAGAGCGGTCCCAAGTCCCTGACGGTTCGCAGCCTCGACGAGGCGCTCGGAACGCCGGAGTCGTATCTGCCGCCGTCGACGCCTCGCGGCACGACCGACCAGCTCGGCAATTCCCAGCGCGCGGCCTGATCGGGCCGCGTCGCTCTGGAACCCGCACCCCGCCTCCCCTCGTAGATCCCTGTGACGGCGCGCACCGGCGGCTTCCGCCGGCGGGCTCGCCGATGCCGCGCGGCCTGCGCGGCGGGAAGGCAGGCGGTCATGTTCGAGTTGCTGGCGCTGGGAATGCTCCTCTTCGTCGGCCTGCTGGTCGTCGGACTGGTGGGCGGCCTGCTGAAGCTGGTCTTCTGGCTCCTCTTCCTGCCGTTCCGCGTGGCGTTGAAGCTGCTGGCGCTTCCGTTCCTGGCCCTGGGCCTGCTGCTGAAACTCGTCGTGGGCGTGCTGCTCCTGCCCCTGTTCCTGGTGCTTGGCGTGATCGCGCTCGCCGGCTTCGGGGTCATGGCGCTGCTGGGCCTGCTCGTGCCGCTGCTGCCGCTCATCGTCGCGGCGCTTGTCGTCTGGGGCCTCGCGAAGGCCTTCTCACGCCCCGCTGCGGCGACGCGTGCCTGACGCGTGGGGTTGCCAGGGCCCGGTTTCCCGCTCGTAGGCGTCGGCGGCGCAGAGTACCGCCGCTTCCTCGAAGGGCCGGCCGACAAGCTGCAAACCGATCGGCAGGCCGCCGTCCGTGAAGCCGCAGGGCACGGAGATCGCAGGCAGGCCGGCGAGCGACGCGCCGACGGTGAAGACATCCGAGAGGTACATCGCCACCGGATCCTGCAGGCGTTCGCCGAGCGGGAACGCCGGCGTTGGACTGGTCGGCAGCGCGATGAGGTCAACTTCGGCGAGGGCCGACATGAAGCCGGCCGTGATGTGCGCCCGGGCGGCCTGTGCCTTCAGGTAGTACGCGTCGCAGTACCCCGCGCTGAGCACGAACGTGCCCAGGATGATCCGGCGTTTGACCTCGGCGCCGAACCCCCCGGACCTCGACGCCTCGTACATCGCGCGCAGGCTGCTAGCGTCCATGGCGCGGTACCCGTAGCGCACGCCGTCATAGCGCGCCAGGTTCGAGCTGGCCTCCGCAGAGGCGATGAGGTAATAGACCGGCACCGCCAGGTCCGCGTGCGGGAGGGTGACCTCCCGGACCTCTGCGCCGCGCGCCGCGAAGGCCTCCACGGCGGTTTCGACGGCGCGCGCCACTTCGGGGTCAACGCCGCCGTCCAGCAGGCGGGCCGGGAATCCGAGTCGGACGCCCCGGACCTCGCCGCGCAATGCGGCGTTCCAGTCGGGGACGGGCACCGCCGCCGAGGTGGCGTCGAGGGGGTCCCGGCCCGCGATGGCCTGCAGCATGGCGGCCGCGTCAGGGGTCGTCAGCGCCAGCGGGCCGATCTGGTCGAGCGA
>JAWOGY010000035.1:0-6404 GCA_046496425.1 Vicinamibacterales bacterium
GCCCGCGATGACGATGCGCATGGGAGAAGAATACAGAAGACAGAAGACAGAAGACAGAAGCAAGAAGCAAGAAGCAAGAAGGGAAGACAGAAGCCAGAAGACGGAAGACAGAAGACAGAAAGTGGGGACGCTGACAGCTGTCCCGGAGTGAGGGGCGCGGCGACGGGGGCCCTGCCACGCCGAAGCTGGCGGATGGAGCGCTGCCAGCGAAGGCGGGTTGACAGGCCCAACCCGCCTATAGTACTAACTAGTTAGTCAAACTAACTGGTTGGTTAATATGAAGACAGGCACACGGGGCCGCCCGAGACCGAAGCCCGCCACAAAAGACCGCATCCTCGCCGCCGCCACCGCCGAGTTCGGACTCCGCGGCTTCGAGGGCACCACCGTCGACCGCATCAGTGCCCGCGCGCGCCTCAACAAGGCGATGATCTACTACCACTTCGACAGCAAGCGCGCCCTCTACACCTGCGTCCTCCGCGGCGTCTTCACCGTCATGGGCGACCGCCTCTCCGCCATCGCCGCCTCCGAGGCCGACCCCGCCGACAAGATGGACCGCTTCGTCGCCGCCTTCGTCCTCGAGGGCCAGACCCTTTCCCACATCGCCCCCATCATGCTCCGCGAGATCGCCGAGGGCGGCCGCCGCCTCGACGAGGAAACCTACCTCGTCATGGTCCGCGTCGTCCGCGCCATGACCGACATCGTCGAGCAGGGCCGCGCCACGGGCCAGTTCGCCGACGTCGATCCCATGCTGCTCTACCTCACGACCATCTGGCCGATCGTCGTGTACCTGGCGACGGCCCCCATCCGGAGCGCCGTTGCCAGGGTCGCCCACGTCGACGCCGCGCGCCTCGATCCGGAGCGCTTCATCCGCCACATGCAGATGCTCAACCGCCGTGCCCTGATGCCGGCGGCCGCGGGCGCCAGACCGATCGGAGAACTCTCATGACGCAGCACCATTCGCGAGCCCGGTCCGCCACCATGCTCGCCGCCCTTGCCGCCTGCGCGGCGGCGCTCGCGCCAGCCGCCTGCCGCGACACGCCGCCGGCCGACCATGTCCGCGTGTCGGGCTACGTAGAGGCCACCGAGGTCCGCGTGGCACCCGAGGTGGGAGGCCGGCTCGTCGAGCTGAAGGTGGCCGAGGGCGACCGCGTCAAGGCGGGCGACATCATCGCCCAGCTCGACACGGCCGACATCGCCCTGGCGCTGCAGCGGGCCGCCGCCGAACGGCTCGGGGCCGACGCCCAGCTCCGGCTGCTGCAGGCCGGCGCCCGTCCCGAGGACATCCGCCATGCCGAGGCCCAGCTGGCGGCGGCAGAGGCCGACCTCGCCGCGGCCCGTCAGGAAGTCACCTCGGCCGAGCGCGACCTCGCGCGCTTCGAATCGCTGCTGGCCTCGAATTCCGGCGCCGAGAAGCCGCGCGACGATGCGGCCACGCGGAGGGACGTGGCGCGGGAACGCGTGAACGCCGGCGAACAGCGGGTGCGCGCGGCGGCCGAAACCGTGGCGCGCCTCAAGGCTGGCGCCCGCCGCGAGGAAATCGACGCGGCGCGGGCGCGGCTGGCGGGCGTTGACGCGCAGATCGCCACGCTCGAGAAAGCGCAGCGCGACGCCACCGTTGTGGCGCCCGCCTCGGGCATGGTGACGCAGAAGCTCGTCGACGAGGGCGAGCTGCTGGCGCCGCGCACCCCCATCGTCGTTCTCGCCGACCTCGACCACGTGTGGGCGAATGTTTACGTGGACGAGCCGCTCGTGCCGCGCGTGACCCTCGGGCAGACCGCCACCGTGTTCACGGACGCCGGCGGGCCGGGGATCGAGGGCACCGTCACGTTCATCTCGCCGAAGGCCGAGTTCACGCCGCGCAACGTGCAGACGGCCGAAGAGCGGTCGAAACTCGTCTTCCGCGTGAAGGTCACCGTCGCCAACGACCAGGGCGTGCTGAAACAGGGGATGCCGGTGGAGGCGGAGATACGCTTCGCGACCGCCGCGCGAGGCGCCCCGCAGGCGCCCGGTCGGTGACGGCGACACGACGACAGATGACCACCACCGCACTTGAACTGAACGGCGTCACGAAGCGCTTTGGCACGACCGAGGCGGTGGCCGGCGTGTCGTACGCCGTCAACCGCGGCGAGATGTTCGGCCTCATCGGCCCCGACGGCGCGGGCAAGACGACGACGATCAGGCTGATGTGCGGATTGCTGAAGGCGACAAGCGGCTCCATCCGCGTGCTCGGCTACGACCCGGTCCGCCAGCACCGCGCGATCACGACGAAAGTGGGCTACTTCTCGCAGAAGTTCAGCCTCTACGGCGACCTCACGATCGACGAGAACATCGCGTTTTTCGCCGAGATCCACGGCGTGGCCGACTACCGCGCGCGCCGCAGCCGGCTGCTCGACATGATGCAGTTGACGCCGTTCCGGGCGCGGCTGGCCGAGCGCCTGTCGGGCGGCATGAAGCAGAAACTGGCGCTCGCGTGCACGCTCGTGCACGAGCCGGAGATCATCCTGCTCGACGAGCCGACGACAGGCG
Organism: Vicinamibacterales bacterium; assembly: GCA_046496425.1. GTDB lineage: Bacteria > Acidobacteriota > Vicinamibacteria > Vicinamibacterales > JAKQTR01 > JAKQTR01. The sequence goes on from JAWOGY010000035.1 coordinate 2,527, forward strand.
TCGACCCGGTCTCGCGCCGGGAGTTCTGGCGCCTGCTCTCCGAGTTCCTGTCGCAGGGGATCACGATCTTCATGGCCACGCCCTACCTCGACGAGGCCGAGCGCTGCTCGCGCGTGGCGCTGATGAGCGAGGGCCGCATCCTCGCCCTCGACGAGCCCAACGCGCTGCGCGCGGCCTTCCCGGACGACCTGCTCGAGATGCTGGCCGAGCCGCAGGAGACGGCCGTGCGGATCTCCGCCGAAGACGCCGGCGTGCGCGACGTGCAGGTGTTCGGCGAGCGCCTGCACATCCGCGTGCCGCGCGGCAGCGGGGACGCCGCGGCGGCCAGGCTCACGGAGGCCTGCAGCCGGGCGGGCGTGCGCATCACGAGCATCCGGACGGTTCCGGCGTCTCTCGAAGACGTCTTCATCGACCGCGTCGTCACGACGCCCGAGCAGAGTGCCGTATGAGAAACACACCTGTGCGCCGCCGCCTCATCGTTCTGGTTGTCGCCGCCCTCGTCGCGGCCGGAGGATTTGCCGCGCCCGTCGCGGCGCAGTCCGTCCCGGCGGTGAGCCTCACGCTCGAGGACGCGATGGCCCGGGCGGTGCGCGAGAGCCACCGGATCGGCGAAGGCCGGGCCAGGCAGGATGCCGCCACGGCGGTTGTCGACTCCCGCGCGGCGGCCACCATGCCGACGGTGAGCGTGATGGCCGGCTATACCCGCACGAACCACATCGTGCCCTTCGGCCTCCCGCCGGAAAAGCCGACGGCCATCATCTACCCCGACATCCCGGACAACTACCGCACGCGGCTCGACATGCAGTGGCCCGTGTACACGTTCGGCCGGTTCGAGTCGATGGAGCGGGCGGCCCGCAGCGAGGCGGCGGCGGCGGAGAAGGACGTCGGCACGTTCACGGCCGACGTCCGCCTCGACGCGGCGCGGGCGTTCTGGGCGCTTGTCACCGCCGCCGAATCGGTCCGGGTCGTCGAAGAGGCGCTGGCGCTCATGGAAGCGCACCTGCGCGACGTGCGGAACATGCGCGCAGCCGGCCTGCTCGCGCCGAACGACGTGCTGAGCGCCGAGGCCCGCCGATCGCGCCACCAGGTGCAGTTGATCGAGGCGCGCAACATGCGCGACGTGGCCGAGGCGGACCTCCGGCGCGTGACCGGGATCGATCCCGCCGCGGTCATCACCATCGACGCCGTCCTGGAAGGGCCGCCGGCGCCGCTCCGGCCGTACGACGACCTGCTCGCCGACGCCCGCGCCAGCCGGCCCGAGCGGCAGGCGCTGCAGGCCCGCGTCGACGCCCTCGGCGAGCGGCGCAACGCGGCGGCGGCCGGCCTGAAGCCCATCCTGGCGGTGGGCGCCGGGTTCGACTACGCGCGGCCGAACCCGCGCATCTTCCCGAGGACGACTGAATGGCACACGTCCTGGGACGTTGGCGTCAACCTGACGTGGCCGCTCTGGGACGGGGGGCGCGTGAAAGCGGACGTCGCCGAGGCGTCGGCCACCCAGCGCGCGGTCGTGGAGCGCCTCGCCGAGTTCGACACGATGCTCGATTTCGAGGTGCGGCAGCGTCGGCTCGACGTGGCGTCGGCGCGCGAGTCCATCCGCGCGTCGGCCGACGAAGTGGCGGCCGCGGCGGAGGCCCGGCGCGTCGTGGCCGAACGCTTCAAGGCCGGCCTGATCACGACGACCGAGGTGCTCGACGCCCAGCAGGCGCTGCTTGCGGCGCAGTTCGACCGCACGCGGGCGCTGGCGGCCTCGCGCCTGGCGGAGGCGCGCCTCGACCGCGCGCTCGGGAGGTAGGCGACCCATGCCAGCCGTCACCGTCCGCGATCTGACCCGCCGGTTCGGGGCCTTCCTGGCCGTGGACCGCGTGTCCTTCGAGGTCGAAGACGGGGAGATCTTCGGCTTCCTCGGCAGCAACGGCGCGGGCAAGTCGACCACGATCCGCATGCTGTGCGGCCTGCTGAAGCCCTCGTCGGGGTCGGCGACCGTCGGCGGCATCGACGTCGGAAGCGACCCCGAAGGCGTGAAGCGCCGCATCGGCTACATGTCGCAGCGGTTCTCGCTCTACGAGCTGCTCACGGTGGAGGAGAACATCACGTTCTTCGGCGGCCTTTACGGCCTCGACGATGCCCGCATCATTGCGCGCCGGGAGTTCGTGCTCGAGATGGCCGGCCTCGAGGGCCGCGAAAAGACGCTGACGCGGGATCTCGCGGGCGGATGGCGGCAGCGTCTGGCCCTCGGCTGCGCCATCCTCCACGAGCCGACGATCCTGTTCCTCGACGAACCGACGGGCGGCGTCGATCCGGTGTCGCGCCGGCAGTTCTGGCAGCTCATCGACCGGCTCTCGGGGCAGGGCGTGACCGTGTTCGTCACCACCCACTACCTCGACGAGGCGGAGCACTGCCACCGCCTGGCCCTGATGCACGCGGGCCGGATCGCGGCCCTCGGCACGGTGGCCGAGCTCAAGCAGGTGTTCCGCGAGCGCGCGGTGGTCGAGGTGCGCACCAGCTCGCCGATGGCGGCGCTGCGGGCCCTCGACGATCTGCCGACGGTGGAGAAGACCAGCCCCTTCGGCACGGCGCTGCACGTGTGGCTCAAGCCTGGCGTCCGCGACACGGAGCCGCTGCGGCAGCGATTGGCAGAGCTGGGCCTCGCGGCCGAGTCGTTCGAGTTCGTGCAGCCGTCGCTCGAGGACGTCTTCATGGACGTCGTGGCGCGCGAGGAGGCGGCCGCCGTATGAGGAAGGCGCTGGCTGTCGGCCGCAAAGAGTTCTGGCAGATCGTCCGCGATCGGCGGACGCTGATGATCCTGCTGTTCGTGCCGGCATTCTTCCTGTTGCTGTACGGCTACGCCCTCAACTGGGACATCCGCCACGTGCGCCTCGCGGTGCTCGATCGCGAGCACACGGCCGAGAGCCGCGAACTCCTGTCCTCCTTCGTCAACTCGACCTACTTCGACATCGTCTCCACCCCCGCGTCGATGGCCGAGGTCGAGCGCCTGATGGACCGCGGCGAGGCGCGGGTCGCGCTGATTGTTCCCGAGGGCATGACGCGCGACCTCCGGTCGGGCCGCGTGGCCACCGTGCAGGTCATCATCAACGGCGACAACGCGAACACGGCCACGGCGGTGTTCGGCTACGCGCAGGCGATCGTGCAGGGCGTGTCGGCGCAACTGCAGGTGCAGCTGGCCGGCGGCGGGGGGGGCGCGCCGCTGCTCACGGTGCAGCCGCGCATCTGGTACAACCCGGAACTGCAGAGCACGCTGTTCCTCGTGCCGGGCCTCATCGCGTTCATCGTGATGATCAGCTCCGTGGTGTCGACGTCGCTCTCGATCGTGCGCGAGAAGGAGCGCGGCACCTGGGAGCAGGTGCGCATGTCGCCCATTTCGACGCCGGCCTACGTCATCGGCAAGACGATCCCGTACTTCGTCATCTCGCTGGCGTCGGCGCTGCTCATCATCGCGGCGTCGATGCTGCTGTTCGACCTGCCGGTCCGCGGCTCCTGGCTCCTGCTGCTCGCCGCCGTGGCGGTCTTCCTCGTCGGCGCCCTCGGCACGGGCCTGCTCGTCTCGACGATGGTCGACTCGCAGGCGCTGGCGTTTCTCATCGGGCTCCTGATCTCGCTGCTGCCCACCTTCGTGCTCTCCGGCTTCATCTTCCCGATCGCGAGCATGCCGGCGCCCATCCAGGTCATCACCCACGTCGTGCCGGCCCGGTACTTCCTGGTCGCGCTGCGCGGGATCCTGCTGAAGGGCGTCGGCTTCGGCGTGCTGGCGCGGGAGTTCGCGGCCCTCGGCATCTACGCCTTCGTCGTCCTGGCGCTGGCTTCCGTCCGCCTGGCCAAGGAGCGCGGCTGATGCGCAGGCTCGGCTTCCTCGTCCGCAA
>JAWOGY010000045.1:0-33332 GCA_046496425.1 Vicinamibacterales bacterium
AATGCCCTCACGCCGCTGAGGAATCCCCGCGCGCGGCCCCGCCAGCCGTCGCTCCTCCGCCGGTGCCGCCGGGAACTCGTCGCGCCCGCGCCCGGCGTCGCCACGCGAACAGCGGCGCCGCCGCCGCGCGCGCCGTCCTCCGGTAGGCCTCATACGCCCAGAACGCCGCGTCTCTCGGCGCCAGCATCGCCGCGTCGTCGGGGTTCACGACGAGGCTGACCTCGATGTTGGGCGCGGCGCCGATCGGAATCCAGTTCCTCCGGCAGGCCTCGTAGACGTGCAGCATGATGGCCCGCATCTGGTCGTACGTCGGCGGCGGCCACGATTCCATGTCCGCCCCGACCGTCGGGCGGAACACGCACACGGTCGGGAACGCGCCCAGGCCCGCGATGTGATCGATCGCCGCGATGGTGTCCTCGACGGGTTCGATGCCCGCGATGATCTCTCCGGACACGGCCCCCTTCGGCATGCGCTGCGCGCAGTACGCCATCGCGTCGAGAAACAGCTTCTGGCCAAGCATCTTTTCCTTGCCCGGGCAGATCTCGGCGAAGTGTTTCGGATTCCAGAACTCGAGGCAGAACGACAGGTGGTCGACGCCGAGGTCGATCAGCCGATCGTAGCGGCTGAAGTCCTTCTCCGGCGCCAGCTGCACCCCGGTCAGCATCCCCACCTCGTCCTTGATGGCGCGGATGTAGGGCTCGGTGAACTGAATGCCCCGGCTGCCCTGGAAGCCGCCGTTCAGGTGGACGAAGGTGACGCCCGATTCCTCCTTGGCGGCCCGGCACGTTTCGACCACGTCGGAGACGTCCTTGTCGGCCGACTCGTTCTCCCCGACGTTCTGGCCCGTCGTGCAGAACCGGCAGTTGAGCGTGGGGTTGTAGTTCCAGAACGTGCAGACGAGATTCACGTAGATCCCGAGGTACGTGCCCTGCAGCACGCCGATGTGATTCATCGGGATGTCGCGCGACGTGGGCCGGCCGTACCACGCCGGCTCCTTCGGCACGCGGACGGTGTAGCGGTCGCGGGTGACCTCGTTCGTGAGCGCGTAACCGGCAGCAGGCGATCCCGACAGCACGTACGGCGACTGTTGGGCGAACGATTCGACGACGGGCACGTTGACCCAGACCTCGGGCTTCAGCCATGACCCGGTCGGAATGGTGATCTCCAGGCCGGACCCGAGTCCCGCCCGGGTCCTCGAGATGCCCCGCGCGCCCTCGAGGGACACATCGTCGGGAATCCGCATCCCGCGGCAGAAGAGATCGATCTCCAGTTCGCACGCGTTGAGCGCCATATGCCGCCCATTATGGATCGGACGCGCAGGGCCGGCCAGGGCCCAATCGGCGCACAATCGGCGCGGCTATGACGGCGGTCATAGGAGCCCGCTCGAGCCGGGAGCATGCTTCCGGTCACGAGGCTCCCCCATGCCCCTATCCGTTCGGCTGCCGGACTTTGCGCACTGGAAGTCCCAGGTGAAGTGCCAGGCCGGGTGTCCGGTATCGACCGACGCCGGGCGCTACGTGCAATTGATCGCCGAAGGCCGGTACGAAGAGGCCTATCTCGTGGCCCGCGCCCCCAACCCCTTCGCGTCCATCTGCGGGAGAGTCTGCGCCGCTCCGTGCGAGGACGCCTGCCGACGGGGCGCGATCGACGCGCCTGTGGCGATTCGGGCCCTGAAGCGCTTCGTCACCGAGAAGTACGGCGTCGAGTCCACCCGGCCCGACACCCAGGACCGCCTCACCGCATCGCCAATCGAGGAGGGCAACCGGTACGCGGGCCACATGCCCCTGACGTTTCACCGCGCCAGCCCGCCCGGATCCGCCGGACCGCGCAACAAGGTCGCGATTGTCGGGAGCGGTCCAGCGGGCATGGCGGCCGCGCACGACCTGGCGGTCATGGGCTACGTCGTCACCGTGCTGGAGGCGGCATCGGAGCCTGGCGGGATGGTCCGCTTCGGAATCCCCGAGTACCGCCTGCCTCGCACCGTCATTCGCGCGGAGATCGACAAGATTACGGCCCTCGGCGTCGACCTCCGGCTCAACACGCCCGTCACGCCCGAGTATGACCTCGCCGCGCTCCGCCGCGACGGCTTCGATGCCGTCTTCCTGTCGGTCGGCGTGTCCGCCGGGCGAGACCTGCAGGTGCCCGGCGCCGAGCTCGACGGCGTCGTGAAGGCCATCGAGTACCTGCTCAACGTGAACCGCGGCTACCGCGTGCAGCTCGGCCAGCGCGTCGTCGTGATCGGCGGCGGGTTCGTGGCGTTCGACGCGGCCCGCACGGCGCTGCGTGAGACGCTCTCCGGCCAGGAGCAGGAGCGCGCCGATCTCGCGGCCGAGTCGGACGCCCGCGTGCAGGAGGCCTTCGACTCCGCGCGGTCGGCCATACGGGCGGGCGCCCGCGAGGTGACGGTGGTCTCGCTCGAGAATTTCGACGAGATGCCCGTGCTCCGCACCACCCAGGGACACGAGGAGTTCGGGGAGGCGAGCCGGGAAGGTGTCCGGTTTCTCACGCGGCGCGGTCCCCTTCGTTTCGTCGGGAACGGGCGTCTCTCGGCGGTCGAGCTGCGCGCCGTCACGTCCGTCTTCGACGCGAACGGCCGTTTCGCGCCGACGTACGCGGACGACGACGTCGTGACGATTGAGGCCGACGCGTGCATCCTGGCGATCGGCCAGCGGGCCGACCTGTCGTTCCTGAAGCCCGAGGACGGCGTGGCGCTGACACCCGGCGGGACGATCAGGATCGACCCGGCGACACTGGCGACCTCCGCGCCCGGCGTCTTCGCCGGCGGCGACGTGGCCTTCGGCCCGCGCAATCTCATCGAGGCCGTGGCCAACGGCAAGCGCGCCGCGCAGTCCATTCATGCCTACCTGAGCCGCGGGGCCGCGTCCATCGAGGCGCACCTCGACATCGAGAAAATCCCGACGTCGCGCTACCGCATGGCCGCCGGATTCGAGCGCTTCGATCGGAAGGCCGCACCGACGCTCGACCTCGGACGCCGCACCGGGATCACCGAGGTCGAAACGGGCTACGGGAACGCCGACGCGATCGAGCAGGCGGCCCGATGCCTGGTCTGCCACGTGCAGACCATCTACGACCCCGAGTTGTGCGTGTTGTGCAACCGCTGCGTCGACATCTGCCCCGAGCACTGCCTGGCCATCGTCCCGTTCGATAGCCTCGATCTCGAGGCCGCGACGCGTGACGCGCTGGCGGTGCGCGCGCAGGCGTCGAGCCTGCCCCTCTCGGCGATGGTGAAAGACGACGAGCGGTGCATCCGCTGCGGGCTGTGCGCCGTCCGCTGCCCGACCGACGCCATGACGATGGAGAAGTTCACGATTACCGAGCGTCTCGTGCCGTCCAATGCGCACCCCGGCGATGCCGGTGCGCCAACGCAGGTGGGAACGATATGAGCGACGCCAGGGCACCACAGAACACGGACCGGCGGGAATTCCTGCTCAAGCTCGGCGCGGGCGCAGGGTTCGTCGCGGTCACTGCGCAGGCGGGCGCCTCGCTGCGGTCGCTCGTCCCGAACGTGACCTACGACGCGCCGACCACCGTCAAGGTCGGGCCGCCGGAGGAGTTTCCCGACGGCCTCAAGTTCCTCCCCGACGAGCGCCTGTTCGTATTCCGGAACGGCAGGACCTTCCACGCCATCTCCGCCGTATGCACACACCTCGGATGCACCGTCCGGGCGGAGGCGCTGGCCCGGCCCGAGGAGCAGACGATCGAAGGCCAGACCCTCCGGCTGACGCACCGCTTCATGTGCCCGTGTCACGGCTCCAGGTACAGCGGAGACGGGTCGAACGTCTCGGGTCCGGCGCCGACGCCTCTCGCGTGGCACCGGCTGACGGTCTCCCCCGACGACGGGCAGCTCGTCGTGGATCTCGCGGACGAGGTCGACCACAGCTTCCGTTTGACGCTTCCTTGAGGTGCCGATCATGAAGGCCTCGTTCACGCGCGCGTCCAACGGCGAGTCGGCATCCGGGGTGCACTCCCGTTCGCTCTGGAGCTACCGTCCACAGTCGGACCGGGAGGCCGGAGACGCCGTCGTCTCGAACCTTCTCCTCCACGGGTTTCCGTCGAAGGTCTACAAACCCTCCCTGTCGTGGAGCTACTCCGCCTGGCTTGGCACCATCTCCGGCGCGCTCTTCTTCCTGCTGGTGCTTTCAGGTTTGCCCCTGATGTTCCTGTACGTGCCGTCCGTGGAGCGCGCGTACCAGTCGGTGAAGGACATCGAGTACGTCGTGACGTTCGGCTGGTGGATCCGCGCCGTGCACCGCATCAGCGCGCACCTGATGGTGATCGCGGTCGTGCTGCATCTGGCGCGGGTGTTCTTCACGGGCGCGTATAAGAACGGCGTCGGCCAGGGCCAGCGGCGGGAGTGGAACTGGGTGATCGGCGTCGTCATGCTGCTGCTCACGCTGTTCCTGTCCTTCACCGGCTATCTGCTCCCGTGGGACCAGCTGGCCTTCTGGGCCGTGACCGTGGGCACCAATATCGCCTCTGCCGTGCCGGGCGTGGGACCGGCGATCCGGGAACTGCTGATCGGCGGCCGGGCCATCGAACAGGCGACGCTGATTCGCTTCTACGTCCTGCACAGCATCGTCCTCCCGGGCGCTCTCGGGGCGCTCGTTGCGTATCACATGTGGCGCATCCGCAAGGACGGCGGGCTCGCGAAGGCCGACGCCGCCGCCCTCGCCTCGGAGCTCCGCGACACGGGTCCTGTCCCGACGAAGACCTACACGCTGCTGGGAGTGGCCCGCGGCACCTCGCCGGCCGTCACCGCACGGTCTCCGGAAGCCCCGGACCTCACGGTGAATGCCGTGCCCGACCTGACGCGACGCGCCCTGATCGTCGTGCTGGGCACTTTTGCGCTCGTCAGCATTCTGGCCAGCGCGATTCCCTCGCCGCTCGAAGAGCCGGCGAACGCGCTCATCACGCCGAACCCGGCCAAGGCCCCCTGGTACTTCCTCTGGCTGCAGGAAATCGTCACCGACACCACGATTCGCCTCGGGTCCTTCACGGTCAACGGCGCCTTCCTCGGCGGCGTGATCCTGCCCGGCCTCCTGGTCACGCTGCTGACCGTCTGGCCGTGGCTGGACCGATCGCCCGCGGCGGCCGCGGGGCTCTGGTTCCCGGCGAGCCGCCGGCGCCAGAACGTGGTGTTCGTACTCCTGATGCTGTTCATCCTCGCCTTCACGTTCGTCGGCATGTTCATGCGCGGCCCGTACTGGAATCTCTACTGGCCCTGGGAGACGTGGCCGGACATCCCCGGGAGGATCTGACATGGAGAAACGCACGAACTCTCCGTTCCCCCGGATCGATCGTCCGGTGCTGGCCGCGGTCGGCGTCGTGCTCGTCGGCGCAACCGTGTTCTTCGCGTGGAGCGACCGCCAGCACGACTACAAGTACTACCAGTACACCTTCCGCAACATGGTGGCGGAGAAACTGGGAGCGGAGCTGGCGGCGACGGTCCCGTCGGGACTGCAGCAGGTGTGGGTGCCCGGCCTGGGGCGTGCGGACCGATGCGTGACGTGCCACCAGGCGGTGTCGTGGAAGGGTTTCGAAGGCGCCGAGGAGCCTTACCGCACGCATCCCGTCGAGCCGCTGAAAGCGCACCCGCCCGAGCAATTCGGATGCAGCGCCTGCCACGGCGGGCAGGGATGGGCGATCGACACAGAGGCCGCCCACGGTGAGGTGGCCCATTGGGAAGAGCCCCTGCTCGGCAAGCACCTGGGCGAGGCGTATTCGCTCGTCGACGACAAGGCGGCGCTCATGCAGATGAACTGCAACCTCTGCCACCGCTATGAGCGGGAGACCAGGGGCGCCGACATGATCAACCTCGCCAAGGCGCTGGTTCACGACAAGGGCTGCCGCGCGTGCCACGTGATCAACGGCCGCGGCGGCACGATCGGCCCCGACCTGACCTGGGTCGGCGACAAGGCCCCCGAGCAGTACGACTACAGCCGCCTGTCGGGCCAGACGACCGCCTTCGCCTGGCACGTCGCCCACATGAAGGATCCCCGGGCCCTCGTGCAGGATAGCGTGATGCCCAATTTCCAGCTGAGCACGAAACAGTCGCAGGCCATTGCGATGCTCGTGCTCTCCTGGCGCAAGGCCCCGTTCGACGCGGCGTTCCTGCCCGGCGTGCCGCGCACCGACCCGCAGACGCCGGCCGAGCAGCAGGCCGAAGAGGACATGAAGACCGGGCCCGGCGCGTGGTTCGTGCAGACCGGCTGCTTCGTCTGCCACTCGGTGGCCGCCTTCAAGGTGAGGAGCCCGGCCCAGATCGGCCCGGATCTCTCGACGGCGGTCGAGGACACGCAGAAGCGGTTCGGCGTGACCGTGGACCAGTTCCTCAAGAACCCGACCGGCACGATGTCGGTCGTGCTGGCGCGCCAGATCATCCTGACGCCCGAGCAGAAGGACGTCGCGGTCCGGAAACTGCGCGAGGCGTTTGCCGAGTACCAGCGTCTCGTCGCAGAGGGCAAGAACCCGCTGGCGCCCGCCGCGGCGGGCGCTCCGAGGTAGGCCGCGCGACCTGCGGCCGTGATTGCTGTGTGGAGGAGATGGACATGAGTTGGATTCGCTCCCGATCCGCCGCCTGGACCGCGATGGGCGTCCTGGCGCTGGCGCTCGTGGTCAGCCGTTGCGCGCCCAGCGCGCCGAAGAGCACGCGGAAGGCCGCCGGCGGCTCGTCGGACATCGCCGTCGCCGCGCAGAAGACGTACGTCGCCCCCGGCGACCTGGACGAGTACTACTTCTTCGCGTCCGGCGGCCACTCGGGCCAGGTCTACGTGTACGGCGTGCCGTCGATGCGCCACATCTCGACGATCCCGGTCTTCACGCCCTACCCTGCGACGGGCTACGGCTTCGACGACGAGTCGAAGAAGATGCTCGGCGACCTGACCTGGGGCGACGTGCACCATCCGGCGCTGTCCGAGACGAACGGCGACTACGACGGTCGCTGGCTCTTCGTCAACGAGATGAACGGCCGCGTGGCGCGTATCGACCTGCGGGACTTCAAGACCAAACAGATTCTGGGGCCCGTGCCGAACGTGTCGGGCAACCACGCCTCGGCGTTCGTCACGCCCAATTCCGAGTACTCCGTCATGGCGTCGCGCTTCTCGATCCCGATTCCGAAAGGCACGGCGGCCGAGATCACCAGGTATGCCTCCGACTACAAGGGTGTCATCACCGGCATCAGGATCGACCCCAAGAACGGCGAGATGTCCTTCGGCTGGCAGGTTTTGATGCCCCCGTTCAACTACGACCTGGGCGACGCGGGGAAGAAGGTCTCCGACGGCTGGGTCTTCTTCACCTCGTACAACACCGAACGCGCCACGGGCAAGCTGGAGGTCACGTCGACGCAGCGCGACCGGGACTACATCGCGATGGTGGACTGGAAAATGGCCGAAAAGGCCGCCGCCGAGGGCAAGGGCGCACTCATCGGCGGCGTGAAGGTCCTCAACCCGCGGGAACTGCCGGGCCTGGTCTACCTCCTCCCCTGCGGCAAGTCGCCGCACGGCGTGGACGTCGCTCCCGACGGGAACTGGATCGTCGGCTCCGGCAAGCTTCAGGGCGTGACGACGGTCTTCAACTTCGAGAAGATCCAGACGGCCATCCGGAACAAGGACTTCACCGGCGACGAGGACGGCATCCCGGTCCTGAAGTACGAGTCGATCAAGGACGCGGAAGTTACGGTGGGCCTCGGGCCCCTGCACACGCAGTTCGGGACCGACGGGTTCGCCTACACCTCGCTCTTCGTGGACAGCGCGATTGCGAAGTGGAAGCTCGGCACCTGGGAGGTGGTCGACAAAATTCCGATGTCGTACAACATCGGTCACCTGACGTCCGCCGAGGGAGACACGGTGAGCCCCGACGGCAACTATCTGGTCGGCCTGAACAAGCTGTCGCACGGCCGTCACCTCTCGGTCGGCCCGTCCCAGCCGGAATCTTCGCAGCTGGTGGACATCACCGACGAGAAGATGAAGCTGCTCTACGACGCGTTCACCGAGCCCGAGCCGCATTACGCGCAGATGGTGAAGGCCGACAAGATCAAGCCGATCGAGGTGTACCCGAAGGAAGAGAACACGCACCCGCACGCCATCTGGGATGTCAAGGACGCCAGCGTGACGCGCAACGGGAACACGGTGCTGGTCAAGATGGTGGCGGTCCGCTCCACGCTCACGCCGACCGACTTCGAGATCAGGGACGGCGACGAGGTGACGATTGCCATCACCAACATCGAGCAGACCACCGACGAACTGCACGGGCTCGGCATCCTCGACTACAACATCAACATCGTCGTCGATCCCGGGGAGACGAAGACGGTGACGTTCAAGGCGAAGCGCGGCGTCTTCCCCTACTACTGCACGAATTTCTGCTCGGCGCTCCACCAGGAGATGCAGGGCTACATGATCGTCCGGTAGGGTCACGATGCAGAGTTTCCTCGCACGCCTGAACCAAACGCTCTCCCGCCCGATTGGCCCCGGGCCGCGGCTCCTCGTCGTGGCCTCGGCGCTCCTCCTCGTGGCCGTCTACATCTTCCCCCTGTGGAACCTGACGATGTTCGCGCCGCAGTACCAGGAAGGCCTGAGGCTCGACATCTACAGCTACAAGCTCGAGGGCGGCAACCGGGACCAGGACATCAAGGAGATCAACATCCTGAACCACTACATCGGGATGCGCGATCTCGTGGCCGACGATTTCACCGAGTTCAAGTGGCTGCCCTTCATTGTCGGCGCCCTCGGCCTGCTGTACCTTCGGGCCGCCGTCATGGGGACGGTGGGCGGCGTCCTCGACGTGCTCGTGCTCAACATCTACTTCTCCGCCTTTGCGCTCTGGTCCTTCGGCTACAGGATGTACATCTACGGGCACACCCTTGCGCCTACGGCCGCCGTGAAGGTCGACCCGTTCATGCCCCCGATGTTCGGCGCCAAGCAGCTGGCGAACTTCGAAGTGTATTCGTACCCGCAGGCGGCGTCCTACGCGATGGCACTGTCCTCGCTGCTGCTCGTGGCCGCCCTGGTCGTCGCGTGGCGCCAGCTCAGCTCCGAGGGGAAGAAGTCCCCATGATGAAGGCCCTGGCGCTCGCGGGCTGCTTGCTGGCCGCCGCCCCGGTCGCCGCGCAGGATCACGCCTCGGCCCCAGGAAGCCTCGAGGGGCGGCCGGGGCGCGGGGCCGCGTCGACGCTCCAGGCCCGCGTCGACGCGGCAGCCCCCGGGTCCCGCGTCGTTGTCGAAGCCGGCACGTACCGCGGGGACCTGTTCCTCGATAAGCCCGTGCACCTGGTGGGAATCGGCCGACCGCTGCTCGAGGGTTCGGGCTCGGGCAGCGTCGTCAGGATTCGGGCGGCCGATGTGACCGTGGAAGGGTTCGATGTCGACGGGTTGGGTCTCGGCGATCTCGCCCGCGACACCTCGGGCATCCACGTCGCCGCGCCGCGGGCGACGGTCGCGAACTGCCGCATCCGGCGCGCCCTGTTCGGCGTGTATCTCCGCGACGCACCCGGCGCGATTGTCCGCGGCACCATCGTCGAGGGCGTGCCCGGCCTCGAACCGGGCGAGAAAGGGTCCGGCATCCACGTCTGGAACACCGACGGGTTCACGCTGGTCGACAACCGGGTCTACGAGGCGCGGGACGGCCTCTATATCCAGTCGTCGCCCCACGGTTTCATCGCACGCAACCTGGCCAGCCGCGTGCGCTACGGCCTGCACTACATGTTCTCCGACGACAACGTCTTCGAGGACAACACCTTCGAGCATGCCGCCGCGGGATCGGCGATCATGTACTCGAACCGGATTCAGTTCAGGCGCAACCGGTTCCTGCACAACCGCGGCTTTGCCTCGGTCGGCCTCCTCTTCAAGGCCTGCGACGATGTCGTGGCCGAGGACAACCTGATTGCCGACAACGCCCGGGGCATCTTCCTGGAGGGATCCAACCGCGACGTCTTCCGGCGGAACGTCATCGCCGAGTCCGACGTGGCGATCGTGCTGTACGACTCCTGCGCGGGCGTGCGATTCGAGGGCAACTCCTTTGTCGCGAACCTCTCGCCCCTGATGCTCGTCGGACGCAGGACCGACACCGTGGTCGCCGGCAACTACTGGTCGGAGAACCGCGAACTGGATCTCGACGGGGATGGCCGCTCGGACCGCCCCTACCGCCTGTCGAGCGTGTTCGACCACATGCGGGGAAACCTCACGGCCGCGGATCTGTTCGCGCAGGGCCTGGCAGCCGCGGCGCTGGGCGCCGCCGAGACGACGTTTCCCGTGCTGGCGGCCATCGCGGTCGAAGACCCGCGCCCCCTGACGAGGCCGCCTGCGCTTCCGCACGTCCCGCCGCCCGATCGTCAGCACCGCTCCGCCAGGCTGGCCGGCCTGGTCCTCTCGCTCGGCCTCGTCATCGCGGGAGGCATGTCCGCAGCCGCCGCGCGCCCGGGCCGGCTCCCGCGGGACAGCCGCCGATGATTGCCTTCCGCGGCTACCGCAAGCAGTTCGGTGGGCACGTCGCCGTCGCGGCCCTCGACCTGGAGGTGCGGCGAGGCGAAACGCTCGCCCTCCTCGGACCGAACGGCTCCGGAAAGACCACGACGCTCAAGGCTGCTGCCGGGCTGATTGCCGCGACGGCCGGTGAGGTCCTGCTCGGCGAGCCTGGCCGGAACGCCCGTCTGCCCGAGGCGCGCGACCTCGTGTCGTACCTGCCCCAGCGGGTGAGTTTTCCGGACACGCTCACGGGCCGTGACGTCATCGAGTTCTACCGGCGCCTCCGCGGCACGCCCGCGTCGCGCACCGATGAGGTGTTGCGGTTCGCCTCGCTCAACGGCGCCGCCGATCGCGCGGTCGGCACGTATTCCGGCGGCATGACGCAACGCCTCGGCCTGGCTGTCGCCGTGCTGCCGGACGCACCGGTATTCCTGCTGGATGAGCCGACCGCGGCGCTCGATCCCGACGGGCTCGCGGCCTTCTACGCGGTCGCCGAGCGCCACGCCGGCGAGGGCCGGACGGTGCTCTTTACATCCCATCAGCTGGGCGATGTCGAGCGTCTCGCCGATCGCTTCGCCGTCCTCGTGGCCGGCCGTCTGGTCGCCGTGCTCACGCAACGCGAGTTGCACGACCGTCTGGCGCAGAGAGGCGTCATGCGTGTCCGGACTGCCGGCCCCTGCGGGGCCGCCCTGGATCGCCTGGCGGCGCTCGCGCCGGGAAGCCGACGGGATGGCGACGAGATCGTGATCCCCGGCCCGCCGTCGCTGCGTCCCGCGGCGCTCGAGGCGCTGCGCGCCGCGGGCGCCGAGGTTCGCGGCCTGACTGCCGAAGAAGGCCGCCTGGACACGTTCTATCGCGAGATGATTGGAGACTCTATATGAGGGCCCTCCTGGCGAGCGCTTTGGCGCTCTTCATGGTCGCCTGCGAAGCAGGCATCCCCGGGCCGGCTGCGCTCGACACGCGCAACGACGCCTGCTCGGAGTGTCGGATGACCGTATCGAGCCCGCGCTTCGCCTCCCAGCTCGTCGCGCCCGGCGAAGAGCCGCGCTTCTTCGACGACCTCGGCTGCCTGGCGGCCTACCTCCGCGACCACGCGAACCTGCCTCCGGGGGCGGTCGCGTACGTCGCCGACCATCGAGGGGGCGAATGGGTTGCCCCCGGAGACGCCATTTTCACCATCGCGCCGGGACTCGTCACGCCGATGGGCTCTCACGTCGTGGCGCACGCGTCGGCGTCCTCGCGAGACGCCGATCCGGCCGCGCGGCTCGGCACGGCCGTGGATGCGGTCGCGTTCTTCGGACGCCCGCTGCCGGACGGCACGCGATGAGGGCCGCCTCTCCTTTCCGCGCCCTCCGGCTCTGCGCCATCCAGGAACTCACCCTGGCCTTCCGGTCGAGATGGACGCAGACGTTTGCCGTCGCCTTCGCGGTCCTCGCCCTCGTCGTGGCGGTCTCGGGATATGTCCTGTCGGGCGGCAGCGGTGTCCAGGACTTCTCGCGCACCGCCGCGTCGCTCGTCCAGCTCGTGGTGCTGCTCGTTCCGCTCACAGCCCTCCTGCTGGGCGTCCTCGCGCTTTCGTCCGACCGTGGGAACGCCGAACTGCTCTTCTCCCAGCCGGTGTCGCGGTCCGTGATCCTGATGGGTCGGGTGGCTGGTTTGTACCAGGCGCTCGTTTCCGCTCAGGCCGTCGGCTTCGGCGCTGCGGGTCTGGTCATCTACTCGCAGGCGGGCGAAGACGGCGTCTTCGGCTTCCTCGTGGTCGTCGCGGCGGCGTTCGTCCTCACGGGTGTCTCGCTGGGTCTGGCCGCTCTCATCGCGGCCGGCAACATCGGCAGGCGGCGGTCTCGAGGGCTCGCCATTGCCCTCGTGGTCTGGCTGGTGCTGGTCGTCGTGGCGGACCTCGCGGCGCTGGGCGCGGCCTCGCTGCTCAGATCCGGTGCCGCCTCGCGGCTCCTGATCACCGCCGCCATCATCAACCCGGTCGGCGCCGTCAGGACCGGGTCGCTGCTGCTCATCGAGGGGACGGCCGCGTTCGGCTCGGCCTCACTGGCGTTGTTGAGGATTTCCGGCGGACCCGTCTGGGCGTCTCTGTGGATCAGCGCGTCGCTGGCGCTGTGGCTCGGGGTGCCGTTCTGGGTCGCCGCCCGGCGCCTCTCGCGCGCCGATATCTGAACCCGCCGCTCAGTACCGGAACAGGTAGCTCAGTTTCACGAAGACCTGCCGGCCGACGGAGGTCAGGGGCAGCTCCGCGCGCGAGGGCGGCGGCGTTGCAATCGGCGCCAGCGGCTGGTTCGCGTACCCGTCCGAGTAACCCACGTAGACCGCGGTCCAGGGATTGATGAGGTACGTGAGCAGCACATCGGCGTTGAACCGCCGCTCGTCGTCCAGCTCGACGAGCGCCTGGTTCGGCGACAGCGACTCGTAGTCGACAATGATCCGCGCCGACAGCTCGCGCGTGAACTGGTAGTTCACGCGCGTCCGCAGGATGTGGTCGGTGAAGATGCGGCCCCGGGCCGCACCCGGCGGGAGCGCGCTCTCGTCGCTCGTGGACAGATCCGAGTACAGGTACGCCTGGTCCAGCCTCAGCCGCGAAGACGGCCGGAGCGTGAGCTCCGCCTCCAGGCTCTGCTCCGCGCCGAGGAACGGCTGGAGCCCCTCGGCCGGGTAGTAGTTGATCCCGCTGCCGCGAAAGTAGTGCGCGCGCACGCCGAGCCACGACAGCCAATCCGAGTTGGCGCGCGCCATCGCGCCGCCCCGCCGGAACTCGATGCCCTCGTATCGTTCGAAGGCCGCCACGTAGAAGCCGCCCACTTCGGTCCCGGCGGGCAGTTCGATCTCGAAGCCGGGCTCGAGCTGCCAATCCTGCAACTCTCCGCCATAGTCCCACAGCGCCCCGGCCTCGAGGTCCGCGCCGACGCGGAGGATCCGGCTCTTTTCCGGATACCACGAGTAGTCGGCTTCCTGCTGCACCTCACGCATGTCCACGCGCCGGATGTACCCCAGATCAGAGCGGAAACCCGGGCTCCTGGAGGTGACACTGGCCCAGTAATCGAAGCCGCGCCCTTCCCGCCTGATCTGGGCAATCCATGACGTCCCGTGCGTCGCGTCGCCCGACTCGTCGATGCTCTGGCTGCCTACCCACTGGCCCGTCGCCGTCCAGTTGTCGGTGAACTTCCACCTGGCGTCGCCGCCGTACACGCGGTTGGCCGACGCGCCGAACTCGATGTCGGTGAGGATCCCGCCCACGTACGACTGCCGCGCAAACTCGCGCTGCGCCCTGAAGACACCGATGCCGGCCATCCTGCCGCTCCGCGGGTCTCCCGCCTCCACCTTCCGGCCGGGTTCGTGGTCGTTCACGCCCAGCACGCCGAACGCCCAGCCGGCCGCCTTGCCGGTGAGGCGGCCACCGACACCAGGATCCGAGATCCGCCTGGAGAAGAACAGCGTCTGCGGCGTCTCGAAGTACCCGGCGTTCTCGATGAAGAACGGACGCTTCTCGGGGAAATACACCTCATATCGCTGATTGACCGTGACCTGCGGTTCGTCCGACTCCACCTGGCTGAAGTCGGGGTTCACCGTGAGGTCGGTCGTGAACGCATCCCTGATGACCGCCTTGGCATCCAGCCCGACGCGGGTCGATTTCTCGGTCCTGCGGACGCCGGCGTCGTCAACCACGCGAGCCGTTGCGAAGTTCCCATACGGAATCGCCTGGAGGTTCCGCCCCGGCGAGATGCCCTGGAGGCCTTCCAGCGTAGCCAACTGCTGTCCGAATCCGGAAACCCGCCTCGTGATGTACGGCCAGAACGACAATTCGTTGGCGCGCGGGATGCTCCGAGCCACGGCCACGCCCCACGTCTGGACTGCCGCGTTGCTGAAACGGAGGCTCTTGAACGGGATCTTCATCACGACCACGTAGCCGTCTCCGGTGAGCCGGCCATCCGACTGCCACAAGGTGTCGTAGCTGAAGTCGTCGTCCTGCCCTTCGGTTACGACGCCATCGAGCTGGATCCCCAGGGGATTCGCCAGGAACTCGTACGCCCGCCGCCCGTCGTGGTACGTATCCAGCAACAGCCCGACGATGTCATCGCCCATGATGGCTTCGCGCTTGGTCATGTTCGCGCGGACCTTGCCGGGGTCGTCCTTGCAGACGAAGACCGCGTAGAGATGGCCCTCGTCGTACGAGAGGTAGGCCGTGGTCTCGAGCGATGCCGGCACGCCGTCGCCCGGCTCGCGCTGGACGAATCCCGTGATCTTCACCCCTGGTGGCATGGCGCCGGCGTCGAGGTAGCGGGCAAGCTCCGGCGGCTCGCCGACCCGCGGGATTACGACCGCCGGCTTCTCCGCGCCCGCGGCCAGCGCGCGGCTGGCGACGACAAGCAGCAGGACGGCGAATCCAGGAAACCGTCGCATGAGGAAAATCCAGGTGGAAAGTGGCAAGCGCCGAGGCAGCCCCGGCTGACGTGTGTTCAGGTGTAGTTACGACATTACTTGCGGCCGGGTTTCATGGCGGGCGAGGCCCGCCCGCGCAGGGTGGCGAATCGCGGTAGGATACTGGTACTCATGCCCCTCGACATCGATCAGGCTCTGCGCCGTTCGCCGATCTTCGCCCGGCTCGGCGCGGACGACCGCCAGCGGCTCGCCGACGTGGCGCGTGTGCAGCTGTATCACCGCGGCGAAACGGTGTTCGCCGAGGGCGAGCGCCCCGAGCACTTCTGCACCCTCGTCAGCGGCCGCGTGAAGGTCTCCAAGATGACCCCGGCCGGTAAAGACGTCATCCTGGAGATTTTTGGCGCCGGCGATCCACTCGGCGCCGTGGCCGCCTACGACGGCCACCCGTTCCCCGCCTCGGCCGTGGCCATCGAGGACGCCCAGGTCCTGCTCGTGCCGCGGGACGCGTTCTTCCTCCTGATCGAACGGCATCCGACCCTCGTCCGCGGCCTGCTGTCGGGCCTCACGCATCGCATCGCCGAGCTCGCCTTCCGCCTCGCCGAGCTCACGGGCGGGCGGGTCGAGCCGCGCTTCGCGCGGCTGTTCCTCAAGCTGGCGCAGGAACAGGGACGTCCGGACCGCGGCGGCACGTTCATCCCCGTCGCCCTGTCGCGCCAGGATCTCGCCGACATGACGGGCACGACGATTGAAACCAGCATCCGGATCATGAGCCGCTGGAGCAAGCAGCGCTACGTCCTCACGGAGAAGGACGGCTTCCTCGTCCTCAATCCCGCGGAACTGGAGACGCTCGCACTCGCCTGATGGCCAATCCGGCGTCAGGCTCCACGCTGGCCCCGATCAAGCAGGCCTCGGAGGGCCCGGATGTGGTCGGGCCCCGTGCCGCAGCATCCGCCGACTACGGCCGCGCCGGCGAGCAGGACCGCCTCCATGCCGCGGGCGAAGGTCTCGCCGTCCATGTCGTAGACCGCGCCCCCCCCCTCGACCCTCGGCTGGCCCGCGTTCGGCTGGATCATCACGGGCAGGCCGGCGGCGGCGGCCATCTCGCCGGCGAGCGGGGCGAAATCGGCCACGGCGAGGCTGGTGCCGCAATTCGCCCCGGCGAGCGCGGCGCCCGCCCGGCGTACAGCCTTGGCCGCGTCACCGGGGTCCAGCCCCATCATCGTCCGCACGCGCCCGTTCGGACGCTTGTCGAACGCGAAGGACGCCACAACCAGTGGCGCGCCGGCCTCGAGCGCCGCCTCCACAGACGCCGCCGCTTCGTCGGCCGCCGTCAGGGTTTCGCAGATGATGCCGTCGACGCCCGCCTCGACCAGCGCGCGGCACCTCGCCCTCACGTCGGACTTCAACGCGTCGATCGTGATGGGCCCCAGTGGCGCGAGCAGCTGCCCGGAGGGCCCCACGTCGCCGAGCACGAGCCGATCGGGGCCTGCGACCTGCCGGGCAATCCGCGCCGCGGCACGGTTCACCTCGTCGAGACTAGCGGCCAGTCCCTGCCGCTCGAGCCCCCATCGCGTCGCGCCGAAGCTGTTGGTCAGCACGATGTCGCTCCCGGCTTCCAGATAGGCCGCGTGTATCGCCGCGACGCGCTCGGGATGGTCCAGGTTCCACCGCTCACCGCCGGTGCCGATGGCCAGGCCGGCGCGCTGCAGCTGGGTCCCCATCCCGCCATCGGCCAGCAGGACTTGTTCGGCGATGCGCTGAAGGAGTCTCATCGGTCCTCCGTTCCGTCCGGAAAGCGCAGGTTCCGCACCAGCGCGTTCGCGTAGTCGCTTCGGCCCGCCAGCTCCACGTAGCGGGTGCGGCCAGCCAGTTCTTCCGCCCGGCGCCTGACGCGCCGGTCGAGGAGCGCGAGCACCGCCCCTGCTCCGGCCGCGTTTCCGACGGTTTTCACGCGTTCGGGCGGGACGGGTGGGAGCAGACCCAGCCGCAGCATGCTCGCCTTACGGACGTACTGCCCGAACGTTCCCGCGACGAACACGGCGTCGAGGTCCGCCGCGGCGAGACCGGCCTCGGCGCACACCACCTCGATGCCGGCCCGAACGGCGCCAATCGCGAGCTGGAGCTGCCGGATGTCTGTCGCCTGCAGCGCAATGGCGCGCGAGCCCCCTCCGGCCGCGACGATGACCACGCGCCTCGGCCGACCGGCCCCATCCGGCGCGGCGTCTGCCAGGCCCGCCGATCGCAGTGATCCCCCCGGCTCGACGACGCCGGCCCGGAGCAGTTCGGCAACCGCATCGAGCAGGCCCGATCCGCACAGGCCTCGCGGTTTCGCATCACCGATGACGTGCAGGCTCCAGCGCCCATCCGGTTCGAGCCGCAACGCGTCGATCGCGCCGTCTGCCGCGCTCATCCCGCAGGAGATGCCGCCGCATTCGAAAGCCGGGCCCGCTGCCGTCGACGCCGCGAGCACCTGTCGGCCGTCGCTCAGCACGATCTCCGAGTTGGTACCCAGGTCGAGGATCATGGTTGGGGAGTCGCGGCCGTCGAGGCCGACAGCCACGGCTGCCGCCACGGCATCCGCGCCGACGTGGCTTCTCACGCACGGAAACACGTAGACCGGCGCCGCCGCGGCGATCGGCAGCGCGACCGCGCCGGCGGCCGTGTGGATGGCGGCCGTCCAACGCCCCTCGTACGGAGCGACACCGAGCCCCCATGGGTCCTCGCCGCGCCAGAGGTGCAGCATGGCGGGATTGCCGACCACCGCCGCCGTCACAACGTCCGCGGCGGGGGCGCCCGCCTCGTGCATGAGTCCCCTGACGAGGCCCGCAAGGCCCCGGCGCACGGCCAGCATGAGGGGCCGAAGGGTGCCGCCGTCCCGGCCCGCCGCGTGAATCCGCGACATGACGTCGGCGCCGAACGTGGCCTGCGGATTGAGAACCGAGCCCGCCGCCACCGCAACACCGGTGCGGAGATCCACCAGCGCGGCCGCGAGGCTGGTCGTGCCGATGTCGACCGCCAGGCCCAGCCCCGCGCGGCCGCCCTCCGGCCCGGGCGCGACGAGCGGCACCCGTGAGGCATCAGGAACGGCCGCCGCTCCGAAGCCCTTCGGCGAATTCGAGCGGGCCGAGCCGGGCACCTCGATGACGGCTCCCCCGCGAAGCGTGAGCGCGCAGGCGAGCCTCCAGCCGGCGCGCATCTCGTCGGGTTCGAGCGCGTCCCGATCGGCGGCCGAGACCGGTGCCGCGCCCTCCACGACCCGAACACGGCAGCGGCCGCAGCGCGAAAGCCCCGCGCAGGGCTGCTCGAGGAGGATGCCGCAGGCGGCCGCCGCCTGAAAGGCGTCCGTCGGACCGTCGAGTTCGACGCTCCGACCCTCGGGGAGGAAGCGGACGACGAAAATGGCGCGGCCTCCTGCCGGGAATCGTTCGCACCTCCCGGTCGGGGGCATGTTAGTGCACCGCGCATCCACCCGCCAGCCCTTCGCGTCCCCACCCCGCAGAGTGGGGACGGACGTGCGATAATGCCGAAGGGCGCCCTGTCGGCGCTCCAGCGGTCTGACCCCCCGTCCTCCAGCATGAGACGGGATTCCCCGACGGGCACACCGACTGGCTTCACGGCCAGGCCCGGGTTCCCGGACGGCGGAGGTTCACGTGAAGAAGGTCGCATCGAAGCCGTCCCGGGCGGTCACTCGCAAGCCGGCACCGGCTGGTCCCCGCGCCCGCGCCTCGGCTGCTGTCAAGGCCGCACCTGCCAAGTCCGTTGCGGCGAAGCCCGCGCCCGCGAAAGCCGCGCCCGCGCGCCCGACGGCCAGACCGCGAGGCGCCGCCGCGGCGAGCAAGCCTGCGGGCACGCACGCGAAGCCGGCCGCCACGGCGATGCTGATGCCGCTGCACGAGGGCATCGTGTATGGACCGGTCCGATCACGGCGCCTTGGCCGCTCGCTCGGGATTAACCTGACCCCGGCCCATCTGAAACTGTGTACCTTCAACTGCTCGTACTGCCAGTACGGCTGGTCCGAGCACTCCCGCCGGGCGTCGGAGCCGGCATTCGAGCACTGGCCGAGCCCCGCCACGGTGGCCAAGGCCGTGTCCGTGGCGCTGCGCACCCTGCTTGCGCAGGGCGATCGCGTCGACCGCCTGACACTGGCCGGGCACGGCGAGCCGACGATGCACCCCAGGATCAAGGAGGTCGTCAACGCGCTGCGGAAGGTGCGGGACGAACTGGTGCCCGGCGTCCCGCTCGCGGTCCTCTCCAATGCCAGCACGCTCGAGCGGGCCGACGTCAGGGAGGCGCTCGGCGGGGTCGAGGAGCGCTACATGAAGCTGGATGCCGGCGATACCGCGACGTTGCGGTCGGTGAACGGCTCGCCGCTCTCCATCGAGCAGTTGGTGGCCGGCCTGAAGAAGGTGCCCGACATCGTGATCCAGGCGATGTTCGTCAAGGACCGCACCGGCCGCGTCGACAACACCGGCGACCTCACGGTGATCAACTGGGTGGGCGCGCTCGATCGCATCCGGCCCAGAGCCGTGCAGATCTACACGATTGACCGGACGCCGGCGTTTCCGTACCTGCAGCCGGTCTCGTCGGCGCGCCTCCGCGAGATTGTCCAGCGGGTCCGGCTGGCCGGTTTCCCGTGCGATGTCTACGGCATTCCGGATGCGCCCGCGGAGCTCCGCAAGGCGTAGGGCGGGCGCTGGCGGGTTAGACGAAGCGCTTCTCGAACCACGCGCCGGCGGTCACCTGGGCGATCGCGGTGTACCCCCTCCGCTGGAGCACGTCGTCGAACAGGCCGGTGCGCGTCAGGATCACGAGACGGCGCACGCTGCCCGCCACGCAGCCCAGTTCGAGGGCATCGAACAGCCCGTCCGCGATCTGCGCCGGCGTACAGTCCGACGAGGTGTCGAGGCCGACCTCCTCGACGCGCAACTCCCGATCCGAACGGTTGTAGGCCGCCAGGCCCACGACGCGCCGCCCGCAGAGCGCGAGGATCCGGCTTCCCTGTTCGAGGCGGGAGCGCCGCGCCCCGGTGAGGCGCTGGCCCCGGAACAGGCGGCGCAGGTCGGCGAGCGAGACGCCCCCCGCGTCGGGTCCGAGCACCCGGTAATGCATGGGGGCATCACCGCCGACGGCCAGGGCGGGCATCATGGGGGAGTGAAGAGCAACCCGGATGCCAGTTGCCGATGATGGATTTCAGGCCGAAATTGCGCGATTTCATCGACCGAACACCCGTTCGGCCCTGAGTTTCCGGCGGATTCTCGGCGGAAGCGCCGGACCGACGCTAGTCGGCGGCCTCGAGGTGACCCAGTCCGAGCTTCTTGATCCGGTCGCCCAGCGTCGAGCGTTTGATGTTGAGCAATTCGGCGGCCTTCGACTTGTTGCCGCCGCTGACCTTCAGCGCCCAGCTGATCAGGTTCGACTCGACCTCGCGCAGCCGGTCATCGAGGGAAACCGCCGACGGATGGTCGTGCGTCTCCACAATCGGCTCCTGGTCCTCGGCGTACTTGTGGAACAGCACGCTGACCGGCACGCAGCCCACACGGACGGTATCGCACGTGCACGTCTGCGCGATGCGCTCGCACGCGTTTTCCAGCTCGCGCACATTGCCGGGCCACGGGTAGCGCATGAAGGCCTGCAGCACCGCCGGCGCGATCGCCCGCGGCTCGTCGTTGCGCTGCCGGAAGTACCGCTTGATGAAGTGATCCATCAGGATCGGGACGTCCTCGCGGCGTTCACGCAGCGGCGGCAGGTTGATGGGAATGACGTTCAGGCGGTAGAACAGGTCGTCCCGGAACCTGCCCTCGGCGACGATCTCTTTCAGCGCGCGCTTGCTTCCGGTGATGACCCGGACGTCGATCGGAATGGGCCGCGTCCCGCCGAGGCGCTCGACCGTGCGGTTCTGCAGCACCCGCAGCAGCTTCACCTGCATCGACATCGGCACGTCGTCGATGTCGTCGAGGAAGATCGTCCCGCCCTGGGCCAGCTCGAACCGGCCCGGCCGGTCCTTGATGGCGCCGGTGAAGGCGCCGCGCTCGTGCCCGAACAACTCCGACTCGATCAGCGTCTCGGAGAGGATCGCGCAGCTCACCGGCACGAAGGGCTTGTGCCGCCTCGCGCTCGACTGGTGGATCAGATTGGCGATCATCTCCTTGCCCGTGCCGGTCTCCCCGGTCACCAGCACGCTGCTGTCCGAGTCCGCGATCACGCGCACGAAATCGAACACCGCCCGCATCCGCGAGCTGCGGCCGACGACGACTTCATCGATCGTGAAAGGGGCGACGGGCACCATGGGTCAGGGGCTGCGGGATTCGTCCTGCGTCAGTCTACCAGATGTCCGGGTAGTATACTAATCAACCAGGAGCCCTCACATGGTGACCCGCGAACGCGTGCAGTCGGTACTCGATCGGATCCGCCCCCTGCTCCAGGCCGATGGCGGCGACATTGAACTCGTGGACGTCGCGGACAACAAGGCCAAGGTCCGCCTGACGGGCAATTGCGTCGGTTGTCCCAGCGCCCAGATGACGCTCTACTTCGGCGTGGAGTCGACCCTCAAGGACGAGATTCCGGAACTCGAAGAACTCCTCGTCGTATAGGCCGGGCTTCGAAGCGGGCCGCTACCGGATACCTCCAGCCGGCGCCGGCTGGAGGGCCGCCGTGGCCCCGGTCACGGTGCTGCCGGTCACGGTGATCGACGAAACGGCGCTCGAGCCGGTCGTCGCGGCCGCCGGCCCGGCCTCCTGGAGCGTTTCGAACTCGATGACGGCCTTCACGTATTCCAGCGCGGCCTGGAGTTCGTTGTTCCGCGCCTGCGCTAGGTCGCGCTGCGCCTGCACGACGAGAAACGTCGTGGACATGCCGACATCGAACCGCTTCTGCTCGGCGTCCAGCCGCTGCTCGGCGAGCGCCCGTCCCGCGCGGCTGGTGTTGATGCGCCGCGCGTTCATGTCCACCTGCCACGCCGACTGGCGCAGCTGGCGCACCGCCTTCAGTTCCGAGCTCTGCAGCCTGGCCCGCGCCTGCGCCTCCTCCAGCCTCGTGCGCGCGAGGTTCGCGTCGTCGGCGCTCCGGCCGAGCGGGTAGGTCACGTTCACGCCCACGATCCAGGTCGGATACGCCGACTGGAACACCTGGTTCATGACGTACCCGAAGGACACCGGCTCGCTGCCGACCACCGTGCCCGGGAAGCCGCCTTCGCGGACGAGACGGGTGCCGCCGAGGCCCGTGCTCTGAAAGTTCACCTGGAAGCGCACGTCCGGCAGCGTCTGGTTCCTGTAGAACCGTACGTTGGTGCGGACGTTCTCCAGTTCCGCGCGGACCCGCACCAGGTCGAGGCGCTGCCTGAGCGCACGGTCAATCACCGTGTCGACGTCGGGCACCTCGCCCAGCAGCGTGGGCCGGTCGGTCGGGTCGAGGCCGGTCGTCCAGAACGCCTCGCTGTTCGCGTCGAGCACCAGCATGCGGAGCCGATCCTCGGCCTGCTTCAGGGTGACCTGCGCGATGGTCAGGTTCTCGTCCCGCTGGGCCTCCTCGGCCTGGGCCGTCACCAGGTCCAGCGGCGGCGCCTGGCCGACGTCGACACGCGCCTTGTTGATGCGCACCAGTTCGCGCGCCAGTTCCAGCGACCGCTGCTGGACGTCGACCAGGGCGCGTGCCGCGACCAGGTCCCAGTAGGATTTCTTGACGTCCGAAATGGTGCGCACCACGGTTTCCCGGAAACGCGTGTCGGAAATCTCCCGGTTGCGCTTGCTGATGGTGAGCTGCTGCCGCCCGGCGTCGATCGCGAGGTCTTTGAGCAGCGGCTGCGACACGGCGAACTGGATTCTCGACGTGCCGATCGGGTTGTAGTTGGAGAACTGGCTCGTCGACGTCGTGCGCGTCGTATCCCAGCCCGTCGCGTAGCTCGTTCCGAAATGCGGCAGGCGCTGCGCGAGGCCCACCGTGCCGTTTCCTGCGAGGCTCTGGACGCCCTGGTTGCCGACGAAAAAACTGGTCGGCGGCGAGAGCGCGCTCGAGCGCGTCAGGCTCGACGTGAGGGCCGGCAGGAACACCGACGCGGCCTGGTCGACGCGTTCTCTGGCGATCTGCGGATCGAGGCGATCGACTTTGAGATCCAGGTTGTTCTCGAGCGCCAGGCGGACGGCGTCGTCGAGGCTCAGGCGCAGCAGCGGCTCAGCCGCGGTCGAGGGGGCCTCGGAGGCGGGCGCCTGCGCCAGCCCTTGTCCGTCGGCGGGTGAGGCAAGCGCCAGCGCCAGCAGGAGCCCGGCCCCGGCGGCGCCTGCCGGCTTCACCCGTGCCGCCACCCGGGCGGCGGCACGCGCAAGGGCCTCGCGCGCGCGGCCGGGCAGGCGCAGCTTCGAGGCGTCGTCGAACAGCGAGTAGGCGACGGGCGTGACAATCAGCGTGAGGACGAGCACGAGCGACTGCCCGCCGATGATGACGAACCCGATCGCGCGGTTCGTGCCCGAGCCGACGCCGCTCGACAGCACCAGCGGCACCATGCCCGCCACAAACGACAGCGTGGTCATCAGGATGGGCCGCAGCCGGTCCCGGCTCGCCTGGATGACCGCCGCGCGCGCGCTCAGCCCCTGGTCCCTGAGCTGGTTCGCGCGATCGATCTGCAGGATGGAGTTCTTCTTCACGACGCCGAAGAGCACGAGCAGCCCGAGCCCGGACATGATGTTGAGCGACTGGCCGGCCACGATGATCGAGAGTAGCGCGAAGGGGAGCGTCAGCGGCAGCGAGAGCAGAATCGTCACGGGGTGGAGCCACGACTCGAACTGGGCCGCCAGGATCAGGTACATGAAGACGAGCGAGAGGCCGAAGGCGAGCAGGAAGGACTGTCCCGTGCGGACCAGCTCACGGGAACGCCCGGCGAACCGCGTCAGGTATTCGGGTCCGAGGTTCAGCCCCGACGCAGACGCCTGCATCGCGTCCATGACGCCGGTCTGGCCGAAGCCCGGCAGCAGGTTCGCGTACACCGTGACCTGCCGCGCCCGGTTCAGGCGCTGGATCTCGGCGGGCGCCGTGCCGGTCTCGAACGCGGCGATGTTGTCGAGGGCCACGCTGCCCAGCCGCGACGACGGCACGGTGAGGCGGCCGACGTCCGCGGCCGTGCGGCGCGAGCCCGGCAGCGCGCGCAGGTGCACTTCGTACTGCTCGTCTCCCTCGTTGTACGTGGTGACCTGGTCGCCGCCGACAAGCAGGCGCATCGCCTCGGCGGCGTCGCCGATTTGCACGCCGAGGTCGGCCGCCTTCGCGCGGTCCAGCGTCACCTCGAGCTCCGGCTTCCCGGGATTGAGCGAGATGTCCACGTCGACCGCGCCGGGGACCTCGCGGGTGGCGGCGGCGATGCGCTGGGCGTACTCCTGGAGCCTGCTGATGTCGGGGCCGTTCAGCACGAACTGGATCTCGGCGCTCTGCTGCCCTCCCCCGCCCATGGCCGCGATCGGCCGCACCGCCGTCCGCAGGCCCGCCGAGGCGTCTTGCGTCTTCAGTTCGCGGCGGACAAGCTCCGCCACGGCGAACACGTCGCGCGTGCGCTCGCCGAGCGGAACCAGGCGCACGTAGATCGTGGCGACGTTCGCGGTCCGCGCGGAATCGTCGGCCACGGTCGCCATCGTGAAGGCCACCTCCGGATAGCCGGAGCGCAGCCTGGTCGCGATCCGGTTCGCGATGAGCTCGGTCGACTGCAGGCTCGTCCCCTCGGGCGCGCGCAGCCCGACCTCGAACTCCGACTGGTCGTCGACCGGCAGGAAGTTCTTGTTGGTGGCCATGAAGAGCGGGGCGCTCGACAGCAGCACGAAAAAGGCGACGAAAGCCACCACGCGGCGGTGCGACAGGGCCCATTCGAGCGCCTTCGTGTACCCGTGGTCGAGCGGGCCGAACCACCCGCTCTCGCGCGAGGTGTGCGCGGGACGCGCCGGGTCGCCGTCGTTCCGGCGCACCTTCAGCCACCGGGCCGCCAGCATGGGCGTCAGGGTGAAGCTGACCAGGAGCGACACCATCACCGCGAACGCCATCGTCAGGCCGAAGCTCTTCATGAAGCGGCCCGGGATCCCGCTCATGAAGCCAATCGGCAGGAAGATCGCCACCAGCGACAGAGTCGTGGCCATGACGGCGAGGCCGATCTCCTTGGTGGCCTCGACGGCGGCCACGAACGGATCGCGGCCCTTCTCCTCGATGAACCGGTAGATGTTCTCGAGCACCACGATCGCGTCGTCGATGACGATGCCGACCGAGAGCGTGAGCGCGAGCATCGTCATCGAGTTCAGGGTGAAGCCCTGGTACCAGATGAGGCCGAACGCCGCGATGATGGACGTCGGGATGGCAATCGCCGCGATGACCGTGGACCGCCAGTTGCCTAGAAAAATCAGGACGACGAGCGCCGCCAGCAGGGCGCCGACGACGAGGTGCTCCTGCACCGCGCGGATGGAGGCCTTGATGAAGTCGCCCTGGTCGCGGACGATGGTGATCGCGTAGCCTGGCGGCAGCGTCGAGCGCAGCTCCTCGATCCGATCCTTGACGGCCTGGATGACCTGGACGGCGTTCGTGCCCGACTGGCGCCGGATATTCAACACGACGGCCGGTGACCCGTTCACGCTGGCCAGGGTGGCCGCGTCCGCCATGCCGTCCTCGATGGTGGCCACATCGGCCACCGTGATCGCGTGGCCGTCACGCACGCGCACGACGATCTGGCCGAACTGCCCGACCGACTGCACCCGTCCCCGGGTCCGGACGGTGAGGTTCTGCGGACCCTGCTCGAGCCGGCCCCCGGGGACCTCGACGTTCTGCGACTGGAGCGCCCTGGCCACTTCCGTCACCGTGACGTTGTACGCGCGCAAGCGATCGGGATCGACCCACAGGTTGATCTGGCGCCCCCGGCCCCCGAGGACCAGGACCTGGCCGACCCCGCTGACCGTTTCGAGCCGCCGCCGCAGCACCTTGTCCGCGTACTCGGTGACCTCGTTCACCGGCTTCGGGGCCGAGACGGCCAGGCCCAGCACCGGCGCCGCGTCCATGTCCATCTTCTCGATGACCGGCTGCAGGATCGTGCGAGGCAGCTGCGGGAGGATGCGGTTGACCTTGTCGCGCACCTCCTGGGCGGCCACATCGACGTCCTTCTCGAGGAGGAACGACGCCGTGACGATCGAGACGCCTTCGGCGGACGTCGAGCGCAGTTCGTCGAGCCCGCTGATCGTGTTGACGGCCTCTTCGATCTTGTCGGAGACCTCGGTTTCGATCTGTTCCGGCGCGGCTCCAGGCTGACGCGTCGTCACCATGATGGTCGGGAAATCGACCTTGGGGAACCGATCGACGCCGAGCTGCGAGTAGCCGAAGGCGCCGACGACGGCGAGCGTCAGCACGAGAACCGTCGCGAACACCGGCCGTCGAACGCAGATCGCGGCAAGCCACTGCATACGCCGCCTACTTCCTGGCGGCCGGCGCCTGGGCGGCCGCCGGCCCGACGCGGATTTCGGCGCCGTCGGAGAGCGCCTCGACCCGGGAGGTTGCCACCATCTCGCCGGCCGAGAGCCCCTGCAGCACCTCCGTCACGGGTCCGAGGCTCAGCCCGGTCGTAATCATGCGCTGCTCCACGCTCGTCCCGCGGACGACGAAGACGTGGCTCACGCCCGCCACCGTGGCGACCGCCGAAGACGGCACGACGATCGACGGCGTCGCGGAGGGCAGCATCACCTCGGCCGCGGCAAACATGCCGGGCTTCAGCACATCGTCCGGGTTCGGCACGATGGCCTCGACGGTCAGCGCGCGCTGGTCGGGGCGGAAGGCCGGCGAGACGAACCGGACGTCGCCTTCGAAGTACCGCCCGGGAAACGCGTCGACGACGAGGCGGACCGTCTGGCCCGGCGCGATGAGCCCGGCGGACTGTTCGGGCACGGTGAGCTCGACCCTGAGCGGCGCGATCTTGACGACGGTTGCCACCTTCGTGCCGCGTGTCACGAAGTCGCCCACGCTGACTTGCCGTTCCATGACGAGACCCGTGAAGGGCGCGCGCACGACGGTGTCCCCGAGGGCTTTCCGCGCGAGTGCGAGGCGGGCCTTGGCTCCCTCGAGCATCCGGAATTGCTGCTGGGCCGCATTGCGCGCGGCGCGATACTGATTACTGGTGGCCTCCACCTGCGTGCGCCGCTGGTCGAATTCGGCCTGCGACACCACCTTTTGATCGAGCAGGCTGCGGATCCGGGCGAACTCGGCTTCCGCAAGGTCCCGCGTCGCCTTCGCCGACGCCACTTCAGGCACCGCGTCGATGCTGAAGGCTTCCCCCGCCTCGATCGCCAGGCGCGCCTCGAGCTGCGCCGCGCTGGCCTCGGCCTCTGACACGGCCGACTGCGCCTCCACCTGGGAGAGCGTGATGAGCGGCGAGCCTTCGGCCACGCGGCTGCCCCGTTCGACCGGCGTGCCAATCACCCGGCCGGCCGTCTCCGCCGCCACCTCGGCCTCCTCGGCGGCGGTGAGTGTGCCGGTCACGCGAAGCACGTGGTTGACGCTCTGCTGCGCGGCTGCCGCGACGGTGATCTGCAGCGGCTCCGGGGCCGATGACGACGCTTCGGATTTCGCTCCGGACCCGCATGCCGCCGCCAGGGCAGTTATGACCGCCAGGGCGGCCATGCCCCCGTTGCTGTACTTCACGATGCGCCCCCTTGCCCGGCCTTCCCGTCGCCGGCCGCTCCGTCCAGAAACAGGGAGAGCACGTCCGCCGCATCCCGGTGGGGCTTCTGCTCGCCCGACGCCAGCGCCTCGAAGATGCAGTTGTGCACCATGCCCAGGTACGCCGAGGCGAGCATGCCGGGATCGCCCCCGCGCAGGGTGCCCTCGTCAACCCCCTGGCGCATCAGCTCGACCAGCTGCTCCCTGAGCCGGCGGGTGTGCGCACCAACACGCTCCGCTATCAGGTCGGAAAACGCCGCCGTCAGCCTCCCGCGCTCCGAGAGGAAGAGCCGGAAGAACCCTCGCCGCTCCTCGAACGTCCTGAACATCGCCGCCGTCAGCGCCTCGAGCTTCGCTCGCGCGCCCTCAACCTGCCGGGCCTGGTCCAGGAGCGCGAAGAAGAACTCCCACTGGGTCTCCACGACGCGGAGATAGAGTTCGTCCTTGCTCTCGAAGAACTGGTAGACGCCCCCGACGCTGAATCCTGCCTCGCGCGCGATGTCGCGGATGGAGGTTGCGTGATAGCCCTTCTCGCTGAACACCTTCTCGGCGGCCTCGAGCAAGCCTGCGAGGTCCGCTTCCCGGTGGCGGCGGCGGCGAGTGGATGAACTTGTATTCATATTTCGAATCCTTGCTCTCACTCTATGCCCGCGTACGGTTGATGTCAAAGACATTCACAGGCGGGATTCGCCGGGCTGCGGCGGCATTAGGTCCGGGAGGAATACGGCGCGTGAGGGCGCGCTTCATCCCCTCGACGGCGCCGACGCCAAAGAGCTCGTCCTGGTGTTCCGTGACGCCAGGACAGGGTCGGACACCTACCGGGAGGGCGCTATCTGTAGGCCGGGGTCAGGCGTCCCTCGTCGTCCTTCCACATCGGGACCCACGCGAGCGCCACCAGCTGCACCGTCACGTCGTTGCGCTTCGGTTTGAGCCTCACCGACTCCAGCGTCTCGGTGAGCGGATCCAGGGCTCCGCCAAGCGCGTCGATGTCGGCCTGCACCTTCGCCTCGAGCTCCGCTCGCTGCCGCTCGGCGGCGGCGAGCGTCTCCCGGGCCCTCTCGATGTCCTGCCTCTCCTTCATCGTCCGGCCCATGCCGCGCGCCGCGGTGGTGGCCTTGCCGAGTGTCGACGCGCTCAGCGTCTTGCGACCGAAGAGCGCCCCGAACACCGTCGCCCCCATGGACACCGCGGTCTGCAGCTTCTGCTGGGACGCCTGGGCGGCTTCCCGGTCGACGGCCTGGCGCGCCCGGCGTATTTTTTCGTCGAGCGCCGCCAGCTTCGGCGCGCAAGTCCGCCGCAGCTTATCCACCGCCTCGTCGCGCTGCTCCCGGGCCGCCGTCTGAAGACGAACGCGGAAATCACGCTCGGACTCGCCGGGCGCCGTCATGAGGCCCGTGCGCCGGCTCTTCAGCAAGTCGAGCGTCTGGCTCTGGCCGATCCAGCTTCTGAAGGATTTTGCCCACGCGTCGTACGACCTGGCCCGCGTAGCGGCCGGAGGGAGGTCGAGGAACCGGCCGGCCGCTGAGGGTTCGGCGTGCAGGTCCTTCGCGGACATGTCCAGCACGGCGCCATCCGCCCAGTCGACGCTGCCGAGCCGCACGTCGATGGCCGTGACGACCGTCACGGCGCGGGTCGCGTCAATGCGCAGTTTCGCGTCGGAGAACCCCACCCTGGCGGCACCGACCGCTCTGGGCTCGTAGCACAAGCTCGCGGACCCGGCGCGAGGCAGCGTCACCGGCACGAAGAACTGCGCGACCTCGGGCGGCAGCACCGGCCTCCCGGCGCCCTCGTCTGCGGCACCAGCCGCCGCGATCGGCGGGACCGGCCCCGGAGCCGGAGGCTGCACCGGGGCGGAAGACGCCTGCGGCACCGGCTGCGACGAGGCGGCCGCTTTGCGCGGGCCCATCAGGATCTTGATCTGCTCGCGGGTGAGCGGGCCGCGCAGATACGACATGGCCCAGCGCGTCTCGAGCACGGCCGGTGCGTCCTCGTGCACGTTGTTCATGACGAACACGCGGCTGCGCAGTCCGCTCAGGGCGCGGTCGAAGTACGCGCGGTCGAACCGGCCGCCTCCGGACGCGAGCGCGCCCTCGAGACCGTCGAGCACCCGCGCCTTGTCGCGCTCGGTCTGCAGGCGGCCCAGCCACCAGGTGCCGCAGTTGGCGAGCCCCTTGTAGTCGAGGTCCACGGGGTTCTGCGTCGCCAGGAGGCACCCGAGCCCGAAGGCGCGGCCCTGCTTCAGCAGGGTCAGCAGCGGCGTCTTCGACGGCGGGTTCGCGACCGGCGGGAAGAACCCGAACACCTCGTCCATATAGAAGAGCGCGCGGAGGCTCGTCGTGCCCTGCTGCGACCTCATCCACGCCAGCAACTCGTTCAGGAGCAGCGACACGAAGAACATCCGCTCCCGATCGCCGAGGTGCGCGATCGAGAGGACCGAGACGCGCGGCCTGCCGTCCGACGTGTGGAGCAGCCGGTCGATGGCGAGCGGTTCGCCTTCGAGCCAGGCGGCGAACCCCGGCGATGCGAGCAGGTTGTTGAATGCGGTTGCCAGCCCGAATCGATCCGGCGCAGGAAAGAACGACTCGAGTTCGAGCACGCCGATCCGCTGCACGGGCGGGGCCTGGATGAGCTGGATGAGCCCCGCGAGGTCGAGGCTGCGGCCCGCCGCCCACGTTGCCGCGAGAATCGAGGTCAACAGGGTGTGCTCCCGGCTCCGCCCGGGTTCGGCTTCGACTCCGACAAGCGTCAACAGGCTCGTCGCCGTGGTGCTCACCCGTTCGGCGAGCAGCTCGCGGTCCTCCATGAGCGACGGCGGCGGCGGGTCGAGTGATCGGAGTATCGACACCGGGAGGCCGGCGCTGCTGCCGGGCGTGTAGATGGCGAAGTCCGACGCCGCGCGAAGCCGTCCGATCCGCGCCCCATCCTGGCCCCACTCGGCGAGCCCCCGCTTCCACATCGCCGCCTGGTCCGCGGCGAACTCGTCGATGCTCACGCCCTTTCGCCGCGCATCGTCCTCGTTGACCCAGGGCCGGAAGTCCTCTGGAGCCAGCTCCGGGAACGTGAGCAGGAGGTTCCCGAGGTCCCCTTTCGGATCGACGGCGATGACCGGCACGCCGTCGATGGCGGCCTCTTCAAGAATCGACAGACAGAGGCCTGTCTTGCCGCTGCCCGTCATGCCGACGCACACCCCGTGCGTGACCAGGTCCCGCGAGTCGTACAGGACGAGGCCGTCCTCGCGCCTGCCGGATGCGAGGTCATAGGTCCGGCCGAGGTAGAACGCCCCGAGTTTCTCGAAGTCCTGCATGCTGATGCCCCCGCGGTCCTGCCGGCCAGTCTACCCCACTCGAGCTCGCGCGCCGCCGGCGGCTACAGGTTGAAGCAGACCACGCGCGTCTCGGTCATCTCCTGCAGGGCGAAGCGGATGCCCTCACGGCCGATGCCGCTCATCTTCGTGCCGCCGAACGGCATCACATCGAGCCGGTAGTCGGTCGAGTCGTTCACGATCACGCCGCCCACGTGGAGCCCCCTGATGGCCGTGAAGGCCGCCCGCAGGTTCTCGGTGAAAATGGCGGCGTGCAGGCCGTAGTCGGCCCTGTTCGCGCGGGCGATCGCCTCGTCGAGCGTGCCCGCGCGATAGAGCGACACCACCGGGCCGTAGACCTCGTCGCAGTCGAGGCGCGAGCCCTCCGGCACCGACTCGAGTACCGTGGGCCAGAGAAGGGCCCCTTCGCGCCGGCCGCCGGCGAGCACGCGCGCGCCGCCTCGCTCGGCTTCACGCACCCACGCCTCGACGCGTTCCGCCTGGCGGACGGAGATCATCGCGCAGACGTCCGTCGCCTCGTCCATCGACGAGCCCGCCGTGAGCGCCCGCACGTGCGCGACAAAACGCTCGCGGAACGCGTCGTACACCTCCGACAGCACGAACACCCGCTGCACGCCCAGGCAGTTCTGCCCCGCCTGGGCGAACGCGCCGGCGGCGATCGCCGGGACGGCCCGATCGAGGTTCGCGTCGGGCATCACCAGGACGGGCGAATTCGATCCAAGTTCCATGCAGAGCTTCTTGATCCCCGCCGTCCTGGTGATGCGCAGGCCCGTGGCGACGCCGCCGGTGAAGGTCACCAGGCGGACGCGCTGGTCGGCGACGAGGGCGTCGCCGAGTTCCTCGCCGCGACCGGTGACGACGTTCAGCCTTCCGGGCGGAAGCCCCGCCTCCACCAGATCGCGCGCGAGGCGCAGCGCGGAGAGCGGCGTCGCCGTGCCGGGCTTCAGCACCACGGCGTTCCCGCCGGCCAGCGCCGGACCGACCTTGTGGCAGGCCATCGCCAGCGGGTCGTTGAAGGGCGTGATGGCGCCGACAACGCCGACGGGGAACCTGAAGTAGTAGCCCACCCGCGCTTCCGAGCCCGCCCTGCTGTCGAACGGCAGCGTCTCGCCGGCCAACCGCCTCCCCTCTTCCGCCGCCAGGCGCAGCAGCGTGACGCACCGGGGAGGCTCGCGGCGCGCCTCGCGAATGGTCTTGCTGCCCTCGAGGGCGATCGTGCGCGCGTAGCCTTCGGCGTCGTCGTCGAGGCGGGCCGCGGCGCGCATGAGCACGTCGTAGCGGGCATGGGTCGGCCACGGCCGCTCCACCGCCCGCGCGGCGGCCGCGATTGCCGCGCCGACGTCCTCGACGCGGCCCCGCGGCACGGTGTCCACGAGCCGGTCGTCGAACGGATTGGCCACCTCGATCGTATCGCCGCGGGTGATCCATTCGCCGTCGACGAGCATCCGCGCGCCTTTCCCGTCTCCCGGCCGCGGCATCGCCCCGCCATCACCGCCCATCGGTCCCTCCCTGGCCCCTGCGCGTCCGCCAATACCGCTCGAGCCCCGCCCAGCAGTCTTCGAGCGACATGGAGTGGTGATAGGACTCGGCCTCGTCTGGCGTGACCCGCTGGCGCACGCGCTCGCGCGCCGACTCGACGAATCTCGACAGGCGGCGCTCCTCCGGGACCTCGGCGAGGATCGTCCCCGCCAGTTCGTCCCACGCGGCCAGTTCGCGGCTCAGTGCCTCGAAGTGGGCGCCCGTGTCGCTGTACAGGCCGAAGTGCGTCACGAACACGCCGGAAGGCTCCCAGGACCGCACCCTCGCGAGGCTCGCCTGCCACTCGCGCACATCGATGTCCGGAGGGGGGGTGGGCGGCAGCACGTACGGGCTCGGACCGACACGGATGCCTCCCGTATCGCCCGCGTACACCACGCCCGAGCGCCGGTCGCGGTAGCAGACGTGGTGTGACGCATGACCAGGCGTGTAGGCCACGTCGAACCCGGCGCCGCCGAAGTCCAGCACGTCGCCGTCGCCGGGCACCACGAGGTTGACCGCGGGCACGGAGGCGAACTCGCCCCACAGCCGATCCATCTGGTCTCCATAGAGGCGCGTGGCGCTCGCCAGCAACTTCGCCGGGTCCACAAGGTGCGGCGCGCCTCGCCCATGCACGTAGACCTTCACGCGCGGGTGCTGGCGGACCAGCGTGCCCGTGGCCCCCCCGTGATCGAGGTGGATGTGGGTGAGCAGCACGCCGTGCAGGTCGCCCGGCGCGATGCCGTGCTCAGCCAGTCCGGCCAGGAGCGCCGGAAGACAGCTGGCAGGCCCGGGGTCGACCACCAGTACTCCGGCCGGCGTGGGGACGAGCGCCGCCGCAATGCGGCCGGCTGAGCCGAGAAACCGCAGATCCACGACGGCCGGCCACGAAGACGCCTCGCTCATGCGGGTGTGCTCCTCCCGAATCCTCAGCCCCGCCCGCCCGGCCGCGCGCTGGGAGCAGG